>CAKZMG010000168.1 GCA_937128235.1 uncultured Verrucomicrobiales bacterium
CCTCGCAACTGTGTCGCTTAGTGATTGTTGTTTCTCTCGTCCTCCCCTTGGCGGGTGAGGCGGGGCGCAATCTACATAAATCTGAGTTTGGGTCAATACCTTTTCGTTACTTTTTTAGAGTTTTTCTGAAGATGGTGTGTAAGGTCTTGAAATATAAGCGATCTATTGTTGCGGGTATTATTGAGGTTTGTTTTTTTGTTTAAAAAATCATTTTAGATGGGCTTATTGTTAGATGGGTTTTAGGAGGGAATTTGTGGTTAAGGTTTGGAATTTTTACTATCACCGCGTTCACGAGATAGGCGAATATGGAATACTTTTTATGGGTGGTGGACGATGGAACCCAGCATGATGGATTTTTTTGACCACGGAAGACACGGAATTGACGGAACCTGGTTGATGAAACGGAACTTGGGTTGATGGGATAGGTCTTATGTGTCTTATAGGACTTATGTTTGGTGCTTTGAGGCTAGATGCATGTGGCGTTACATTGCTAGTTGGATAGCGCCTATGATGCCGGATTGGGTTCCTAGTTTTGGGGTGATGATGTAGTCTGGGGGGAGTTGCCAGTAGTTAGCTGATTTGGTGAGAAATTTCTGCTGGATGAGTGGTAGAAGGTGCGACTGCTGCATGACTCCCCCGCCTAGGATGATGCGCTGGGGTGAGAGGACGGCGGTGAGTGTCTGGCAGAGGGATGCGAGGTAGGTGGACTGGAGCTCCCAGGCGGGGTGCTCTGGAGGTAAGTTTTCTGCTTTCTGTCCCCAGCGCTGGAAGATGGCTTCACCGCTGGCTAGACCTTCGATGCAGTTTGCGTGAAACGGACAGGCTCCGGTGTAGGTGTCGGATTTTTCTTGGTGGATGGAGATGTGTCCAATCTCGGGATGGAGGTGGCCTTTGATGATTTGGTTGTTGATCACGACTCCTCCTCCGATGCCTGTTCCTATTGTGATATACACGTAGGAGTCGAGATCTTTAGCAGCTCCGTTTATACCTTCTCCGAGTGCGGCTGCGTTGACATCGGTGTCGATGGTAATTTTGAGTCCAGGGAAGGCATTGGTGAATGGTTTGATTAGGTTTGCCCCCTGCCAGCCTTGCTTGGGGGTGGCTAGGATTTCTCCGTAGTTAGGCAGGGCTGGGTTTACGCCTGCTGGGCCGAATGTTCCTATTCCTAGGGAGGTGAGTGAGGAGTCTAGGGGTAAGTTTTTCTGAAAGAAGTGGACGGCTTCCTGGAGTGTGGACTCTGGGTCACAGGTGGGGAAGCGAGTTTGGGTGAGGATTTCACCTTGTGGAGTGGCTATGGCACAGATGATTTTGGTGCCACCTGCTTCGATGGCTCCGAGGTAGGTGTTTTTATTTTGCGTTGTTACTTTACTGCTCATCATAACGAGACATTAGTATCTTAGGAGTCAGCGAGTTTAAGAGAGGTCTTTCCAGGATGTTTCTTTGAGTGCGTTTCTAGCAGCGTTGGCTTCTGCTTCTTTTTTGTTTGCACCTGATCCTGTGGCTAGGAGCTTGCCGTTCCAGGAGACTGAGACGTTGAATTGTTTTTTATGGTCTGGGCCGGACTCTTCTGTGACTTTATAAACGGGACTTTCGGGGATGATGGCTTGGAGGATCTCTTGGAGTCTGCCTTTGGGGTTCTTTTTGTCTGGTTCTTGATTTATATCTACGAGGCTGGGGCCGATGATGCGGATAATGATGTCTCTGGCTGTTTCGAATCCGGCATCGATGTAGATGGCACCGAGTAGGGCTTCGAATGCGTCTGCTAGAGTTGATGCGCGTTGTCTTCCGCCGCTGGTTTCTTCTCCTTTTCCTAGTAGAACGTAGCTTCCTAGGTCTAGGCTTTTAGCGAATGCGAAGAGTGCGTGCTTAGAGACGAGTCTGGCTCTCATTTTGGTGAGATCACCTTCTGAGTGACCTGGGAAAAGATGGTAGAGGTGCGCGGTGAGCGCGAGCTCCAGGACGGCGTCTCCTAGGAATTCTAGGCGTTGATTATCAAAGTGTGGGCTCTGTGTCTCGTAGGCTAAACTGGGATGCGTGAGAGCTTCCGCTAGGAGCAGAGAGTTTCTGAATTTGTATTCTAGACGTGTTTCTAGGCTAATCATCGTGGTCTGATATTGATAATGCTTATTTAGTAATTAAAACTTTGTGAGTGTAATAGTCGAGACAAAGTGTGCTAGATGACGGAAAAACTCTAGTTGAGAGTGAGGTGAAATTTACTAAATAGGTCAGGGAGCAGTGCCTGTGAGGGACTCTAGAAATGGCTGGAGCAAGCTATTCAAATAACTCCAAAGTTAGCCTAAAGAAAAGGTGGGGTGACCGACGGGGCTTGAACCCGCGACAACCGGAATCACAATCCGGGGCTCTACCAACTGAGCTACGGCCACCATTTCCTTTGCTATCTTTCGTGCTGGGCGGAAATTAGCGAAAGGATGCTTCTTGGCAAGTTTAAAATGCTAAAAAAGTGAATTTATTCTGTGAGCATAAGTTGATGGGTTTATCACTTCACAAATAGGTTGGTAGCGATTAGTTTTCTAACATGCAGGAGGAAAAGAAGGTGATCAATGAGCTGGTGACAACTCTGAAAGATAGAGATACTGAGAGGTTTTTGAGTTTAGCTGAGGGCTTGCATTATGCGGATTTGGCTGAGGTGTTTGAGGGCTTGAGTGAGGATGAGAGGAATTTTTTCACTGAGACGATGGGTGCGGAGAAGTTCGCTGAGGTCATCACGGATTTACCAGATACTCTGGTGGAGGGTGCGTTGGGACAATTTAGCTCTGATGATCAGCGGGAGATCTTAGATCAGGTGTCTGATGATGACCGGGTGGATCTGCTGCAGGATGTTTCTGAGGAGTCTAGGGACAGGCTGCTGGAGCTGGTGGAGCCAGATGATATAGAGGTGACGAAATCTCTGCTACGCTATGGTGAGGATACTGCTGGGGGGAGGATGACGACTTCGTTTGGTAAGGTGAGACTGGGGCTGACGGTGAAGGAGGCGCTGGATGAGCTGAGAGAAGCTCATGCGGATTCTGAGACGTTGGCACGGGTTTATGTTACGGATGAGAAGGATCGATTGATCGGGAGATTGCGCATCAGGGATCTGGCTTTTAATAAGTGGGATAGTCCTGTGAGTGAAATTTACCGACCTTGTAAGCATACTATTTTAGCTTCTGCTGACCAGGAGGATGCGGCTCAGATGTTTTCAAAATATGATCTGATCGTTTTGCCAGTGATTGATGAGCAGGATCGGTTGTTGGGAATTATTACTTATGATGATGCGCTTGAGATCATTGAGGAGGAATCTACTGAGGATATAGAGCGGATGGCTGGTATGGCTGGTGAGGTGTCTGAGGATAGCTATTTGAATACGACTTTGAGCACGCATTTTAAGAGGAGGTTTCCTTGGTTGTTAGGGTTGGCATTTTTAGCAATTGCTTCTGGGTATGTGATGTTGAAATTTGAACACGTGCTGGATGAGTTGTTTATTTTAGCGTTGTTCTTGCCTATGGTGGTGGCGGCTGGGGGGAATACTGGTGGGCAGGCATCTACGATGGTGATCCGGGCGATGGCTCTGGGTGAACTGGATTCTGGTGAAACTAGTAGAGTGGCTTGGAAGGAGTTGAGGTTGGGGCTTATTTTGGGGTCTTTGTTGGGGGTGTGTATTGCTCTAACTACTATTTTTGTGTTGCCTCTTTTTTATTCTGAAATGCCGGTTGAGATTGGTTTTGTTAGATTTGGGATAGCTGTGGCAATAGCGATTACGGCACAGATTACTACTTCTACTCTTGTGGGGTCATTGCTGCCGATTGGTGCACGTAGAGTGAATATTGATCCGGCTGTAGTTGCTGCTCCTGCCATTACTACGATTGTGGATGTTTCGGGGATGGTTATTTATTTCTTGGTGGCAAAGTTGGTGTTGCTTTAGGGGGACTGAAAGCTGGTTTTTTGGATTTTTTTACCACGAATTTGCTCGAATATTCACGAATGATGGACGATGAAGCCTTGGGTTGATGGATTTTTTTGACCATCACCGCGTTCGCGGGACAGGCGGAAAACACGGAAGGCACGGAACCAGCATGACGGAACAGAACTTGGCTTAATTGAGGCTTGGGTTGATGTGAGTGGGATGGGTAGTGCTATTTATTGGATTTTATCCTCTTTATTTGAGGAAACCTTTTAGGAGGTCTTTGCCGGCTTTTTTTAGTGGATCATCTTCTGCGTTTTTGTCGCTACCTAGGAAACTATCGATGAGGTTTTCTGCTGGTTTTCCTAGGTTGTTTTTGATTCTGATTTTGGGTTGAGAGAGTTCTCCTGATGATTCGATGTGGAGGGTGAGCTTGCCGTCTTCCATCCATGAGTTGCTTCCTGTTAGTTTTTCTGAGAAGGTTCCTAGAAGTCCTCCTAGTTTATTTGAAATGGCTTCGCCTACGTGAAGTTTGACACCTAGTAGATGTTGATCATTTCCTGTGCTTATCCAGGACGCGGATAGGGCTTCGAGCTTCCAGTCGTTAACTTTGATCGATAGCGGATCTAATAGAGTTCCGGTGCCTAATTTGTATCCTACTCTGACTGTTTGATTATTTTTAAATGATACTTGCTCAGGAAGCTTTAAGGATTTGATACCAAATTTCTTTAATACGTCTGCGGCTTTCCATATTTTACTTAGGGACGGGATTTCACTGGTAAGATAAGATTCTGCATCCACTGATAGAGAGAGAATCATGTCAGGTTCTAGGTCTCCATTTGCGGCATTGAAAAGTGTGATGTCGGACTCACCTTTGGCTATAATTTTTCCATAGTCTGTAGCTCCATCTAGTGACTGAAGATCAAAGGTTCCAGCTATTTTTATTTTAGCATCGTTTACTGTGTCGAGCTTCTCTGGGTTCACATTTATATCTAACAAATGCAGATACACTCCCCTGCCCTTGACGACTAACTTGGTTTTCTCGACGGTGAGGTTTAGCTCAACGTTATCGAGTTTGATTTGATTAATCTGAGTGACGAAGTCTTCATTTTCTTTTGCATTAAATTTCTTAGGTATTTTGAGAGTATTAGATTTATCGCGGTCAGGTTTGGAGAATAGATTCTCTATACTTGTGTCTCCATTTTCGTAGAGTGTGGCATTGATACTTACTCCGTCGAAGTTGATTTTTTCTACTAGAATTTTTTTGGATAGAATTTCCCAGATCGAGATATTGAAAGTGGCTGATTTTAGGTGGATTTCACCCTTCTCCTTCTCTATCGGGGTTCGTTGATCGTGTGGTATTTTTTGGTTTGCTGAGTCGTCTCTCTGAGTGATGATGACGTCATTTAAATCTACGGTACCTTTGAGTCCGTAAAGATTAACATCGATGTCTTTGACTTGGACGCGGCTGTTTATGGATTTCTCAATCGCCGCAACAAGGTAGTCTCTGGTGAGATAAGATTTAGCAAAGAAAAATCCTGCTAGGGTGATGATGAGCAAGAGGAAGATAATGCGGAGAATCCATTTTTTCATGGGGATAATGTGGCACAGAATGTGTGAGAAAACCAATACAAGATTGACTCAGATGAGATGTGGAGTGATTTTGGTGCATGAGTGAAATTTCAGGAACTAAGATGGCAGTATTTGGCATGGGGATTATCGGGAGTCGATGTGCAGATAATTTAGCTGAGGCAGGAATCGACATACGGACTTGGAACAGAACTATTAAGGGGAGAAATGATGAGGCTAAGAGCGCTGCTGATGCTGCGAAGGGTGCGGCTGTTGTTGCCTTTTATCTTAAGGATGGAGTAGCATGTAGAGAGGTGTTTGAGCAAATCAGTGAGAGTCTCTCTGAGTGTAAAATTCTGCTGAATCATTCTACGATAGATTTAGAAACGACGCTCTGGCTGGCTGCTGAGTGTGAGGCGTTAGACGTTGCGTTTCTGGACTGTCCTTTTACAGGGAGTAAAGTGGCTGCTCAGAATGGGGAGTTGGTTTATTATGTGGGTGGTGATGAAATTTTGTTAGAGCAGTATCGGGAAATACTTGAGATCACATCTAAGGAGGTCATTCCAGTTGGAAAAGTAGGTAATGCTACTGTGATCAAGGTGGCTACTAATCTGATCTCTGCATCTACGGTTCAGGCTCTTAGTGAATCACTAGCCATCGCAACAGCAAACGGGATTCCTGCTGAGAGTTTTATATCTGCGGTGGAGGGCAATGCCTGCGGATCAGTGCTGGCGGCGATGAAGCTGCCTACGATGGTTGAGGGAGATTACGATACACATTTCTCGCTCGATAATATGCTGAAGGATGCGAAATTTGCGATCAAACTAGCTGAGGATGCGAACCTAAAAACACCTGGAATTGAAACGACTGCTAATGTGATGAATGAGCTGTGTGAAAATGGTTCTGCCAGCCTTGACTACTCAGCTCTTTATCGACAATTTGAACAGTAATTATTATGAGCATTATTCCTATCCATTTACCAACTGAGGCTATCCGAGATCTTTCTGATAGAGCTATTTTCCGAGTTACTGGGGCTGATGCAGAGCGTTATCTGAACGGGCAAGTGAGCCAGGATGTTAGACTCGCTACTGAGGAGAACGCTGTTTATTCGATTGTTGCAAATTTCAAAGGAAAACTTGAAGGTGACTGCTACATCCGCAGATATGATGGAGACATCTGGCTAGACACATGCGCCAGCCAGCGAGAGAGTTTATTTGCTCGCTTGGATCGTTATTTGATTGCTGATGATGCGGAGATTATTGATGAGACTAGTAACTATATACTCTATCATCAGATCGGTGTGATCACTCATGATTTCCCCCACTGGGAATGTAATCGCTACGGTGAACCTGGTAGAGATTACCTCACTCCTGTCACCGAAAACTTACCTCTAACATTTAAGGAAACTGAATGGGAACACCTCAGAATCACCAACATGATTCCACGTTGGGGCTATGAACTCACAGGGGATGTTCTTCCACCTGAGGCGAAGCTGGAAGAACGCTCTATCTCTTACACCAAGGGCTGCTACACGGGACAAGAAGTTATTTCTAGGATGAAATCTGCTGGCAAGACGAACCGACATTTGGTTCAGTTTGAGTTTGATCAAGAAATAGAGATTCCTTGTGAACTTTACATTTCTTCTGATGCGGAAGGAAAAGCTGGGGCTGAGATCACGAGTGCTTGTGAAGTTGAGGGTAAATGGATTGGTCTAGGGTATCGCACTCGTAAGGCTGAAGGCTCTAGCGTATTTTATGATAGCTGTGGAAATTCTGTGACTGTGATTTAGGTTTTCTCCTTATCTTTGCCTAGTAGCTCGATCCCGAGCATTAAGGCCGCACCTACAATGATGACTGCGATGGCAATCCAGAAATGACTATCGATTTCAGGTAAGTAGCGCTCGTAGCCTGTCGGCTTTTCTTTTCCTGAAAAATTTTGAGTGATCTCCTCTTTCCAAGGCCAAATAGTCACCAATGAGCCAGCGACAAAACCAGTGATCGTAGCAACTGCCACATCATGAAATTTCTTAAATAGCCAGCTTAGAAGGCGTGATAAAACTGCCATACCTAGCACTGCTCCTATACCGACAGGAATTAAGATCGTCAGAGCTTCTTTAAATTTCATGTCGCCTAGCTTAGTAAGAGACTCAACCATGATGAGATTGTAATTCCCCATCAGGATAAGGACAAATGACCCTGAGACTCCTGGGATGATCATGCTGCACATCGCCACCACTCCACAGATCATGAGATAAATGATGCTTTGATTTTCTTGAGCCTGCGGAAGGAATGCCATCGAGACAGCTATACCACAACCAATAAGTAATCCGATAACTGCACCGAAAGACCATTGTTTTACCATTTTAAAAATAGACCAAATAGACGCGGTAATGAGTCCGAAAAAGAGAGCTGAAACGAGGATGGGATGATGCTCGAAACCGTATTTCAGAGCGCGCGCAAGAGTCAATAATGCCACAACAACACCAATCATTAGCGCTACGAGAAACCCTGCATCTGTGTGCTTAAATAGTTCTGCAAATTTCCTGTTTAACAATAACTTTAGAGCTGTGCCATCGAAAGACTTGATGGAGTTTATCAGCCGCTCATAGATACCAGTGACGAATGCAATCGTTCCGCCAGAGACACCTGGGATTACATTTGCTGCCCCCATAGCGAAGCCTTTGAGGAAGATTAGAAAAGTAGAGATAGAGTTCACTGCACTGCGTTAGTGGGGAATCTGGAAATTTTCAATACGAATCTAACGTAAGAATGAGTTTCTCAAAATCCGCGATTTGCGAAACAGAAGAAATGTGTCTATAATAAAATCAATATGAAACGTAAAATGATCCTTTCCACTTTGTCACTTGCTGTAGCATTTATGGCAAATAGCTGTGCTCCCAGCACGCCAGGCACTCGCATCGCTAAGAATCCTGCATTATTTGAAAGCTTACCAAGCAACCATAAACAACTGGTGCAGCAAGGAGAGATCAAAAAAGGGATGCATAAGGACGGAGTCGTTCTCGCATGGGGAAAGCCTGATGGGCTAACCGCAGGTAGCCGTAATGGAAAGTCATTTGAGAAATGGATCTATACGACTGCCTCACCAGTTTATACTAGCAGCTTTCGGCACTACGCATCCTATGGATACGGAAGATATGGATGCCGTGGTGTTGGTTACGGAATAGGATTCGGCCCCGAGGTATATTATGTCAGACGTACCGCAGCCACGGTAGAATTTGATCACAACAGTCGAGTCACCGAATGGGTGACCCGCAGGTAATTTATCATTTAAATAAGAATGCCGCTCAGGATTTCTCCCCAGCGGCATTTTCTTATCAATTTTGTTTAGACGTAGGTTATCAAATCGCACTCTCTACACGCTTGAGAACCTCCTCATAGGCTCCCATCACATCTCCTAAGTCCTGACGGAAACGGTCTTTATCCATTTTCTTGCCCGTCTCAATATCCCAGAGACGGCATGTGTCTGGGCTTATTTCATCCGCTAGCACGATCTTTGCTTCATCATCTTTAGTGCGCCCAAACTCGATCTTAAAATCAACCAACTTGAGCCCACAGCGATTAAAGAAATCAATCATCACCTCATTTACTACGAGAGCTTTTTGCTTCAGCTCAGCACACTCTTCAGGTGTGGCTAGACCCATTTCACGCGCGTAGTCATCATTGATTAGTGGGTCACCTAGTTCATCAGACTTATATGAAAATTCTACAATTGGAGTATTGAATTCCACTCCCTCTTCCACTCCCACTCGCTTACAAAATGAGCCAGCTGCGATGTTTCGGACAATGACTTCCACCATAAGAATATCCACGTTCTTCACCAGAAGATTAATGTCATCCACTTGATCGATAAGGTGAGTTTCCACTCCCTTAGCTTCTAGCATCCTATACATAGCAAGAGTGATCGCGGTATTAAGTCTGCCTTTGTTTTCAAACTCAGCTTTTTTCTCTGCATTAAACGCAGTTGCTTCATCCTTATACTCCATTCGCAAGACATTTGGATCGTCCGTAGTATAGAGTCTCTTCGCTTTTCCTTCGTAAAGTGGTTGCATGGGCTTTGTAGTAGTTTTTTAGACCGCTGAGGTCAAGCATGAGATGCTTTGGAGCTTAAAATTAATTTTTCTTAGGAATGAGAACACCACAGGCGAAAGTCACAATAGTAGTCAACGGCCACAACCATGCATAAAGATAGATTAAAGTAACATCATCACCATTCATTTTATAGGTAGGTAGCTGAGCTAACCAATCAATACTGATTCCAGCTTTCTTTAGTAACACCCAAAAATCCATTCTCATAAATGTCGCTATGCAGAAGGAAATAATGAAGCCGATTAATAAACCTCTTACGCTACCTTTACCTAACATAGCACAGAAGAAAATAGCTAGCATGGGCCCCATCGTGTATGTGGTCATCCCAAACGCTAACGGCAACACTGGTATATCCTGCGCTACTACCGACAAACCAATAGTAAACAATGTGAGAATCACTCCCCACATAACTACTAGCTGCTTAGACTTTCCTAGTAAATTCAGCTCTTCAAGTTCTTCATCCGTCTTATTCTCAGGATGGTATAATAGTGATAACGTAGTCTGACTTAAAGCAGCTAAAATTGAGTCTAAACTACTAATTGCAGCCGCAAAGACTCCCGCCAAGATCAGCCCAGACAAACCTACAGGAAGCACCATTACAATCCACATTGGGAAAACATTATCTCGTTTAGAAACTGCAGCTACATTTGATATCTGGGCATGTGTAAAGTTTTCTACCTTCACATCCTCCGGATGATCTAGCTTATACTGTTCCCGGGCGATTGCTACATCTCGGTGTTCGATCCGTGGGGCTTCCGCCAGTGCTTTTTCGGCTTTAGCTAAAGCCACAGCATCATTTTTCTCTTCTATCCCCATCACGACAATTCCTTCTCTAGGAGAAAACGGATTTTTATCATAATGCACCACTAAAGCAGCCCCTACGAGTAGCATCATCAAAGTCATCAGCTGTCCTACAGAACTCCAGACAAGCGCCTTCTGAGCCGACTTCTTATCTTTACAACAAAACATACGTTGAGCATTTAATTGATCGACTCCGAATGCAGTTAAATTCTGAAACGGAACTGCTAAAATTGCCACCCACAGGGTAAACTCCAGCTCTTTCCCAAAGCCAAACCTAGCGTCCCAAGTCTTGTTCCTGCCATATTGCTCAGCAGTAGCCCACATTTCAGCCCAGCCACCATTTAAGTGAGACACTACCCAATACAAGGTTAACAAACCACCAACAGTAAAGAGCGCAAACTGCATCACATCCGTCCAGATCACCGTGCGCATCCCTCCCATCAGAGTCCAACCAATTGCAAATAAACCGATAATCACAATGCAAACTTCGATAGGTAATCCAGTCACCACTTTCAAAGGAATAGCAGCAACAAACACTCTCACACTCTGTCCTAAGATACTTCCTATAGTAAAAATAACAGTCGCTAATTTCTTAGCCCCTGCACCTATCCTGCGTCCCATATAGTCATAGGGGCTGTATATTTCTTCTTCAAAAAACTTCGGCACAAACCACTTCGCCACAATCACTCTTCCCATGATAGAACCAATTCCCCAAAGTAAATATGTGAAGTCTCCATGCAGAGCAAACAAGCCACCAGCAACTCCAATGAAAGTTACCCCAGAAATCTCAGTAGCAATAATTGATCCTGATACAGCTTGCCAAGGTAATGATCGACCACCTAAGAAAAAGTCACGAATCGTCCCCTGCTTTCCTCGCATTACGTGACCCACAATTGTCGTTAAAATCAGATAGCCAGCGATAACTAACCAGTCCTGCCACATGAAGAAATCTTCAACTCTTACTTTTTCCATGACGCAAACACTAGATACCAACTGCTCTCAAGTCCACTAACTAATGCGAGTGAACACAAATTCTGTTCATTTCGCTAAATTTTGCATAAACTAAGTCCCAAACTTATGAACGACTACACCACACTGGAAGCATTACTTGAGCAGCGATTAGCTGTCATCGCTGATACAGAACTTAGAGAAACTAACCCCGAGAAGCATCTTCAACAACTCCAACAAGTCAGTGAGGACATCATGCGCTGGACAGATGAAGCCAAAGGCATTCCTCAACAACTCAATCATTTCCTCAAGCAATCCAGTCTCAGCAAGGCGTTAGATTATCTGAAATCGATGAAAAATAACGAATCGCCATAAAAAACACTACCAAAAATCACTAAGCGAGCTTACCTTAAAATCATGCCAACGAAAACCGACATCCTAGACCTCTACTTCATGGACTCTCGCGCTAAGCTACTAGACATCGCATCCTATCTCGATCGTTTAGACCGCCACGAGGGCGAGACCGACTTTCGTCAAGAAGGCTTCATCAACGCACTACAAACGATGCTAGAAACGAAAGAAAATCGCGCTGCCGCAGTATTAAATACCTTATCAGACCACAGCACTGAACCAGAGGAAGCTGCCACCATCCAAGTAGCCTACGGAGCACCACAGAACCATGAAAATGGCTCCCCAGAGCCACAAATCACTAGTAACTAATAACCAATAACAAATAACGATTTTCATGCACTACATCGAACCTCACGCACACATGGTCAGCCGCACCACAGCTGACTACCAACAACTCGCCATGGCAGGCTGTGCCGCTCTCTGTGAGCCAGCATTCTGGGCAGGCTATGATCGTGCCTCAGCGCAGGGATTCTATGACTACTACCGCCAGCTCACCGAGTATGAGCCTGCGCGTGCAGCCAAGTTCGGCATCCCCCACTACTGCTGGCTTTGCATCAACCCAAAGGAATCTGAAGACGCAGGGTTCGCCCGCGAAGTTCTCCAGATCATCCCAGATTTCATTGATAAACCAAACGTCTTAGGAATCGGAGAAATAGGGCTAAATAAGAACACTAAAAACGAACTTGCCATCTTCGAAGAACACGTAGAACTAGCGAAGAAATATGATCTCCCCATTCTCATTCACACGCCTCACCTAGAGGACAAACTCAAAGGCACCAAGCTCATCATCGATGCTCTGAAGAATGCCAACGTTGACCCTGCCCGCGTAGTCATTGACCATGTTGAAGAACACACCGCAGGCATCGTCCTCGATGCCGGCTTCTGGGCAGGTATGACGCTCTATCCTGAGTCAAAATGCACCGCCGCCAGAGCCATCGACATGCTTGAGACATTCGGGATGGAAAACATCTGGATGAACTCCGCCTGCGACTGGGGAATCTCAGACCCACTAGCAGTAGTAAAGTGCGCACTCGAAATGAAGAAACGCCAGCACTCCATCAAAACCGTCCAAAAAGTCATCTTCGAGAATCCTGCCCGCTTCCTAAAGCAGTGCAAGAATTTCGTCCTACCAGAGACTCCCTAGCAACCACCACCGATCACTGATCACCGCCCCCCCGATCACCCAAAAAAATGAAAACATTCGAAGACTCCTGGGAACGCCTCCGTAAGAAAGGCAAGTCAAAGTACATCCTCATCCATGGAGTCCTACTCTGGGGTGTGCCTATGGCAATCATCATGAATCTTTATTTTCATTATCGAGCAGGCTACCCATGGACTCCTACTGCCTATTTCGTGACTCCAGCCTTTCTGTTAGGGGGGCTACTCTTTGGCTTTTTCATGTGGTCATTCCTAGAAAAACGCTATCAAAACTTGAAGTAATCTCAAATCTCAAATTTCCTACCATG
Source organism: uncultured Verrucomicrobiales bacterium (assembly GCA_937128235.1). GTDB lineage: Bacteria > Verrucomicrobiota > Verrucomicrobiia > Verrucomicrobiales > Akkermansiaceae > Rubritalea. Next base: position 13,203 of record CAKZMG010000168.1, read on the forward strand.
CTCGAACACCTCTGCTACTGCACTAACATCCATCCTGCTGAAAGCTGGGAAGAAACACTCGCGGCACTAAAAAAACACTCACTCACAGTAAGAGACAAAGTCCTCGCCGCTACTCGAAACCATGAAGCATCCTACCCCATCGGACTCAGACTCTCCGCCCGTGCCGCACAGGAACTTCTCAAAGGCGAAAACCTAGCTGACTTCAAATACTGGCTCTACTCAGAAAGCCTCTACGTTTACACTATCAATGGATTCCCCTACGGAGCATTCCATAACACACGGGTTAAAGAAAACGTCTATAAGCCAGACTGGACCACCATAGAACGCCTCACCTACACCACTGACCTCATCAGCATCATCGCTGAGCTCGCGCCAAAATCCATCGGAGGTTCCGTCTCCACGCTCCCTGGATCATTCAAGGAGTTCGATGCAGACGAAACCAAAATTTTCGCCAATCTCTACGCCACCGCCCGCCTTCTAGAAACACTCTCGCATCTCCACGAAAAAGACCTCCACCTGGGACTAGAACCTGAGCCACTCGGGCACTTTGAAAACACAGAGGAAACCCTCGACTTCTTCGAGCGATTCGATACCTGGGCAACTTCTAAAAACTTACCTCTAGGAATCATCTACAGGCGCATCGGCATCAACTACGACACCTGCCACTTCGCCCTCCAGTATGAAGACGCAGACATCGCCCTAAAAAAACTAACACAAGCTGGGCTCCGCATCTCAAAAGTCCACCTCTCAAACGCTCTCGAACTCGACCTAGAATCTAACAACCTGAAACTCATCCAAAAGTTCAACGAACCCACCTACCTCCACCAAGTCATTATCCAAGATGAAAAGCAAAACATCACCAAACACAAAGACATCCAAGACGCCCTATCCCCTGATCACCGATCACTGATCACTGATCACGCGCGAAGCGCCAGAATCCACTTCCACATCCCACTCCACGCTGAGCCAGAGTCTCCATTTAGCTCCACCATCCAGCACACCATCGACACCCTGCGTTATCTAACTGATAACCCAGGAACCTGCTCTCACCTAGAAATGGAAACCTACACCTGGGGCGTCCTACCAGCAGAACTCCAAGCCCCCATAGAAGACCAGCTCACCGCAGAGCACCTCTGGGTATTAGAAACAGCTGAAAATGCTTATCTAACATAAGTCCTGTAAGCCCCATAAGACCTATGAAGACAAAAATCAAAGCCCTCCTAGCCACTGGGAGAATTTCTAACCTTCCCACAGTATGGTGTAATTGTTTAGTAGCCGTATTAATACTCTTTCATAAATCAGACAGAGGTCTAAGAGATTTCATCCAACAACCATGGAGTCATTCACTCACTGAACTAAGCCTATACCTCGTTGTAATTAGTTCATTTTTTTATGTTGGAGGATGTTTTTCGGGAGATTATAATGATCGTAAATTTGATGCCAAACACAAACCATACAGACCCATTCCAGCGGGAGTCTTAAGTAAATTTACAGTACTGGGCATAGCCCTATCCTTGACGCTTACCGCATTTCTAGCAGGCACTATTATTCCAACAATTGTCATAGAGCACGTCAGGTTAAACACCATTCAACTACCCGTTATGCTTCTCGGTTTTTCGATCACGTGGTACGCTCAATATCATAAAAAATCTCCTTTCATCGGTCTCCCTCTAATCGGTCTTTGTCGTTTCTTCCTCGTCATCTTTGCCGCAGCGGCTGCAGCTATACTCATCGGTGAAGTCAAAGGAACACCCGACTATCACTACTTCAAAAGCGCTCCCTTCCTCATCCTCCCCATCATCCTCTACGCATCCGCAGTCGCCATCTACACCATTGCCTTTGCCAGCGTCGCGCGCACCGAGTCATCTAACAGCCCCGTCACTTGGCGAAACCTCCTCCGCTACACCATGCTCGCGCTCCCTCTAACAGCTCTCATCACTAACCAAAGCTTTCAGATAGAAACCATTACCGCATTCATCATCTACGCGCTTTGGCTCTCCTACAGCTTCTCATTTCTGTCTAAAAACAAAGGCACCTACGTCTCAAAATGTCTCGCAGGTTTCTGTCTGTTAGATGCCTGTTTCGTCGCACAGTTTGGCTGGCACTGGCTCATCCTCTGCCTCATCCTATTCGTCCTTGCACTTGCACTTCAGAAAATAGCGCCAGCTACTTAGCACCGCGAGTCATCAGCTTCTCCATCTGGTTCACATACTCTGAAACCGCATTCCCCTCACTCCGTTTCTTCTCCCGCTTCATTTTCTCTAAAAGCCTCTTGTACCCCGTAAAATCACCCTTCAGATCCCGCGCTCGCGATAACTGATACCAGTCCAGCACATCCCTCGCACGCTGCCCCTTCTCATACATGATCTGCCGTTCCTCCGCCAGTCTCTCCAGCCTCGCACCCACTCCATCCATCTCACCACGCGCCAGACTCGTTAGGATAAATCCATACTCAGCCAGAATCGGCTGATAGTCAGGATACGCTCTATAACTCAGATGGACTAATTTCTGCCGCAGATTCATCGTAGCCTGCAGCCTCTCCCTCTGCTCCAGCCCAGCCAGCACATCATAGTCCTTCACCGCCACCCTACGCTCTAATCTATCCTTCCCCACCAGACTAAAAAACAACTCCTCTCGCAGCTTCTCCTCAGTCGCCATCAGCGTCTCCGTATCTATCAATCTCGGCACAGCCATCTCTGCTAGCTGCAAATTCCACAACTTCTGTAACCCACGTTTCCCCACATTCATAGCAGGGAAATTTCTACGCAACAATTCCTCAGGCTCACCCTCAAACACAGCCACCTCAGACAACATCTTCGCCAAGCCAGCCTTCCCCTCCTTCTGCCTACTGAGCGACATCACCATCGCCGTAGCAGACGCCTCATACAGAGCCTTCACAGTCTCGCCCATTCCAGTTATATCTTTCTGCTTAGTCGTAAATAACCTTCCCACAGGATACAACTCCGGCTTACGCGTCAGCACCTCAAACATGCCACGATTCCGCGAACCTTCCTTCCACCTCAGCGCACCTAAAAGCCCATCACTCACCCAGCGAGGAACATCCAAGACACTCTCAGCATTGAGAACAGGATCCGTGCGTAACGTGCGCTCCATCACAATAGCCTGCATCACACCCGCCTCCAGATCTGACCTATCTATCTGCTCACGCACATCCACTATTAGCTCTATTTTAAATCCGCCTCCAGACACTGGCGTGACCAAAGTTTTAAACACATTCTGCCGCTTCGCATTCCCCTTGCTATACAGCAACACATTCACTGGATAGAAGCCACTCTCCGGTCGTTTCTCTCCTAATAACTCATACACTCCCTTAGACATTTCATCACACAGTGCAGACACCGCCTTATTCAAATGCAGGCTCTCTCCTCGCACCTTAAACTGCTTATTCACACCGACCGATGTCTTGTCTTTTATCGCTTCAGCTCCCCCACCCACCACTACTCCATCCACAGGAACAGCCTTAGGTGGAATCTCACCAGGCTGCTGGCACATCCCCTCGCCCCCTATCAATAAGAGTAACAAAACTATGCTAACAGAAACACAACGCATCATTCAGAACGATTACTCAGTCACCACCCTAGTCTTCACTCTCGGGTCTAGCGTGATGAAACCATCGCCCACAGTGATCGTCGTCATCTTTTCATAGCCCAGCTCCCTCTCAGTCTTAAAATGCTCAGCAAGCTGGTCGAAACTATCCTTCACCACAGTCACCATCAGTCCAGGTGTCGGTGCCTTACCTATCGTTCCTCCTGGAAATTCTACCTTACGCGTAGTCACACCATCCTCATCCACCACAGTGTATATCTTCAACTTCATCGAAACCGTGTGCGTAAATGGCTGAAACACATCCGTCTTGATCTTACCACCCTCACCATACTGAGCAATTTCTCGCTCAATGAAAATTTCCATCAGATCAGGCTTCAGATCCACATAGACACCCTTCACCGTAGCGAAATCCTTCATAAATCCGCCCTGCTTCAGCCTCACATTTTTAGCAATATATTGATTCAATTCCGCCTCAGTCAGAGTCACTTCCACACCCGCATTCAGTGCATTTCTCACCTTACGCTCTATATCCACATACCCGATAGCTGATTGCCCCCTAGAAATCCCATCTCTACCACTAATCCCGGCTAGATCTGCACCCTGCCAGCCGTAGTAAACAAAGCCACCCATAGCTGCCAATACACCCAGAACAACCAGAGTAGTCACCGTCTTCACCATGCTGAATCCATTCTTTGATCTTGCACTCTTCTTCATCTTCATACCGTTTTTATAGCGAATCTCCTAGCCAATGCAACCGCCAATCAAGAAATTCACTCGCTTCTTTACACAACAACATTTTTCTCTCAAAATTTCACAACTTTCTTGAAATCCAACAGTTTTATCCAGTATGAAAATTTTGCCTCATCTCTACTCCAAGTTCTGCACCACGCTCACTCTCAGTAGTTGCTTAATGACGAGCGTCCTCACCCTCAATGCACAGAACTCAGGCAACTCGCAGAACGCCACCAAGCTAGAAATCATCCGCAGCACCAGCTCCATGATCGATCAGACAGTCGAAAAAGACCTCATATCCGATGATCTCAAGCCCTTCCCCATCACCGATGACGCCACATTTCTCCGCCGCACATACATCGGCATCATCGGCAGAATCCCCACGTATCAAGAAGCCACTAAATTTCTCAACGACAAGCACCCAGACAAACGCGCACTCCTCATCGACTCTCTCGTTTACTCCCCCGGCTATGAGTCAAAGACCTTTAACTACTGGGCAGACCTCCTCCGTCTCCACTCAAATGCAGACCAATACGGACTAGGCTGGCACGTCTGGCTCCGTGACTCCGTTGCGCAAAACAAGCCATACGACAAAATGGTCTATGAAATGCTCAGCGCGAGTGGACACGCCAGTAAAAACCCAGCAGTCGGCTACTACCTCCGAGACCGCAACATGCTGCTCGATAACATCAGCAACACAGTCCAAGTCTTCCTAGGCACCCAGATAGGCTGTGCGCAGTGTCACGATCACCCATTTGAAGACTGGACCCAGAAGCAATACTACCAGCTCGCAGCATTCGGTGCCAATATCGACTACAAAAGTGAGACCGCTCGCAAGAAAATCCAAGAAACCGCCATTCACATCGCAAAAGAGCAAGGCATGGATTTCAAGGATACACAGCAACGAAAAAATAAGCTCAACGACAAAAAAAGCAAGAAAGCTAAAAACAAAAAACAAAACAACCAACGCAGAAACCTCATCAGAAAACTCACCCGTGACCTAAAAACAATTTTCCGCAGATTCCCCAGAAACGAGATCGCCATCAATAATACTAAGTTCCTCAAACTACCAGACGACTACCAATACAACGACGGTAAGCCAGGTGATACCGTAGCTCCAAAACCCATCTTCCAAGAAATCCCTAACATCCACCAAGGAGAAAACAGACTAGAAAACTTCGCAAAATGGGTCACCGATCCCAAGAACCCGCAGTTCACCAAGACCATCGCCAACCGACTCTGGCAGCATGTTTACGGATACGGGCTCGCCGAGCCACTAGATAACTGGACTGACCGCACCAAGGTCTCACACCCAGAAGCACTCGCCATTGTGGAGAAAATACTGCACAAAAATAACTACAACATCCGCGAGACACTCCGCATCCTTTACCACACCCAGCTATTCCAGCGAGCCGTATCTCATGCTGAAGTTGCACAAGGAAGCGTCTATGCATTCCAAGGTCCCATCCTCCGCAGACTATCCGCAGAAGAACTGCATGATTCATTTCTAACACTAGAGAAAGGAAACCTAGATCACCAGAGAAACTATAGCCTCAACCAGCGCTGGAATGCCTACACTAAATCTATCGACTCCCTACTCACCGCTTCGCCAGAAACCATCCTCAAGATCGATGAACTAGCTGACCAGAATGAGAAGAAACTAAACTCCTACAAAGCTGAGATTAGAAAACTAAAAGCAGCTCAAACCCAAGCCACTGGGGATGGACTACCTGATAAAGCAAAAGAACTGCAAAACAAAATTAGAGACCTCTACAGAAAGACAAAAATGGTGCAAAAGCAGAGCCTAGCCAAGGCATCCAAAGACATCCCCATGGCAGCATCCATGGTGCAAATGGCAAGTATGAATAATCTTAAAACTAAGAACAATAAAGGGCTACTAAGAGCATCAGAAAAGCCATCACCATCAAGAGGTGGAGACTTCCTCAGCAGATTCGGAGCATCAGACCGCAACACACCAAACGCCGCCCACACAGACGCATCCGTCCCACAGACCCTCACCCTCCTCAACGGCAGAGAGATCCTCTCCGTTACAGACAGAAAAGGCACACTCCCTAATCTCTTAGCAAAAGCAGATTCATCCAAACAGAAACTAAACATCCTCTTCATCACCATCTACTCACGCTACCCCACAGATGCAGAAGTAACCAAATTCATCCAGTACATGACCAATCCCAAACAAACCCAAGTCCTAGCCAAAGCCATGCTAAACTCCAAAAGATTCCTCTTCCTACAATAGTTACATTTAGCATTTAAGATTTAGCATGTAGTCATTTCCAGCACAATGAAACACCACCTATAAACCCTCAAGCATAAGTCCCATAAGACACATAAGACCTATCCCACTAACCCAAGCCTCCCAGTGGCACGACCGTCTCGGTCGTAAGCCCCTCAACCCAAGCCACCACCATCCACCAGCCCCAACGGGGCAACACATAACAGCCCAGGGTAAGGCAGCATCAACGATGCAACGCAACCCTGGGATAACCACCCCACCAAAAACCAAGCCCTGAAAGGGCGACACATCACCACCAACCAAAGTTTCATCGTCCACCATTCGTGAAAATTCGAGCAGATTCGTGGTAAAAAACACAACCCAAGCACTCAACCCAAACCTTAAACCTCAAAACTACCATGTCCACAGACCTAAACCGCCGAGAATTCCTCGCAAACACAGCCAAAACCTGTTTCGGAGTCACCCTCGGTGGCACCATGGCACAGCTCTTCACCACACCCGCATTCGCTGCCGATAAAAGCGTGCTCGCCAGCGGTGGAGGCAAAGCCAAACACGTCATCTATCTCTACATGTCTGGCGGCATGACCCACCTCGATACCTTCGACCCCAAACCCCAAGCAGGATCCGCCATCCACGGCGACAAAAAAGCCATCAACACCAAAGCAGACGGAATCCAGCTCAGCGAACATTTACCAAACCTAGCCCGCCACGCAGACAAGCTAGCCATCATCCGCTCCATGAACACCACCCAGGGAGCACACGGACCAGGCAGATACTTCATGCGCACAGGCTACACCCCACGCTCCTCCATCACCCACCCCTCCGCTGGCGGATGGGTAAATAAACTCACCAAACCCCTAAACGATACCATCCCAGGATTCGTCACCATCAGCTGTGGTAACGGACACCCCGGAGCAGGATTCTTCGAGCCATCCCTCCAGCCACTCCCCATCGGAGACGCCCTCTCTGGACTACAAAATGCAACCATCCCAAAAAACACCACCGAGTCAGAATTCCACCAACAACTAAACCTCCGTGAAAAATTAGACCACGACTTTGATCAGAAATTTGCCCCCGGACACAAAGACGTCAGAGCCTACACAGAAATGTACAATGCCGCAGTCAAACTCATGCGCAGCGAGGACCTCGCCGCCTTTGACCTCTCTAAAGAATCACCCACCGTTCACAAACTCTACGGTCCAAGTAAATTTGCCAAAGGCTGCCTCCTCGCTCGCAGACTAGTAGAAAAAGGCGTGCGCTTCGTAGAAGTAGAACTCGGCGGCTTTGATTGGCACAATGACAACTTCGGACAAGCCGCAGAAAAACTCCCCATGGTGGATCAAGCCTTCGCCGCACTCCTAGAAGACCTCCAGGTAAAAGGACTCCTAGACAGCACCCTCATCGTCCTCGCCACCGAGTTTGGCAGAACCCCAAAACTTACCCCTGAGGGCGGAAGAAACCACTTCCCCAAAGCCTTCTCCTGCATCATGGCTGGCGGTGGCACCAAAGGCGGCTACGTCCACGGCGAAACAGACGCCACCGGCTCCACCGTCATCAAAGACAAAGTCTCCGCCCCAGACTTCAACGCCAGCATCGGTCACGCCCTCGGCATCCCCTACGACCAAGTCATTCACTCCGCCAGCAAGCGCCCCTTCAAAATGGCATCCCGAGACGGCAAACCCATCCTAGACCTATTCGGCTAACCTAGCTAAAATACATACCACCAAGCATAAGCCCATGCCCCCCAGTGGCACGACCGTCTCGGTCGTAATCCCAACCCAATGTGCCAGAGACATCCTGTCTCTGCTCATCAACCCAAGGTCCCCCCAACCAAGTTCCCTTCCATCATGCCAGTTCCGTGCTTTCCGTGCCTTCCGCCTGTCCCGCGAACGCGGTGATGGTCAAAAAAACATCCCCCCACGCACCCAACCCAAGGTTTCATCGTCCACCACATTCGTGAAAATTCGTGGTAAAAAACATCCATCAACCCAAGCCACCTAAAACATAAAACCTAACCACCTAAAACCTCCCCTACAAATCATCCGCAACAACTCCTCTCTCCACAAAACTATTGCAAGCAATAAAAAAACAGCTAGTTTCGCTTTGCTAGAAAATCAAGGGCATGATATCAATCAGTTAATTTATCTAAAACATAAATTCATAGAAAACAAATAAATGATAAATCTTTTACATTTACACCACCGTCCATTCATTGCAGTATAAGCAAAGAAAAGAAAACCACTCTTTTAAAACCAGCTAAAAAGCCAAGATGTGATATCGCATCGGGAAGAGTGATCTAATACTGTTAGCCTAAAAAATATGATCTCAAGATTACTCATAATTATTACTTTTTTTTACGTCATTTCATGCTCGAATGATAAAAAAAAGCAATCTTCTGAGGGTAACCATTCAGAAGAAATAATTCAGAGTAGTCACAGCTATCAACTTAATTACGTTGATTCACTCGAAAAATTTATAGGTAAGTGGGGCTCTAATGGCGAAGTTATACTGGTAATAGATAGAAAAGATGAAAACTTAATTATAACTCCTACAAAAAAGACAACAAACGTTTTATTGCCCATGCCGGTGGAATGATTGATGACCACATATACACCAACTCATTAGAAGCTATGGATGCCAATTATGAAAAGGGATTTAGACTTTTTGAGTTGGATTTACATCTGACAACTGATAGTCATTTAGTTGCTGTACATAACTGGGATGAATGGAAATCAATAACTGGCTATACCGGAGAAACTCCGGTTTCAAAAGACGTTTTTATAAGACAAAAACTTTATAATCAATATACACCATTGGACATGCATGGAATTAATGAGTGGTTTAAAAACCATCCGGATGCAACTTTGATTACCGATAAAATTGATGAGCCGAAATTAGTCGCAGAATCTTTTATTGATAGAGATAGATTGATGATGGAACTTTTTTCATGGGAAGCAATAGAAGAAGCATTTTTGTGCAAAATTAGGGCTCCAATTGCAGCTCAGCGATTGATTTTTTCTTTAATTCAGTAAGATTCATAGATAGGTCATTAGCAATTGATCAGATGAGAGATGCCATTAGCAGCACAAGTCACGACAGTGATTAAAATAACGGTAATATGATGATATGGGTGTGTGCACAGCGCTGTAGTTTATGTAGTTTTGGTTTTATATGTCTGCTTATGTACGCATTGCCATCATTGGATGCAAGGTAATAAGAAATAAGGATAAAAAAGGCTACATAAGAGTCTGCGTCAAAAACTCAATATCAGTAATTGCGTTTAGTCATTTTGTTCAGCAATGGTGTTTATAATGACGATTGTGTTTTTGTTGATAAACACGAGGAGAATAGCGACAAGATACTAGGAAAACAGATGGTTTTCTCTTGTCAGCAGACTATACGGTCTTCACAATAGCGTTGTCAATAAATTTTGCCAAAAAAGTCACATTATCGAGTTTTTTGCACAAAAAACAAGCAAAAAAGCCATTATCGTTATCAGATAATGGCTTTCTTTATCGCTTTAGCTCATTGATTCAAAAAACTTTGAAATGAGAACATTCAGCTTATAAATGCTTGTCCAATACTTTGGCCAATTCAGCTTTTGG
>CAKZMG010000169.1 GCA_937128235.1 uncultured Verrucomicrobiales bacterium
AGTGGAAGTCCCAAATGTCCTGATGAACAAGCATGAACTGCATCTATCGCTAGTCCACGTGCTTCATTCGCTGCTTTATTAAGTATCTCAGTGCTCATATAGCCTCAGAACATCTATGAATGCGCGTCCTACCACAAGTCGCAAATGTGAAATAGCGTGTTTTTTCGTAGCTAAGTGTGTCATTTTTCGCTATTCTACCCATGTGCATTTTATCTTAAAATTATCATTTTTTCTAACAGCGATCATCCAGATAACCTCTGCGAAACCAGCTGCAAAACTCCAATCCTACCAAGGAACCCTCTCGCCAGCCACAGCATGGGCGGATGGTGACTCATTTCCTGTCAGCATCATGCGCGATGGAAAGAATGAGGAAATTTCTGCCAGACTCTACTTCGTGGACTGCCCAGAGACCACTTCAGCGAATGACAATGATGCTACCCGACTACGTTCCCAGGCGAGATATTTTGGCGTGGAAACTGCCACCGACGTTTTACAAGTAGGAAAGGCAGCCACACTACGAACCCGCGAGTTATTAGCGAAGCCCTTTAAAGTGCACACCAAGTTTTCCAGTGCCATGGGCAGATCTAGAAAGAAGCGCGTCTATGTCATGATCACTCTACACGATAACCGAGACCTAGCTGCCGTTCTCGTGCAGGAAGGCTTAGCCAGAGCATTTGGTCTCAGCCACAGCAGACCGGATGGAGTGGAAGGGCACGAATATAAGAACATGCTCTCGGACATGGAGCTAGGAGCAGCGATCAAGAAACAGGGAATCTGGGCGAAAAGCGATGTCGAGCAGCTCGTGAAAATGAGAGCACAGGTGAGGCGCGAGCAGCAGGAGTTATCAAAATTTGTCCGAGGCGGAGCCTTCAGCGCCATCACCAAGGAAAACCCAGTGGATATAAACAATGCCACGCGTCAGGAGCTCAAACTTCTCCACGGAATAGGCGATGGGCTTAGCCATCAGATCGTTATCAACAGACCATACAAATCCATCGATGATCTCCACAGAGTGAAAGGACTAGGAGCCACAACCATCGCCAGACTCAGACCCTATCTGACTGTAAAAGTAATCGCTGGCGAACCAAAATAAATCACATGAAGCTACTCACTTTTATCAGTCTCATCGTTGTCCCTCTTAGCTCTCTAACAGCAAAAGAAAAACTTACCCCTAATAGTTCTGCCACTAAAATTTTTAACGGAAAAGATCTCACTGGCTGGTCAGTGAAATGCCAAGATGCGGAGAAAGAAAAAGCTGCTTCGTATTGGTCAGTCGTGGATGGGGCGATTCAGCTGGATACCAAGGGAGATAGAAAACACGACTACGTGTGGCTCCGCTACGATGAAGAACTAGCAGATTTCGAACTCACTCTCAAAGTCCGCACCACCAGACACACCAAAGGCAACTCAGGGATCCAGATCCGCTCGCGATACTATACAGATAAAAAAGGAAACTGGCTCAATGGTCCGCAGATAGACATCCATCCACCAGACCCATTCCGTATCGGGCTAATCTATGATGAGACTACCGGAGTGAACCGCTGGATACAACCTAGTAAGAAAAACTGGAACATCGCATGGACAGACGCAGACCACCAATGGCTCTGGAGGATTCTCAATGAAAAAGGTGAGTATCTGACCCAAAGTAATATTAAAAAACAAATCATCACGAAAGGACTGACCAAGCAAGAAAGAGACCAAGGCTGGAACACCATCAAGATCCGCGCAGTAGGGCACAAAATCCAGACCTGGATCAATGGTTTGCCCGTGTCTGACTACGATGGCACAAAAGACCTCACCACAGAAGCGCACCAGCATTTCAAAGTAGGCACCACAGGTAAGGTTTTCCTCCAGCTCCACTCTGGTGATGATTTAGCGATGCAGTTTAAAGACATCAATCTACTCAAAATCCAAAAAATGAATTTAAAGTAGCCAGAGTCCCCAAAAGCCACAAATGAATGATTTAAATAAATCTGAAATGGTGCTACGCTATAATACTAACAACTAAGACGCTATGAAATTTTCTAAACACATCAAGATAGTATCCACTTTAAGTTTAGCTCTCACAGGGACAGCGTTTGCCGTGCCTCAAGAGCTAGTAGATGATCTCGGCGATGAGAACTATCAGCTCAGAGAAAAAGCTGAAAAAGAACTCGTTCAATGGGCGAAAAAAGAAGGTAAAAAAGGAGTTGAAGAACTTGATCAACTAAAGAAAAAAGCACAGTCTCCCGAAGTGAAATCCAGACTCGATAATGTGATCTCTGGTGTGACCGTTTATAAAGCAATTCCCGGCACAAGAGGCTTCATGGGCATATCTATGCAGCCACTGATGGGGGCAGCGGTGATTATGACAGTCAGCCCCAAGACCCCTGCCCAGAAGGCTGGATTGCAGCCAAATGATAAAATCATCGAGCTAGATGGAATTGATCTATCTAAGAAAAATAAACATGTTGATGAAGCAATGGATTTTCTCCGAACCTACGTGAAAAGCAAGAAAGCGGGCGAAAAACTGACTCTGAAGCTAGACCGTGGTGGTAAGAAGCTGACCAAAGAACTGAAACTAGCAGATTACGATAAAATGATGAGGCTGCAAGACCCCTTCGGGAATGGCTTTAATAACGGAGGAATACAAATTCTGCCAATGCAGGGTGGGGGAATCCAAGGAAATATTCAGATTCTTCCTCGGCGCAAAAACCTTAATCCAAAAGAGCTCAAGCTAAATGAGAAAGAACGAATCGAACTCAACCTCAGACATCAGAAGCAACTACTCGATCAAGCCGAGCTCCCTGATGAAATCAAAGACATCTTACGCCAACAAAATGAAAGGCAAGAGAAACGTCTAGAGCAGCTCAAAAAAGAACTCAATCTGGACAAGAAAGCCGCTCCGAAAAAGTAGGTTTCGTTCGCAGATTGGTATTTTCCCACTCTGGCTTTCTGGCTCTCCGTCGGCTAAGCATGATGAAAAAATGTTGATTCATTGACGGTAGGGAGGGATTGCCAATCACTCCGAGCGAGCGAGTCCTACTATTGAGCTATCCTCTATTTTCCCCTAGCTCTAGAGGTCATGTTTCACCGTCAGGCTGAGAAATTGTGGAATGAGGTTCATAATCCAAGAAAAAACGTCATGCATCACTGACGGAGAACCTGAAAAAGTTCCCAAGGTGAAATTTGATACCAAGCCCTTTGAATGCGACGAATATCGCCGCTTTGAATCCACCCTAAAGCTCAACCATATCCCAAACCACCCGCTAAAAAATGAAAAGCTGTGAT
>CAKZMG010000170.1 GCA_937128235.1 uncultured Verrucomicrobiales bacterium
GCTATTCTTTTGCTCGCGGGCATTCTGCTGATTGCGATGTGTCTCTGTATTGGCACACCTATGGGTAAGGTTTTATACTGGTGTGTTTACGGTCTTACTAGCTTGGCGTGCCTTTTCACTATTATCGGTATTGCGCATCGCTCATGGATTATGAATCGCTCACCGATCGGCACACTTTATGATACCATGCCGTTCATCGTGGGAGCCGGCTTACTGTTGCTTCTGTTGATCGAGTTGATTCGTAAAAAAGGAATCCTGCTCGGTGTCGCGATTTGTTTTGGAGTGGCAGTTCTATTCTTGGCGAAGAGTTTCGAGATAAGCGATGCTCGTGACCAGATGGATCCACTAGTAGCTGTGCTGAAGTCTAACTACTGGCTCTCTACGCACGTGGTGATGATCACGCTTGGATACATGGGTGGCATTGTGGCGGCATGTATCTCTCACTTCTATATCATTGGCAGAGCCTTTGGTATCATTGATGATAAGGAAACAAGGCAGTATCTAACAAAAATTGTTTATGGAATGGTCGCGTTCACGCTGCTATTTAGTCTTATAGGGACCATCTTAGGTGGCATCTGGGCGGCGGATTCTTGGGGCAGATTCTGGGGCTGGGATCCTAAGGAAAACGGAGCTCTGCTCATCGTGATCTGGATGTTAGTCATTCTACACGCCAGAGTGGGTGGCTACATTAGAGAGATTGGTCTGCATGTTTGTAGCGTGTTTGGCTTCATGATCATTGTGTTCTCATGGTGGCATGTAAATTTCCTAGGAATAGGCCTGCATAACTACGGATTCACCAGCGCATCTGCAATGACCAGCATCTGGGTTTTCTACGGAATGGAATTTCTCATCATGCTCGTGGGTATGGTGATGGCATTCATGGTGCTTGAGCAAAAGCGCATGGATAAGCAACGTAAGAAACTAGAGAAGGCAGGAAACTCAGCCTTGCAGAACTAAAACTGAATTTAGAACTAAAACTGAATAAAAAACGATGGCAGGTAAGATAAAACTCGGAGTGTTAGGCTCAGGCTCAGGCTCTAACATGCAGGCCATCATGGATGCCATCGATGCTGGTGAGCTCAACGCAGAGATTGTTCTAGTGATGTCAGACTTTCCAGATGCTTACATTTTAGAGCGAGCGAGGAAAGCTGGACTCCCAGCAGAAGTGATAGACTGCGGTGGCTATAAGACAAAATTTCCTGACGAAAGCCAAGCTGCAGTGGCAGCCAAGCTGAAAGATGCAGGGGTGGAAATAGTCTGTCTAGCTGGCTTCATGCGCTTAGTGAAGCAGCCGTTGTTAGAGGTGTTTCCAGATCGTATTCTGAATATCCATCCATCTCTTCTCCCAGCGTATCCGGGGCTAATGGCTTGGAAGCAGGCGGTGGATGATGGAGCTACGGAGAGTGGCTGCACAGTGCATCATGTGGATGCAGGTATGGATACAGGGCCGATTATTCTTCAGGCAAAAGTCCCTGTCTTACCTGATGATGATGCGGCGAGTCTTCACGCTAGAATTCAAATCCAAGAGCACAGTCTTTATCCGCGTGCTATTTCTAAGATTGCTAAGACAGCAACTGAGAAATAACGGAATGTGTGCTACGGGTATTTCGTTAAAATACCCTGATAGGGGAGCCATTTTGCCCATGGTCCGCTTTCTACATCCAGGTCATCTACAAATTTCCAGGAGACTTTCTGTCCGCTCTGGATGCCTAGGTAGTCACGCACAGCTGGGCTAAGGTCGATGCCTGCATTGCTGTTGCGATTTTTCTTAGGTTGCTTCCCTAGAAATACGTATTCCCAGTCATTGGTGTAGAATGGTCCGCAGTCTTCCCATTGGGCATAGCAGATTTTGTCACCATGTTTGACGGCTATCCATTTGCCCTTGCAGACTGAGGTGAATTTGCTTTTAAATTCATCATGATACCAGCCAATGACTTTAGCTGCTTCAGGCTTGTGAACGTATCCATTACTGGCAATGTCATTGTATGGTAGCGCGATGTAAAATGGATTCATCTTAGGCTTAAAAAGCTTAGGGTGGAGACCTTTTCGCTTCACGGGACAATCTACGCCTCCGTAGGACTTCACCCAGTTTACATCCCATGAGCTGGCGTGGTTGTGGACTGGGTTCGCGGGGCAGGCATCTTCACCTACCCAGAAAACTGTGGCGGTGATGTTTTTTCTCCACTCGTTGAGCCTTTTTTGGTAGCTGCTGGCAGTGACGTAGTTGATCTTAGAATTGGCTTCATGTTCCGCATGATGGAGATCATTGGCGTTTCTATCTGCTACGTCCACTTCATCATGCACCATCAGCCAAAATGTCTGTGCCTTAGCGTTATTTGAGATAAATAAACACGCAAAAACCACTACGAAAATATGCAAGAATCTCTTGCAGTAGGTAGTGGGAAGTACATTGCTATGGGGGACTAATCTCATTAGTTTCATGAGAAATAGCATAATTCATTAAGATAATCAAATAATATATCGATAAAATTCCAAAAAAAA
>CAKZMG010000171.1 GCA_937128235.1 uncultured Verrucomicrobiales bacterium
AAGGTGTTTGCTCTGTTAGAGGAGGGGTATAAGGCTAAGTTGGTGAAGCTGTGCGCTAGGGATGGTGTGAAGTCGGGAGCTAAGCTTAGGGAGGTGATTCAGGAGTGGGTGGATGCTGAGTGGGTAGATTAATTGTTAGTTTTTTGGGTATTAGATTTTAGGGTCGCATTTCGGTGCGGCCTTTTTTTATTGCGGGGAGTTTGGGTGAGGTGATATGTTGTGGGTGTTATGAAAATATTAATGATGATGTTGTTGATGGTTGCTTCTGTTTCTGGTGGTGGGCTTAAGAAGAAATATACGAATTATGGCCAAGGGGATGTTATCCAGGTGTTAGATGGTGGTTTCTTGGTGTGGAGTGAGAAGCTTAATGGTGCGGTGTATGTGGAGGATCATAAGCTGTGGAAGACGGATGATCTGATGAAGGGGTCTGATATTTCTATCTATGTGAAGCGGGCTGGGCATTTTAGTTATACGACGACTGATGGTGCTCCAAAGCGGGTTTTTAAGTATCTGTATCGAGGGGAGAAGAAGCGGAGTAAAATAAAAGAGGCTGGTGATAAAAGGGTATTTTAGAATAGCTGTTTAAACGAAGAAAGGCTCGCATTGTGCGAGCCTTTTTTGGGTTTGGGTTATTAGATTTTGTTGTTGTGGTGTCTTATATGTGCGGGGTTGTTATATTTTTAGGAGTAATTGCTGGGAAATTTTGCTTTCTGTTAGAGTTTTGCTAGGTTGCTTTATTTGTGTAGTCGTTAGCTTGCCGAGGTGTTGCTGTCGCCACCATTGGCGTTTTCTTCAGTGCTGGGATCTATTATGTTAGATTCTCTTTCAGTTATGTATGGGTGTGGATCTTCGGCTACTCTTAGGTGGGATTCTGGGTGTTGTTCCTGGGGGGAGATGTTAGGGGCGTCGAGGGGCATGAATTCGCCGTGGAGTAGGAGATATTTTAGAGAGGCTGTTAGGAAGTCTTCTCGGTTGTCGTAGTTGGATACTTCTACGTTTTGGTCGAGGAGTTTGGCTTCGAGGTTGGTGACCTGCGATATGATGAGTTCGCCGCTTATTAGCTGGTTGAGGATTTTAAGTGAGGAGCCTAATGGTTTGTTAGTTCCCTTTTCCCATCTGCTTACTGATGCTTTTGTGCTGCCGCAGATGTCGGCAAGCTCAGATTGTGTTAAGTTTTTTTTCGTTCGGTAATCCTTTATTTCATTTGGGTTCATGCTGGCAGTGTAATATTAAAGTCTCGCTGTGCAACTTTTTAATTTGACTAAGTCTCACTACGAGACTAAACATTGATTATCAAGTTACACAACGAGACCATGAGTGAGAATCTAAAACAACACACAAAGCACCTGTCGAACGATGAACGTCGACGCCTGAAGGAGCTGAGCAAGCGAGCTAATATGACGGAGGAGGAGTATCTGGAGTATCTGCCTAAGGCGCAGATTTACAAGAATGCTGCTGAGAGATTGGGTCTGAAGCCAGAGTCACAACCGGCTGCTTAAATTTAACATAAATCAAACTGTAGTAGGTATGAGCGAAAATATAAAAACCGAGAGTGGTAAGGGGAAGACTAGGCTGGATTTAGCGATGAATCTTCTGGAGCGGGTGGATTCGGTGGCTGGTGGGCTGAAGCGTAATAGAGTGCGTCTGGCGATGGGGCGGCTGATAGAGGCGCAGCAGGAGACTATCGTGGCAGCGGTGTCTGGTGTGTGCGATACGACGGTGCGGACGATGCTGGGGCGTATGGAGTCTGATGGTGAGGTGACTCTGAGGAGGGAGCGCAGGCCACGTGGTGGTCATGATTTGATGATTTTTAGTTTAACTGATCTCGGGGCGAGGTTGGTGATGGAGGTGATTAATGAGCCAGCGGAAGAGGTGAAGTCATGAAGGTAGAGTTAGAATTAGCGGATGAGCAGGTGGGTGTGGTGGCGGATGTGATGCTGGAGAAGATGCGTGATCAGGGTTTGGTGATA
>CAKZMG010000172.1 GCA_937128235.1 uncultured Verrucomicrobiales bacterium
CATGTAATTACTCATCCCAGCTATTTCCATTGCATTCATGGAACTCCAGACCTCAATTTTGTCTTGGCCTTGGCTCAATCGGATATGTGAATAATGCTTGTCACCCTCCAGATACACTGTGGCTGAAATATGGATCAGGCTCGGAGAAATATAATCTTCATCACCACCCGATGGATCATAGCTCTCAGTGTTTGTGACTAGCTTAACCTTAACCTTGGCCTCGGATTTAGGAGCCTTTACTGGAGCAACACATTCTTCTATGCAAACACGTCTACCGCCTCAGGGATTCAATAGAGGCAGGTGGTCAGAAGGCAACGATTGATCACGACCTCGTTACAAGCTGGTCTAGTTTGGGATTTTTAAGTCCCACACCAACTATTGTGAATGCGCATTCATAATAGCACTCAAAACTGAATTTCTACCAGATAAATCTGAGTTAAGACGGGGGGCCGTGTTGCCTCATTGAAGAGGACACCCAAAAAAATTTGATCTCTGCACGATTACCTCCCGTTGCCTCATAAATAAGGACACCCTAGCTAAACCATGGCTATGAGTGAAAAAAGCATTGAAGAATACACGACAAAAATGCGGGAGAGATATGCTCGCATGACTGGCCGTAGAGCCAAAATAAAATTACTCGACGAGTTGGTCGCTGTGACTGGGTGGGAGCGAAAACATGCCAACAAGGTGATTCTAGGGCAAAAGAGAAAGTCTGGCTCAAAAGGCCAAAGAGGGGCACCACAGCAGTATGATGAAGCCGTCGTCGAGGCGTTGAAAAGCTGTTGGCTAGTCATGGATCAACCATGCGGAAAACGGATGAAAGACATGCTGCCGATTTGGGTTAAATATCTCGAAGTGTCGGTCGAAGTGCGGCAGCAATTAAAGGCAATCAGTGCCGCTAGTATTGATCGATATCTGAAAGAATATAAAGTGTCGGCTGGCAAAAAAGTGAGACCACCTAAGCCCGCATCAGGAGTCAAAAGCCTCGTTGAGATTCGAGCTGAAAGCTGGGACGCTTGTGAGCCTGGCTGGACAGAGGTTGATACGGTAGCACATTGTGGCGGCGACATGAGCGGCAGCTTCATTTGGACGCTGACCAGCGTTGATGTAGCGAGTGGTTGGACTGAGCTGCGAGCTATATGGAATCGGGGGCAACAAGCATCACTACAAGGCTTGGAGTCAATTTATGAAGAGCAACCTTTTAAGTTATTAGGTCTGGATAGCGACAATGGAGGTGAGTTTTTGAACTACTTTGTTTACGATTGGTTGAAGAAAAAGGGCATCCATCAGACTAGATCGCGCCCCTATTTTAAAAACGATCAAGCTTACGTTGAGCAGAAGAATTACACTCATGTTAGAGGATTCCTGGGCTACGATCGACTCTATCATCAAGAGCAACTAACAGAGCTCAACGAGTTGCTTAAACTATGGAGTCTCTGGAAGAATCTCTACAACGTCACGATGAAGCAGGAGAGTAGAATTCGCGAAGGCTCAAAACACGTCCGTCGTCACGCAACAACAAGCCACACTCCAGCTCAACGATTGCTCATGAGCGGGAAATTATCGAACGAGCATATCGCTATCATCGAGCACCAGCTAGAGGTGAATAATCCATTTCAAATGAGAGCTGAAATACGCAGAAGAGAAGACGCCTTTTGGACGAAACGAGAAGAACTAATTAAGCGCGAGAGCGAAGAACCACTTGCCTCTGAAGGCAGTTCTCCGCTACGCTCCGAACAGCCTTCAGAGGCACCAAATAAACCAAAAACAAAGAAGCGTAGAGTGTCCCAATTATGAGGCAACGCTATCGAGTATGATCAAGAGCTTCGGTGTGCTCTATTTATGAGGCAACAGGGGGCTAAATTTTACTGAGTGCTTCTTTGGAATGTGCCATCGCTGAATAGCGCCTTGGCCTCGCCGGTGAGGAATAGTGAACCTGCGACTAGGATTGGCTTGTCCCAGGCGGACAGTTAGTTGAATCCAAGACTTCTTTGACCTTACTTAGATCGAGGTTGTAAGTGATTCT
>CAKZMG010000173.1 GCA_937128235.1 uncultured Verrucomicrobiales bacterium
ATGTGCAAAAGAAGCTGAAAATAACAAAGATCGAGCGCTGACAATCCTGCTTGGTCTCATATGGTGTGCTTCACAAGATGAGGTTAATGATGAAGTATCTAGATTTTTAGCCTATTTGATACATGACTTTGATCCACTCACTTCGAAATTTGATGAAGAAGGAATACTTTTAGCAATCCCTCCAGAAGGTCATATAAGACGATCAAAGGATAGTGCATCATCTGAGTTACTTATGAAGTCAGAGTTTTGGGAGTCTCGAATTAACGAGTGCCAAAATGGTTATGGTTAGCGGTTAATGACTAAGTGTGGTGATTATCTATGAAGGATGGAATCTTTTTGGATTGCCTCTTTTTAGAAGTTAAGTTGGTCTTCAAGATCTAAATGTGTTTAAAATAGTAGAGAGATAACACCATCAAACTTATTCTATGTATTTATCACGAATTGTAATCAAAAATTTTCGTAATTTTAAGAACCTCGATGTAAAAATTGAAGATGGAGTTTCTTGTGTTATTGGCGAAAATAATGCAGGGAAAACCAATTTATTTCATGCTATTCGATTGGCTATTGATTCTAACTTATCATCCTCGTTCAGAAATCTTCAGCCACACGATATTCATGCAGGGATCGATTTTGGAGAACCAAATCATGTGCTAATTTCTTTAGAAATAGTAGGATATAAAAACGAAATAAATGATGCAGCATTGTTCAGTAGGTGTGAGGTTTCTGACAATGTTGCTAGAGTTCATTTTCGTTTTTGTCCTCAACGAGAGGTAAGAGATGAAATAGAAGAGGGGACGCGGTCTCCCTCAGGGCTGTCTTTGTCAGAAGATTATCATTTTGAGATTACAGGGGGAGGCGAGGTCGATCCAGTGGATGCAGATTGGAATACCCCGTTAGGCTCACATTTGAGATTTGCTGATATGCAGGCATTTCACGTAGAGTATCTGCCAGCTCTACGTGATGCTAAAAGTGCTTTGAGACAATCTTATGATTCCCCATTGGGTCGGATACTTAGCACAAGTGATTTTGAAGATGATGAGAAAGAAAGCTTGGTATCAATATTACAGACTGCAAATGAAGAGATAGAATCACAGCCTACGATAGAGGCAGCAGGAAAGTCGATTAAGAAAGCTTTTCAAAAGTCTGCAGGTCATGCTCATTCTCTAGATCTCAAATTAGGGATGGCTGAACCAAGTTTTGATTCAATTTCACGCTCACTAAAAGTTCTTCTTAGTAGCGAGACAATGACGGATTTTGATCCAGGTCGGAACGGTTTAGGTCTCAATAATATTCTCTATATAAGTATGATTTTGGAGTATTTCGAGCGGCGGATAAAAGCTGGAAGAGCTTCAGGTCAAATATTGCTAGTAGAAGAGCCTGAGGCTCATTTACATCCGCAGTTACAGAGAGTACTATACGCAACTCTAGCTAGTAAATCTTTTCAATCCATTTTAACCACTCACAGCACCCATATAAGTTCCCATGCTCCAATAGGATCTTATATTGCCTTGACTCTTGACGACTCAGGAGCGACGAACGGTTGCTCTCTCAAGGATGCCGCAGGTTTATCTGACGAAGAAGAGGCAGACATGAATCGTTTTCTCGAAGCAACTCGTTCAATTTTGCTCTACGCTCGAAAAGTGATTCTGGTCGAAGGTCCATCAGAGTTGTTTTTGATTCCGGCTCTTGTAAAAAAGGTGATGGGAGTTGACCTTGATCAGCTTGGCATTTCAGTTATTCCAATTTACGGGACTCATTTTGAAGCCTACGTGAAGCTTTTTGGAGAAGGAGTTCTCCAAAAAAAATGTGTTATTATATGCGACGCTGACGGCGATGCAGATGATTTGAAAGAAGGAGTTTGGGAAGATACCGCTGTAGTTGGTCACGAATGTGATGGTGACAATAGTTGGGTGGATGTTTATCAATGCCCTGTCACTTTTGAACGTGGAATCACTACTGAGGGAACATTGCCGATGATTTTGGCTACTTTGAAAGAATGTGCTTTTCCTGAAGCTATCAAAATTACTGAGGGTGCGGCAGATGAAATCATGACTACCTCTGAACAGGCTGAGATTGAAAAACTGCTTTCCCCCGTAAGAACCAAGGTGCTAAACTCAGCAAAGCGGGTTGGTAAGGCAAGATTTGCACAAATTATGTCGAAACATGTAGGGGCAGCAACGGCTATGCCAAGCTATATTGAAGACGCAATAAACTGGTTGACCGAAGACGCATGAAGCTTACAGAAGAACAGAGGGCTGCAGTAGAACACTGTGGTAACGTTGTGATTACGGCTTGCCCAGGAAGTGGTAAAACTCGAACAATAATAGCAAAAATTTTAAAGTGTGTAGACGAGATTAGAGACACTCCACGAAAGATTGCTTGTATCACATATACAAACACTGCTGTTTACGAGATCGAAAATCGAGTGTCCCAAAACCAAGGAGGGGTTGAAGAAGGAATCTGCGAAGTTTCGACGATTCATTCATTTTGTCAGAGCAATATTTTGACTCCTTATTATTGGAAAACTGAGGATTACAAAGAAGGGTTTACAATTTTAACTTCTGATAGCGATCAATTTAATGAGATAGCTACTGAAATTATTGAGGAGTTTGGACTGGATAATTCGTCCTTTACACTAGATTCCTTTGGTGGACTACATCGAAATCCTGATGGCTCACCAGGGACGAGTGGTAATGTAACTACAGAGGCGGCTTTGGCATTTTGGAATCGAATCAAGAAAGATGGATTGATCGATTTTGGGAATATAATCTATCAATCTTACCTTATACTTTCTCAGAATCCGTCTTTGGTAGAAAACCTGTCATGTCGTTTTGCCTATCTTCTGGTAGACGAGTTTCAAGATACAACAGCGTTGCAGGTTGAGATTTTGAAGTTTATCAGCAGTGAGAATCGTACAGATTTTTTTTTGGTAGGAGATCGCGAGCAGTCAATTTTTAGTTTTGCGGGAGCTCAGTCAGGACTGATGGAAGAGTTTGCAGAGTTTATTAGTGCAGAAAAATTTCCAATTCTTGGTAACTTTCGTTCCACGAAACCTTTAGTTGAAGTAGCTGAGAGGTTGATTGAAAGAGAGCCTCCGATGCGCTCTGTAACTGTTTCAGAGAGCTTACCCTTTTCCTTTACCTATCAGCACACAGAGAATCCATTCGTGGCTATTACGGATTTTTTGCTACCTTATTTAGAGGAGAATGATATTCCGCTCGGAGATGCGGCAATTTTAGCTCCAAATTGGTATATCCTAAATGCGTTGGGCAGGAAACTACGTGAGTATGGTGTGCCTATTGTAGGACCAGGGGCAAGACCTTATAAGCGAAGCTATGCATTAGGACGGATAGCAGAACAGGTCTGTGGGTATCTTGAAACGGGCACAGCAAATTTTCTGCGCCAAACTGAAAAGGAATTGGCTCTGATTGCTAATCAGTCGAATCGAGGTGCAATGTTCAGGCTATTTTCATATGAGGGCCAGAGAATCGTCCAGCGATTGATGTTTGAAGGACGAAAAATCCAGTCAGAGCATGAAGGAGGAAGAGAGTGGTTGAGGAAAGCAGCGGAATCATTTGAGAGAATTTTACTTGAAGAAAGAATCTTAGCAGAGAACCAGAGGGGGCAGGTTATGGAATCAGCGGAATTAATGCTCAAAGAAATGGAGCAAGCAAAGGTCGATTTAAATAATCTCAACTTAAGTGATCTAGGAATGTTTGCTGATCCAAGGAAGAATATTAAGCTCATGACCATGCACACAGCTAAGGGGAGGGAGTTTCCAGCAGTTGCAATTGTCGGTTTGATCGATGGGCAAGTGCCTTACCATAATTATTATAATTCACTCACTAAAGAAGGAATTGAAGAGGGTAGAAGACTCTTCTATGTGTCGTTGACCAGAGCTGAAAAAGCATTAATGGTTTTCTCTAATGATCACGTAAAGGGATTACCTCCATCTCGTTACTTAAATGAGCTTGGCGTTATCGATTAATTTGTCTTTGTAAAAAGACATTATATTTGATCGAGTATCTCAAGAAATAAGTCTCTGATTATACCTTATGTTGACTTTAAGCTAGTCGTAGTCTGGAATATTACCATGAAAGCTCGTAAAACAGGCAGGACGGAACGCAGAGGAGTGCACGCAGTTGCTTTGAAATTGGAAGATATTGGGTTTGCGTTTAGAGAGCAGCACGAAAGTGACTACGGAGTTGACGGACAGATCGAGTTAATTACAGAAGAAATAGCAACAGGTCAATTATGCGCTTTCCAGATTAAATCGGGAATGAGTTATTTTACTGAAATTGTAGGAAACAATGTTTGTTACCGCCCTTCAAAAAAGCATTATGAATATTGGAAAAATCATAGCCTTCCTGTAATAGTTTGTTTGTATAACACTGAGAGTAAAGCTGCAATTTGGGAGCTAGTAACTGAAGAAACTGTTATTTCTACTGGTAAGGGCTATCTGTTGAAGATTCCTTTAAATAGTGTTATTGATGAAGCTCACATTAAGGATTTAGAGTCCGTATTGACCCCTGTCGTATCACCTGAACTTTACTATGTTAGCAAGGACGATGATACTAGCCATGGTTCTGCTAAGCGATATTCTTGTTCAATTGTATTAAACGGAGCTTCTACTAAATCAGAAGTAGAAGCCATTATAAGAATGGCAACAAATGAGGGGATTGGGAGGAGGTATTATCGTAATGACTTAACAGAAGCAAGGTGGGGAGACACAGATGCCCATGTTGTTTGGACATATGTTTTCAATAGTGAAATGGATAAACAAAATGGAAACCCTGTGTGTAGAAGTTGTTGGATTGATGAATGTCTAGAAATTGAGAGCAGACCATCTTGGGATGGTGATTGTGATATAGGAAACGGCATTTCTGTAAAGTGGAATGATGATTATAAACTTATGGGGAAAATGAGTGCCAAGCATACATTGACTAAAGAGGCATATTTTAAAACAGCTCTTCCGATGGTTCAAAAGTTGGAGGATTTAACAAAATCTCTGAAGTTTGCCTTTACCAGTTATACTAAAGGCGAAATTACGGAATCTAAATTTTTAGAGTTTTCCAAGCTAGAGAGGAAGCAAGTCAATGAACTATACACGGAGCTTGATAGTATAGGGGTGTCTCCATTTGAATGCAGGGATATGGATCATAAACTGGAATGTGTTGCTGTCAGTTTAGATAACTTCCAGATTATGTATTCAGATCATGGAATGGAGAATAGGAGTGAAACTAACAGAAAAGTTTTAGGGACTCAGTATTTAGAATTGGCTGATGAAGAAATGGTTGATTTAAAATATGAACTTAAAAAAGTAAGATGATTGAGTCTTTTATTTCCAAGGAAGGTCTTCATCTTTACTTCTAGATCCATTATAGCTTGAGGTAGCTCCACCAGTAGATAAGATTTTTCCTTTTGGGGTTAAAGAAAAAGTCGCCCAATAGGCTCTTGATCCTCCAGATCCTATCGGAGAAGCATGTAAATATTTTTGAATAAACACTCGCCAGACCAATTTGAGTTTATTTCTTTTTAATGCTTCGATCAACGAATTTGCTTCGATAGAGCAAGCAGTCAGATTATTTAAACTATTATTCTGAAAAACGACATCAGAACCATTTTCTTTTTTGAAATCATAGTTCTCTCTATTCCAAGACAGCTCACAAATTTCAGCTAACTGCGGAGAGGGTATAGAGCCGGCTTTGGCTCTATCTTTCTCAGCATCAGGGCTACATCTACAGGTAGAAGAGTAGCTTTTAGTGTTGAGAGGTATAATTTGACGTAATCTTAACTCATCAAGTAAACATCGTTTTTTGAGAGGATCCTGGTTCTCAGGGTAGTTTTTTAGATTAGACATCTCTTGTGCGAATTCTGGTTCGGTAAGCCAAAACCTAGAATTATGATCGAACATGGCTTGATTCAGAAATTTTTTAAGCTTTGAGAGCCTATTTGTGGGAACGATGTAAGATTGTATAGAGATTTCATACGAAAGATGAGCTTCTTCTCGATAGCCTTCCCAAGCAGGTCTCGGTTCATTTATTCTGTGATATGCGGATAGAGTTAACCAGCGATTTTGTTCAAGTTCCGTATCTAAGAATTCTCTAGGGTCAAAAAAGTTAATATCTACGGCTGATGCGTGTTGTTCTCTTATTGAAAGAGGAAATGGAAAAACTGTAAATCCTCCTGACCACCAAGGTTGGAGCTTTTTCTGGAATAAGAGTTCACGAGTTTTGATTTGTGATTGAGCTTCGTTGATAAAAGGATCTAAGATCGTATGTTCGACTAATTGACGGGCATTAGTGAAAGGGATTGGTTTATCATCGTAATCTATGAAGTGATGATTATCAGCCAAGTATCCTAATAGCTCGTATAGCGCTTGCCATTGATACTTTTTACTTAGCCGTTCAATTTTAGGTCCGTGATTCATGCCATAATAAGGCAATTTGTCTGGTTTCTCTGGATCCCAACCAATCTCATATACTCGTTGAAGAACATATCGCATACTAAGTTCTGCATCAAATAATTTTATCCCTTTTGAATCCACAGCCTCATTGAGTGTAGCTAATGAAAATGATTGAACATGATATTGCATAGTATATCGGCCCCAGTTGCCGTAGCCGAAATCACTACGGGTATTTGGCATCACAGAATGATATAGCTGACTAGCTTTGTCGGTTTTATGATGCTCACATTTTTTTTGATCCCAAATTTCAGGCCATTTTGATTTATAGGGAGGAAGGAAAGATTTCGTGCAAATGTCAGCTGCCAGTAAACCATATTCATTCCCTTGAATGCATATTTCAGAGGCATAATGGCGGATAAGAATGTGAGGAGGTACATCAGGTTTACTGAAGAACTTTTTATGTATAGCAGATACTAGATTTTTACCATTGGAGCAAGGAGCTTCGGAATGCTGTATTGCCCCAAGGCTAGCTAATAATACGATCTCGAGTACATATGGATCATCGACTGTGGTGAACTTCTCGAAAAGCTGATAAGCAACTGTCATACTATCTGCAATCAAATTGCATAGAGCTATGGTCAAGCGCCCTCGTTCTTTTATATGCGTTGTACTAGATGCCCAGGCTAATGTGATGGCAATGAGTAAGCGATCGTCGTCGTGTAAGAGTTCTCTAGGAGCTTGCTCTGCCCAGATAATCAATTCTAATAGTGGTGAATTAATCTCAAGAGCTGCGAAGTGAGCATTCAGCCACCACGTCCATGCTCTGTCTCTTTCTGAGAGATCAAAATTAAGCAAGTATTCGTGTAAATCTAGTGCATTCCAGGGATTATTAGGGTTAGGAGCTGTTCTGAGATAGAACGCAAATAATTGATCGTAGTCCCAATCCTTTTGTATATCATTTAAAATTTCATGTGTTCGCTCGGATGAACTGGAAGGCGTTCTCCAATAGAGAGTGTTAAAGAAGATACTATTTTTAAATGAAGTGGGTATGCTGTCAGGTAATAAATCTATCAATTCACCACGCTCATCTTCAGCGAAGCGAATTTGTAAGATACTGAAAACACCACTATTATCATAGATCCATTGTGGATCACTGATAACAGATAAAGCCTGTTCACTGATAGAGTCAAAATCTCGTATTAAGTTGATACTTAAAAAATAATCCCATATTCGCTCGTAAGTGAAACGAATCAAATTCGTGGAATCTAATAAACCATCTTTATTCGGGAACTCTGCCAAAATACCTTCCGATATAAGGGCTACATACAAAGAAGATGAATGAGTTGGTGTTTGGTGATTCTGATAACAAATATTTTGTATCTCTTCATCGGGTACTAACAATGAGCATTTTGCACTCATTAATTTAGCTATTTGAGATAAGCACTTATTCACAGAATTTGGATTACAGTCTATTGCTTGAGCAATGTTCTTGGCTTTTACTGCGACGTATTTTTTCAATATTGAATATATACTTAAAGAACTAGGGTCAACTTTATCGTTTTTAAACGTTTCGCAGAAAATTCTTAAGAAGAGGGGATTCCTGAATTCTGAAGTTAAAGGAGGTAAGCCATTCCAAGTTATGTTGTATGCTTTGATATATTTAGGAAAAGCCTCTAAAATATTTATACCTAACCCCAAATGTTCCTTTATAGACCATGTGGATGATTTTTGATTTCTAATAGAATCAGGAATTGTCTGAGCAAGGTAGTCAGTTCTACAACTTACGAGTAGTTTAACATTTTTTGTGTTTGATATTTCATCAGAAAAATCTGTGAGTCCTGTTCTCCAGATGTTTCGATTTGGAGTCTCGTTGAGAGCGTCTATGCATATCAGAACAGGCATGTCATGACTAGAGCTAACAGCGTCAATGGTAAGAAAAAGGTCTCTTGTAGTTGTGCCAGGAAAGTCTATCCACTTCTTAAATTGCTCGAGTGGCATCTCATTAGCCACAAATTTACAACTTTCTACAAATATGACCACTCCACCTTGCTGTGAATATTGAGAACATATTTCCGCCAGTAGATGAGTTTTACCAGTGCCAGGTTCTCCTTTTATTAATAGGCAAGGGTTCTCGCAAAAATGATTTTGAACTGTGAAGTCTTTATAATCTTTTAGACTCCATATAATTTTCTCATAATTATTTAGAATATCTTCATCTGGAGTTCTTGAACGATACATTGTATCGGCTCGCGTATTTTCTTTTGTTTCATTTAAAACAAAATTCTCTC
The DNA here is from genome assembly GCA_937128235.1 of uncultured Verrucomicrobiales bacterium. GTDB lineage: Bacteria > Verrucomicrobiota > Verrucomicrobiia > Verrucomicrobiales > Akkermansiaceae > Rubritalea. The sequence goes on from CAKZMG010000173.1 coordinate 8,695, forward strand.
CAATTTCTAATAAAGTAGCGATGTCTTGAATATATTTTTCAACAGAAAGTGATAGTTGCTTAAATGATTGAGGTAGTGACATTCCGTCGCCTAACTGAGACCTCAATAATTCCCATGATTTTTGACAATTGACATATGAATCAGAGGCTCCAGTAGGCCATGTCTTAGGAGGAACACTTAGAAATCTATGATCTTTGAATGTTTCTTTAGTCGCTTTTAGGAATTCTATTCTTGAATACTCACTCCTCAGAAACTTATGTATTTCCAGCTCGGTTTCTGTTTCTGCATGTAGGCTGGAATTATGCCTGTCACCGAGATTTTGAAGTGAGGAAATTGTCTTTTTTTGTAAGTGTTCCAAGTCAAAATCTAGATGATAAAAATAATGTAGAAGAAGTCCTCGATTGTCTTCTTCAAGAAGCATATTTCGGAGAGTTGATTCATCCCATAATATAAACTCAATATTTGCTTTGTATTCCTTTTTATCTGAAAATACATTCCATTCAGATTTGTAATCAGCCCATTTTTTTTCTTGAGATTCTGTTAAGTTACGTGGAATAGTAACTATTATTTTTCTTATACATGAGTCTGTAGTGTTGTTGTTAATAATAGTCCGAATAGAGTCATCAAGTTGATTCCATTGTGAGGTAGAAAATGCTTTGTTGAAAAACTTTGCCTGTAAACAAATGACGACACGGTTCTTGGAGTCTGTAATCGAGATTTCTAGTCCTCCATCGCCTCCAGCTCCTTCTCTTCTCATAGGTAAGCCATGCTCCGAATATTTACGTAAAAAAAGAAGGCAGCTAAGCTCTTCAAATGCTCCTCGGATGTCTCCGTTATGAGCTTTAATCGATTTTAAGTCTATGGCGCTTTGCATGTTATTTATAGGTCTAACAATGGTAAGCTTAGGTGTTTTTTTTATCAGGTCAATGATTTGAAATCTACCGGTTACAGGAAGAAATGCATTTTAGCATGGGTTTTAATTATTCAGAATAAAATTATTCTCAACAACTACTCTGAAAATAAGCTATTTCCAATTGATGGAACAACTCGGTTTTTCTGATCAGCATAGATACTAGAGGTGATTCTGATGTCACTATGACGTAGGTATCTGGAAGCTGCGAAGATGCCTTCTTCGCTGGCTAGAATACTACCAATTTCTTTTCGTAGTTCGTGGATTGGTTTTTGTGCATGAACCCCATGTTCACGAAGCCATTTTTTTAGAAACTCAATGGCTCCTCTACAGCGGTAGGAGCGAGTTGTTGTCGATCTTTCGATGTTTCCCTTAGATTCAATTAC
>CAKZMG010000174.1 GCA_937128235.1 uncultured Verrucomicrobiales bacterium
AAGAGGGGTGCGCTGGTTAGTGGTGTGCTGGAGGAGCTGTGCTGTCTTAATCTGGATAGTGCGCCTGTGTATGATGAGTTCTATACGGTGCAGGTGCCTGTGATGGTGGCAGGTGCTGAGGTGCTGATGGAGGTGAGGTTCCAGCGTGTGGTGAGTGGTGCGAGGCGTGCTTATGGTGTGCAGATTATGCCTAGTGTGAGTGAGGTGATTTATTGCTGTGCGAGTCTGGGTGATATGGTGAGGATTGCGGTTGAGCCTACGGTGAAAGGTGAAAGGGGAAAGGGGAAAGGTGAAAGTGCTGGGATAGATGCGGGGTTTTTGCGTTCGGCTGTGGCTGGTCTGTTAGTGGCTGCTGAGTCTAATGGTGATGATTCGCTGGTGTCGGCTTGGGAGCAGGTGTTGGATCTTGTGAATGAGTTGAGTCCTGTGGTTGGTGACTGTGGTTCGGTGAATTCTAACTCTAACAGTGCGTTATAATGAGTGAGGGTTTAGAAAAATTAGTTAGATCTGTGATGGATATGAGGCGTCCTATTTATGTGCTGGGTGCTCGTGAGGTGGCTGTTAGACATTTCTGTTTGGCTCTGGGATTAGCTGTTAGAGATTGGGTTTATGTTTGTGATAGACATCAAATTCGTGGTGCTGGAAATAGCTGGATGATTATTCTGCCAGGGTATTATCAAGATTCCTATCGATTAGAGAAGGTGGAGGTGTCTCGTGAGTGGAGTGCGTCGGCTGAATGTTATAATAATTCAACGGAGACTGTGAGCGTAGATGTATATCATGAGGTGCTGGATGGTGGTGTAAAACGTAACACTTTAACTCCTAACACTAGTAAATCTGATGAGTAGTTATGGTGAGGGGTGGAGTGCATGGGATATGCAGACTGATGCTAGGGCACAGCGGGTGAATGATGCACTGAAGCCGGTGCAGGTGAGGAGTGGGATGGGCGCTGTGAATGGTGTGACTCCGCTGATGGAGGTGGATGCTATGGAGCAGGCTGCGCTGGGGGTGGATGATGGTGAGGATGATGATTTCGAGCGTGGTAG
>CAKZMG010000175.1 GCA_937128235.1 uncultured Verrucomicrobiales bacterium
GAGTAGTGTGGTGAGTAGTTTTCTCATGATGAATGTGTGCCGATTTAGATTTGCAGATGAGCGTCAGACTAGCGTAAATCTGAGTTTTGAAAAGTGCTTAGATGGATGCTTTCTACATAGGTAAACGTCTCCAAACGGAAATTTATTCCCGAAAGTGTGTAAAATGGTTTTTACAAAGCGAGGGATCAGTGAGAGATCTGCGCAAAACTAGCGCGGTCTGGCAACTAGGATGCCGGCGTGTTTTTTGAATTTATGAAGGTATTCAGAGATGGTGCTATCAACTACAACTCGCTTATATGTAGTGGATGCGTGCATGAAGCGGGCTCTGCCTTTTTCGTCTTTGATGATGATCCCTACGTGGGAGCAATAACTTCCATTCCCGTGCCTAGCGATGCCTATGATGTCGCCATTTCTGAGATGCTTTTCTATGCCCGCCACTTTTGATTTAGGCACCATTTTCACTTTCATAGCAGTCATTTCCTGCTCAGATTTAGCCATGAGGTGGCGTAGCTCAGGGTTGTGCTTGAGGTAGCGGTAATGTTTCCAGAGTTGTGACATTTCGTTGCATTGGTTTGGCATGGTGACGGTGGGGAATTTCCTGGTGATGTCATCTATGTTCTTGCGCTTGTCATTGTCCTTATACCATTCTGCTAGGTAGTGGATGCGGTCTAGGTAGTTTCCACGGCAGACGCCTCCACGGTATCGAGTGTGCTCTATTTGGCGAAGTAGATCGCTAGGGCTGTAGCTCTTCCGTGGAGTCTCCAGCATTTTAGACATGCCCATAACGGTCTCAAAAAACGTCCAGCAGTCGAGCCCCTTGAAGTTCACTGAGGGGGATTCGATTTTATTATGGATTTCAAGCGTGTAGGCTTTGTAAGGAACGCCATTTAGCTCCAGCGCAATCTTTGCCATGCGGTCGCCCATTGGGAGCTTACGCCAGTTCTCCGCGATGGCTTTCTGGGTGATTTGTTGAAATTTCTTTTGCCCGATAAATGTGACCGAGTGCGGGAGCATTTCCTTAGCGTGGCTATTCACAGAGCTGGCTGAAAATGTCAGTAGGGCAATAAGCATGGAGAGAATAGAGAAAATAGGCGAAGGCTTGATCATGTTTTCAATATAGAGGGTATTAGATAGTGTGCAATCAATGAGTTCGCGAAAAAGTGATATGAAAGTAGTATAAGTTTGGAATATTTTTCATTTTCAGCCGTATCTAATGTCTTGCTAAACATCTAAAATGGGTTTAGTTGGAGACTAATAATGAAAATGAGAGCATTCATAGGTAAAATTTCTGTCTTGGCAATGTTTCCAGTGGTGGCTCTGGTCACTAGTTCCTGCAAGGAAGTGCCGAAAGTGGTGGAGATAGATGCGCGCAGAGATCTTTGCCAATTCGATGATCCCACGGTCTATAAGGGTGCTTATGATGCGTGGTTAGCGACTCAGCCGCTGGAGTGGAGACGTGTGAGTAGGACAGAATTTAGGCTGCTAAACTACGCTGCTGGCGAGGAGACTCAAATCGCCGTGGGCCAGGTTGATGGTGGCGGAATTCTGGCAAATATGAACCGCTGGAAGAGAGAGTTTGGGCAGGAAGTTCTGGAAAATATTGATGGCTTAGAGAAGATCGAAATGCTAGGCGGAAGAACGGCTTATGTGATCCAACTAAAAGGGACGTATCAAACAAAAATGTCTGGAATGCCGGTGAAAGCAGAAGACTGGGCAGTGACTGGTGTGATCTGCGACATCGGTGGTGGGAGCCTGCTGACGGTGAAGATGATGGGTCCAGAAGCTGAGGTGAAAGCGCAGCAAGAGAATTTGATGAAATTTATAAAAAGCATCCGTGTGAACTCACTACAGACTCCGAGTGAACGCTCTAAAAAAGATGCTAAGATGGATGCAGCGGAAGGAGGCGGATACTAATATGGCTAAGAAAAAAAGTATAGAGCACAAGCTGTTAGATTTCTTTTCTAGCTATCTGCTGTGTATCATTTGTCTGGTGCTGCTAGGTCTGCTAGTGTGGTTTAGCACGCTGGAGATGCAGGACATCGGTCTCTCTAAGGCACTGGAAAAATACTACAGCCACAAGCAGATCATCGTCATCCCTGAACTCAATGGTGGTAAGTCAACTTATCTGCCATTACCAGGTGCGTATTGGGTGTGTTGCGTGCTGTTTGTAAACATGGTCTTGGGTGGTATTCTGAGGCTCCGTAAGAGCTGGAGGAATGCTGGTGTGGTGCTGTCTCACTTTGGTATCGTGGCTCTTCTTGTGGTGGGATTTGTGGATCATCACCGTTCTATTCATGCTAAAATGGAAGTTTTCCAGGGTGCGACCTATAATTATGCTACGAAGTTTGACTACACTTCTATTGAGGTGTCAGAATTTAAAGAAAATGGAGAGAAAAAGCCTCCGTATGTGATCAAGCATGACATGATCGTGGATCTCAAAGATAAGATGAGGAGGTTCACATTTAAGGATCTGCCGTTCGATCTTGAGGTAAGACATTTCCGTGAAAATGTAGTGGTGTTAGACGCGGCTAAGAAGGTGAGAGAGAAGAAATCTGGTGAGATCATCGATGGATTTTTCCTTCATCCATTCAAGCCTAATCCGGATAAGGATAACATGGATTACTTCAATTACGGTTGTTACGTCCTGATCAAGCCTAAGAATGGAGAACCTAACAGAAAGCTACTTCTGGCTAGATCTATGGGATTCCCGCAGACTTTTTCAGTAGGTGGTAAACTCTACGGAGTGGAGATGCCGAACGAAATCTGGAACATGCCATTCTCGGTAGAATTAATCAATTCTGTGGGTGAGTATTATCCAGGAACGAGAAGACCGAGTAAGTTTCAAAGCACCATCGCCTGGACAGGTGAGGAAGATGGGATGGAGCGAGTGCAGACGATCAAGATGAATCATCCTATGCGATACAAGGGGTTCGCGCTGTATCAAGCAAACTGGAATGAGCCAGTGAATGGGCTAGAATTTTCAGGATTTGAGATAGTGAAGAACCCGGCAGATCAGTGGCCGTTGGTGTGTTTGGTGATTTCCTCTATCGGGTTAATTTTCCATTTTGCGCTTAAATTATCACATTACTTAGAGAGAGAAACTAGAAACGAGAAGGGAGAGAAAGTAGCTAATGAACAAGAAAGTTAGAGTGTTAGGATTCTCGCTGACGATGCTGGTCATCCTCGCGGTGGCTGGGATGGGCATCAGAAGTCTCATCGTTCCCACTAAACCCAAGGAAGTGAAGGGCTACACGATGTGGGATGAGCGTGTGGTGGAGCAGATGCAGAGTCTTCCAGTGCAGGATGGCGGTAGAATAAAGCCATTTCAGACGCTCGCCAGACACTACATGTATGCCATGCATGGTGACCGAGGAATGAAGATTTTAGTAGATGGTGAGAAGAAAAAACTTACCCCTACGGAGTGGCTGATGGATGTGATGTT
>CAKZMG010000176.1 GCA_937128235.1 uncultured Verrucomicrobiales bacterium
ATCGGGTCTTGGTAATCGCCATCTTCAGTAAGTTTCCATTGCACTGAGACATCGCAAGTGAGAATACGCAGTGGGCGGTTGATTTTCCATGACACGGTCTTAGTCGCTGGATCATAGATGGCAGGGACTCTGCCAAATCCTGAGATTCGCATGATGAGTGAGTCTGGGGCGATGTTTTCAAGGGATGAAAGATCAGCCGAAATGGTAGGCATGCGCTCAGGGATTCTAGCTCCTGGCTTAGGTAGGACGGGATGAGCTGTTTTCTGGATGATGGCTCCAGCGACGCTTTTGGAGTTGGCGGTGGCTTTGAATGTGGTGGCTCGGTTGAAGATGTAGTCGTATTTATCTTGGCCTAAGACAACGTAACGAGGGATAATGTGGTTGGCTGTTTCTCTGGTGGTTTTGCCTGGTAGGCAGGTGAATAGGTGTTGATAGCCTAGTTCACTACTGACGAGGTTCATTTCATCGTCATGGTGACCGCCGGGGTAGACGTAGGTGGTGATGGGCTTTTTGAATTTAGCTTTGAGGAGGTTCTTAGATTGGCCGAACTCGTGTCTGAGATACTTTAGATATGGTTCTGTGCCTTTACGTTTCTCACGTTTGACCTTACTCGGCAATGGGTGGGAGACTGAGTGTGAGCCGATGCTGCAGCCGTTTTGCATCATTTCTTCTATCTGAGCATGACTGAGTGTGCGGCCTCCGTTGTTGATGAAGTTGGTATAAAGATAGATGGTGAATGGGTAGCCGAATTCTTTGAGGATGGGGTAGGCGTCAGTGTAGACAGATTTCCAGCCATCATCGATGGTGATGAGGATGGAGCGATCTGGGATAGATTTTTTGCCTTGTTTCCAGAGGATGAAGTCTTCGAGAGAAATGACGTTGAGGCCGAGGTCTTTAATGGCTTGCATCTGCTGGCGGAACTTGGAGGTGCGGATGACCATGTCTTGGACTTTACGAGTCTGTGAGAAAACGTGGTAACCTAGGACGGAAACACGGACGTGATCGTTCTCGATTTCTGGCTGTGTAGGCAGAGTAGGAGTGGCTGGATCAGCTGGTGGTGTGGTTTCTTGAGCTCCGAGATGGAGGATAGAGAGGTAGAATGTTAGTAGGAAAATGCGCATGAATCGTGGGAAACTGGATATGGTCAGAGACCATAGTGGAAGCTCTCGAATAAGCAAGGT
>CAKZMG010000177.1 GCA_937128235.1 uncultured Verrucomicrobiales bacterium
GGTGCATCTGGATTCTTACTTGAGAAGATTGGTTTCGACCAGGCTCTCGGTGGTGATCAACCAGAAGGGACATTTACTTACATGCGTCTACTCTTAGCCGGCATACCTATCGCCGGTCTTCTAATAGCTCTCTACTTCATCCTTACGTTCAAACTCACGAAAGCAAAGTCAGCGGAGATCCGCGCTCAGCTAGAAGAGAGAAGGGGAACAGTTTAATGATCGACACTACCTGTAGATAATAAGATGAACCCTTCTAAAGATAAACCAGTCGGCTTGACCGAGCGTGTCGGCTATGGGCTTGGAGACTTAGCTTCCAATCTTTATTTCCAGATGTTCAATATGTTTCTGTTGTATTACTACACAGACGTATTTGGTCTAGAAGCCTGGGTTGTAGGTAATATCTTTCTCTTTTCGCGTATCTGGGATGCGGTGAATGATCCTGTCATGGGGATAGTAGCAGATCGCACACGGACTCGGTGGGGAAACTTTCGGCCCTACCTTCTGTGGCTAGCAGTTCCCTATGGAGCCGCTGGTTACCTTATGTTCTATTCGCCAGATCTCTCAATGACGGGCAAGATCGTCTATGCTGCTGTGACTTACACGATAGTAGGGATGATCTACACAGGCATCAACATTCCCTACTCAGGTCTTATGGCTGTCATCAGTAAGTCATCAGAGGAGCGTGCTAAAATTTCATCTATTAGATTTATCTTTGCATTTTTAGGTGGATTCATCATCGCTCAGTTTCTCCCTCCACTGACTAAGTCACTTGGCGGAGGAAATGAAATTCTAGGCTTCCGCTACACGATGGCTCTCTTTGCCGTGCTAGCGACGATTATGTTCCTCATTACATTTTTCACTACTAAGGAACGTATTAAGCCATCCAGTGAGATCCAGCCGAAAGGTCAACTCAAGAAAGATTTTAAAATCCTCGTTCGTGAGAAAGCTTGGTGGATTCTAGTCGTTGCAGGGATTTTGAATCTAACAGCCGTTGCCATTAAAAGTGGCAGTAATATTTTCTACTTTAAATACGTAGCTGTGAGTGATGACTTCAAAGCTGAGGTAGCTAGCTTTGGTGGTGGTGGCTGGATTGCTATGATCCTCGGCGTAATGACAACAGGCATACTCATCAAATACTTTGAGCGCCGCAAACTCATTATCTGGCTCACGATTATTGGAGGCATCGGAATGGCTCTGCCTTACTGGATGGATCCAGAAATGCGCATTAGCATGACAGGTGTCCAATCAGGTGAATATACCATGTTTGGTCTAAAAATGTCTTCTATTGAACTCGTTCCTAACAACCCTCGCTTGATATACATCATCAATATTATTGGCTCTTTTGCAGCTGGACCTCCTGTTGCGATAGTCTGGTCTATGTATACCGACGTTGCCGCCTATATTGACTGGAAGCATAAGCGTCGAATAACAGGTCTCGTGGTTGCTGCCGCGGTATTTTCACAGAAATTCGGCATGGCATTTGGTGGATGGTTTGCTGCTGTTCTTCTTAGTGCCTTTGGTTTCATCGCTAATGCTGAACAGACAGCTGACTCAAAATGGGCAATCCTATTGTTGTTCTCACTTATCCCTGGAATACTAATTATTGCTCAGGGAGCTTCGATGCTTCTCTACCCTCTCAGTGATGCACAGGTCAAAAATATAGAAATAGACTTAGCAGCACGGGATTCTGAGAAGCTCTCCTAGTGCCCCATAAATATAGGTGATCTATAGCGATTACGATATTCTTGGGGAGACATTCCTACTTCCCTGTTAAATGCATGACTGAGGTTAGA
>CAKZMG010000178.1 GCA_937128235.1 uncultured Verrucomicrobiales bacterium
CATTGGAACGTTACGGCATGGTCGAGCTTTATTTCGATCATCTAATGCACGCAATTAATGTTTGCGGCATTGAACATGTTGGAATTGGTTCTGACCGTGATCATCGCCGCCTTGTGGTAACACCGGAATATTTAGACGAAATGCAGCGCGAACAAGGCGAGCGTTTTGACGTGCGCCGTGTACCGCTTTATTTTGAAGAATTGAACTCGCCGCGCCGCATGGAAGTGATTTGGGATAAAATTATCGAACGTGGTCTTTCAGAAGACGACGCAGAGAAGGTTACGGGTCTTAATGTTTATAATTATTATAAAGAAATGCTGGGATAATATTGAATGAAAATTTGGAAAATTGTAGCGGTTGTTTTGATGTTGCCATTATTTATTGGTATTGCAAGCGCACAACAAATATCGGGCCCTGTGTTTGATTTTGTAAAAACTGTTCGTGTGGATGCGGATATGCGTGTTCCCAAGGATGAGGTTCTAAAGGTTGTATATGATACCTATAAAGGCGCTGAAGCCGGGAAAGTTAACAGCACTTTTCTTAGCGCGGCTAGGTTTATCAACATGCATGTGGACGCAGGCCATCCGCGGGAAAATATAAAAGTGGCGATTGTTGTCCATGGCAGCACATCACTTGATGTTAGTCAGGATAGTTACTACGGCGAAAAGTATGATGGTGCGAAGAATGCCAATATTCCGATCATCAATGCATTATTAAGCGAAGGTGTGGATATATATATTTGCGGTCAATCAGCTGCGTTTCGTGGTGTTACACGGGAAAATATTGTGCCCGGTGTAAAGTTTTCACTTTCAGCAATGACCGCCCATGCCATGCTGCAAAAAGAAGGGTACGCACTTATTCCGTGGTGAATAAGAGAGAGTTGATGTAAATTCAACTGCTGTGTTAAATAATCAGGAAATTTAAATGAATAAAGTAGTGCCCACTGCGTTAATTGGGGTGTTAGTGAGTATAATGTTTGCACAAGCGCAAACAGAAACTTCTATTGATATTGGGATTTTCTCGGAAAATGCACTTGCAGAATGGAAGAAGAAATCTTTTAAAAATGAAACTGATTATTCTCCTTATAGCATTCTTTAGTTCCCAAACATCCAAAGCGGTTCCTCATGAATCGTTTACTGTGAAAGAGTTTTCAGGTGTGGTGGAGAGAGCTGTTTGGAGAGGATCGTTCAAGCTGGAGAGAGTGTTCGCCACTCCTAAGGGGACTCCACAAAATGAATGGGTGGACACGGTCCCTGAGCATTGGATTATCATTCTGAAGCAGCCAAAGGGGCTGACTAAGTTACAACGAAGTAATATCAGCTGGGCATACAACAGGCTACCAATCGACTGGCACTGGCGCACTTTCACAAAGGAACTTCAAGAGACTCATCTCTACCTACGGCTTTCCGCTCCTAAGGATTGGCCAGTGAAGATTGGCTCTACGATAACTGTGAAAAACCTGATTTACAAAGGCAACGATCAAGATGGATCATTCACTGTTAGAGAGGTGATGATTGACGGTAAGAAAGTAAAGTTGCCAGAGAAGCAATTACAGCCAGGATGGAAAAACATCAAACAAAACGGAACGGCGCAACCATCTGGCACTGAGAAGTCGAAGCCTGAAGGTAAATGAAACTCATACAAAATATGCGCCTTTCCCGTATCATCATCATTCTCAGTCTGCTCAGTAGTATTGTTTTAATCGTTTTCCATTTGCTAGGATGATCGACGAAATATGAAAAAACCTATCTACGGAAACTTGGCGAATGAAGGCCTTGAGGTAGTTCAGCGAGATGGCCGCCTCTACATGCGTTGCGATGCTGGCGCTCATTCATGTCAATGGCGAGAAGATGAAATTAATCAGGATGAGTTTGATCAGCTTCAAGATAGTAGTCAGAGCACCTCTAAAGTGATGCTGGATATACAAGAGCGATTGATTACTGAAGGAATTGATCCTTACATATCCAACTGGAATCCAGATAGATGTGATCAAGAATAGTGGCTGAACAAGATGCTGGGATGTGTGCTTAAAGAATTTGACAATACACAATGTATTGTGGACTATTATGGTATGAAAACGTTATCTGAAGTCATTCAGGAAGCTGATCAGCTTTCTGAGGAAGATCAAGCTGGATTAACCACTCACTTGTTAGCTAGGCAGAAGGGCGCTCCCTTAGGCCCAGATGATGCTGAAATAGCCCGTAGAGATGCAGAGATAGACGATGGGACAGCTCAGCTCCTCACTCATGAACAGCTCTGTAAGGCTGTAGGTCGATGAGTAGGGAGATTCTTTACCATTCAGCTATTCAGAACGAAATACGTGAAATACTCGCTCATTATGGGGAGATTTCGGATCAATTAGCGGATGATTTTTGGGAGGAGCTAACCACGGCATTTAACGATGCTCGAAGGTTTCCAGAGAGACAGCATTTTGATCCTAGTGGACGCCGGAGAGTAAATCTAACTAGATTCCCGTATCACTTTTTTTTTAGACCAGTGACACACAAATTAAGGTGACTGTCGTCAAACACAACTCAAGACATCCAGGTTACGGAACACGTCGTAGCTAAAATAAAAAAATCTAAGAACAATATAAAATGAAACTCATCTATCTACTCTCTTTTCTCCTTTACTCGATCTCAAGTGCTGCGGACTTGAAAATTGAATCTATTTCAATCATCAAAAGTGACCAACCCAAAGAAATACAAGAACATATGGGTGATTATATTGTTGAAGCAAAGATTCGCAATGTATCTAAACACCCTGTTCAAGTTCAGAGATATTCGGTCTTTAACAATATCCGCCACGACAAATTGGTCGATAATAAGGTTATAACGTCATACGAAACAGACTTTCATAAGAATAACTCCATATGCTGTCATCCTCCTGAATTTGATGTGATTGCTCCTAATGAGATTTACATCTTGCGCTATAGAGATTCATCAAGAAACAAGGGCAAACAAATGCTTTTAACAATAAAAGGAAAAGATAAATCGATCCGCTTGGGACACTACCTGCTAGAACTAACAAAATTGGATGAGAAGGCACAGTAGCCGATCACAACGGATACCTTAATCTAACAATGAACGCTGGAAATATAGTCCCTTTAATATTCGCAATTCCATTAGTTGTTTGTCTTTTCATTAGAGAGTCAAGATGGAGGCGGCGGAGCAGAGAATGGCTGCCTTCAACTGGTGAAATGCTACGAATGAATCGTGAGCCAGGTGATGACGGCTCATGTCCAGTGATTGAATACGAGTTCAATGGAAGCTCTAGAGAGCAGATCTGTGAATTTAATCTAACAGCTCCAGCTATTGGTGAGAAGGTTCCTATTCTTATAGAGCAAAAATCAGGCGAAATTTTTGTAGTCAGAGCCTTAGATCGTTGGGTCTTATCGGCCATCTTAGTTATTTGTATTGTTTTTTTAATCGTTCTTTCTAGCCTCTCTAGTTAATCAGTAGAGTGAGTGCATCCGCTCAGCTAGTGAAACAAGATAAAAATGAAAACTATCGATTCGTCAAAAAATACATGGCTTACGGTGACTGTTTTTATAGCTGGATTGTCTCTCCTCTATGCCTCTAGTAAGATGGCGCAATACATTGATCTAGCTCCTATACCAAACGCACTAGAGCGGTGGGGACCAGATGGTTATTCTTTTTTTCATGAATTTATACTCCTGATGGGGGTGGGGCTAATACTTGTA
>CAKZMG010000179.1 GCA_937128235.1 uncultured Verrucomicrobiales bacterium
ACTGAGACTCCTTCTGGAGCTGCTCTGCGGAGTATTCCACAGCCTTAACTGAGAGCTTGGATACGATTCGCACAGTAATCCAGGAATATGATCTCCTGCACCCACACTGAAGGTTAACTAAGCATATAATGGTAAACCATCGTTAGCCTTATAGCATCAAGGTTACCTCCTCCTCCGCACAGCAAGTCCAGCAAAACCCAGAATCAAAAGCGCTGATGAGGAGGGTTCTGGAACCGCTTGGATAGAAAATGTATCCCCGCTGTTCGTATGCGTCCATAGAACAACAGGACCAGCATCAAGGTTGGTTCCGAACGCAGTCGCCACCGTCTGCCCAGTTTGGACGAAAGTTCGGTCGTAAGTGACTGTGTCCGGATCAGCCCCCAAAGACACGTCCCAAAACAGTGATGTGCCGGAAAACCCCCCAGACAACACACCGATACCATCCCCGGGGTCATTGTTATATGTACTCAAAATGTAAGGATCCAGACCCGACACAACGCCAATCCCACTACCCGAACTGAAATTGTTACCTCCCAAAGAGAACAATTGGGAAGAATCGGCATCCACAAATTCAAGAGACGGAGGGATATTAACATTAGCCGCAACATCACCCGAACGATCGATCGTTCCAGTAATAGTATACGTCAAATCGGTACCATCATCACTGACTGTGATAATGACAGACGCTGAAGCAGTGTGGCACATTACGAATGCACAGCTCAGTGCTGGCATCCATCCTAATTTCTTTTTTTGTAGTAATTTCATTCTCTTTATTTGTTGTTATTTGTTGCTCGACCCACGCCACCATGGCATGAATGAAAGTCGGGATCATGATCTCACTCGTTTTAGCTGTGTTTGTAGTGTCAGGGTTCGCCGTAGGGCATCAAGGGCAGTCTGTGACGCGATGCCGATGCCCTTAGACCAACGAAGCCAATGTGTGAGATACAGCTCGATCTTCTCCAAAGAATGGAGCCGACCCTGCTCATAAAGCCGAGCTGCAGATGAAAATTTTTGTGTGAGCTGCTCGCTGAAGCGTGCCATAGACACCTTGCTAAGCTGTAGCTTACCAGATTGGAACTGGATGCCTAAAAAGTCGGCTTGGCTGGAAAATTTCACTTGAGGATTAATTACTCATTTAGAAAAATGATGTAAAGTTAATACGTCAATTATCCTCACGCGGGCCGATCAATGAGTCCCATATTGGATATGTGTATTTATAGCCTCCTGTCTAGCATTCTAGATAAAAAAAAGCCGCTCGGTTTCCCGAGCGGCTTTGTAATTTATCTAGAGTGAACTACAGAATTAGTCCTCAGATGGGCTCCACTCTTCAGTGTCTGGTGTAGCAAGGTTGAATGCCTGCTCTAGTCCCACCATCTCGCTTGATGGCTTGAGTGTCTCGAATGACTGAGACTCCTTCTGGAGCTGCTCTGCGGAGTATTCCACAGCCTTAACTGAGAGTCCGATACGGCGCTCTACTTTGTCCACCTTGATGACGCGTGCTTCCACATCGTCACCTACCTTGAGAACGTCCTTCACTTTCTCAACGTGATCCTCAGAAAGCTGAGAGATGTGGATGAGTCCGTCGATGTCGTCCTGGAGATTTACGAAGGCACCGAATGATGCGATCTTAGCTACCTGACCTTTGACCATGTCGCCAACCTTGAACTTATCGTCAATGTCTGACCATGGATCGTTCTCAGCTTGCTTGATACCGAGTGATACACGCTGATTCTCCTTATCGATGCTGAGAACAACTGCCTCCACTTCATCGCCCTTCTTAAGAACTTCTGATGGGTGGTTGATCTTGCGAGTCCATGAGAGATCAGAAACGTGGATCATTCCATCGATTCCCTCTTCAAGACCTACAAATGCACCGTAAGTAGTAAGGTTACGCACAGCACCTGTGATACGCTGACCAACAGGGTAACGCGCCTCGATCTCTTCCCATGGGTTTGCCTCTAGCTGGCGAACTCCGAGAGAAATCTTCTGTTCATCGATAGAGATACCGAGAACCACTGCCTCGATCTCCTGATCTAGCTCAAGAACATCTGATGGGCGTGTGATACGCTTGACCCATGATAGCTCAGATACGTGAACGAGTCCTTCAACACCCTTCTCGATCTCAACGAATGCACCGTATGGAAGGAGTTTAGTGACTTTACCGCGAACGCGCTGGCTGATAGGGAACTTCGCTTCGATGTCTTCCCATGGGTTGTCCTGCATTTGCTTGAGACCGAGTGATACACGCTCTTTGTCGCGATCAACATCGAGGATCTGCACTTCGAGAGATTTGCCGATGTGGAGCATCTCTGATGGGTGAGAAATTCTGCCCCAGCTCATGTCTGTGATGTGGAGTAGTCCGTCCATTCCCTGGAGATCAACGAATGCACCGAAGTCTGTGATATTCTTCACAAGACCTTCAACTTTATCACCGATCTTCACAGTCTGAAGGAACTGCTGACGGAGCTCACTACGCTCTGCCTCGATCACTTCTCTGCGTGAAACAACGACATTCTGACGCTCGTCGTTCGCTTTCACGATCTTAAATTCAAATACCTTACCGACATATTCAGTAAGATCTTTTGGTGGGATGATGTCAACCTGTGAACCTGGTAGGAATGCTTCCACACCTACGTTCACCATGAGGCCACCCTTGACCACGCTCTTGACCTTGCCTTTGACAAGACCACCGTCTTCGTAAACCTTGACGATCTTTTCCCAGTTCTGTCTGTGTGCAGCTTTCTCTTTAGAAAGGACAACCATTCCGTCGTCATTCTCTAGTTTCATGAGAAGCACTTCGCAGACGTCACCGACTTCAAATTCTTCGTCCTCAAATTCTGATGTGGGAATAGCTCCCTCAGATTTATATCCGATGTCCACGAGGATGACCTGTGGGCGGATGTCAATGATAGTACCATTCACGATACTTCCTTCTTTAAATTCTCTGAATTTTGAGTCGATCAAATCAGAGAGTTCAGCATTAATGCTCATTTTGTTATGTTGTTATTGGTTAAGGTTAATTCCTTGGTTTTCATTCTTTTTCCCTAGAAACCTCGCTAAGCCATAGAGTCACGAGGCTGATACAACCTCCATGGCAGGAAAAATGTGAGAGGTCTTTCTATTAGGAAAACAGGGCTTAGCAAGCAGAATATATAGTTTTTAGGAGGTTTTTATTCAATTCATCATGTTTTGACAGACCTGACGCTCCATGATAGATTATAAGCGTCATTATGATATTGAACAATAAATTAGATCGTTCTGCTTTTTCAGTCGGAAAAATGAAGGATCAGGCAGATGAATACCGTGAATACTGGAAAACTCAGAGTCACGAGAATCGTATTGCCGCCATTGAATTTCTACGCCACACTCAATTTGGTGAACAAGCAGCTACCAGAAGACTTCAAAGAGTTCTTAACGTTTCTCAACGAGGAACGAGTTAAATATTTACTCATCGGAGGCTATGCAGTGGGCTACTACGGTCATCCCAGAGCCACTGGAGATATCGATGTTTGGATTGCCATGACCGAGGAAAATGCCGCCGCCGTAGTCAAAACGCTCAACCGCTTTGGATTCACACATGGTGAAGCAGACAAAGATCTGTTCTTACAGCCTGGCAACATTATTCGTATGGGCTTCCCACCCATGAGAATAGAAATCTTAAACCAAATTGACGGTGTTGATTTCGATGAATGTTATCCTAAGCGAACTACTGGTGTGATTGAAGGCATCCACATCCCAATCATCTCGATAGAAGACCTGCTTAAAAATAAAACGGCTTCAGGGAGAACTAAGGATCTGGCAGATGTTGAAGCTTTAACAGAGAAATAATCAATAACGACCAACTACAAACAGAAATATGAATACGCTGAAAATAATTGTCCTCACAATACTTAGCACCGTCCCTCTACTCACCGCCAAAACCAAAATCGCTTGTGTGGGTGACTCTATCACCTTTGGCTCTGGCATTCCTAACAGAGAAAAACTCAGCTACCCCGCTCAGCTAAGCGCGCTACTGGGTGATGATTATGAAGTCAGAAATTTTGGTGTCAGCGGAGCCACTATGTTAGAGAATGGAGATAAGCCAACAGTAATGCCCTAATGAAACGCAGAAACTTCATCAAAATCACCTTCCCTATTATGGCAAGCCCCAGCCTTCTCGCCACTGGGACTGAGGCGGATAAACCAGAGGTAAGTTTTGGGGTCATCGCAGATCCGCAGTATGCAGATGCGGATGTTAGGGGAAATAGACACTACAGAAACTCGCTGAAAAAACTTACCTCTGCGATGGAGGAACTTAACAAACATGAGCTAGATTTCACCGTGACTCTGGGTGATGTCATCGACCGAGACTTGAAGAGCTTCGATGCCATCATGCCGCTTTATAGAAAGGCAAACATGCCGCTAAATTTTGTCTTTGGGAATCATGATTTTGATGTGGCTGGGGAAGATAAAGAAAAAGTTCTCAACTCAGCAGGGCTAGAAGAAAGCTATTACGTAGAAACTTATGATCATTGGCATTTCATCTATTTAGACGGAACAGACGTTTCTACTTATCGCTATAAAAAAAATGATCCCAGAACGAAAACTGCACAAAGGACATTAGAGAAAGTGCGTCAACAAGAACGCCCACAGGCCCAGTCTTGGAATGGCGCAATAAGTGAACAACAATTAAAGTGGCTCAATGCTCAACTTGAAGTCGCCAAAAAATCTAAAAAGCGCGTCATCATCTTCAATCACTTCCCTGTCATCCCACTCAATGACCCTCATAACCTGTGGAATGATGAAGAGCTGGTTAGCCTTATAGAAAAATTCCCAAATGTCATCGCTTACATGAATGGACATAATCACAAGGGCAACTACGCGGTTCACAAGGGTTGTCACTTCATCAATTTTAAAGGCATGGTGGAAGGTAAAACGGAGACTCCATTTGCCATCGTGAAATGCTATGCAGACCGTGTCGAGATCGATGGCTTTGGCAATGAGCCGGATAGAAAAATCTAATCTTCTATTCCTCTTATTTCTCTAACAACTGCCAACAATACCACTGCATTCTTGGTAAGTGAAACGGACCTTTGTAGTGGTTACCTTTCATTGCAGTAGAAATTCTTCCATCGCGGTGGAGGTAGCCATACCACTCTCCGTGTTCTTTGTCTGAGAAGTTTTCATGCGCGTAGTCGTGTATCATTTTGTGCCACTTCGCGTATTTTTCATCGCCAGTCATTTTAAATGCCAATAGCGTGGCGATGATGGCTTCACACTGCGGCCACCAGAATTTCATGTCCTGCCAATACTCCATCACGGGCTTACCTTTTGGTAAGGTAGGATCCACGAAATAGATAATTCCACCGTGCTCTTTATCCCATCCTTGTTCCCAGGAGTAGTCTAACATTTTTAATCCTAAAGCCTGAAGTTTCTCATCTCCTCCTCTACGTTTCGCTTCATGGAGGATGAACCATGCGCCTTCTATCGCGTGCCCGGGAGTGATGGTGCGTTCTTGTAAATGATCAATGACTTCACCTGCTGGACTGACGCATTCCATCACGCACTTGAGTTCATCATTCACACAAAATTTAATATCCTCGATGAAGCCATCAATACGCGAATCTGCGTAGTCATCACCTATCGTATCACAGAGTTGCTGTGCGATATTTAGGAAAATCATCGGAACACCAAGCCCTCTCGATGGCCGTTCACCAGTGAATTTTTCTGGGAGTGAACGATCGCCATCTGCGTATTCCATACAGCGCTTAAACAGGTCTCTCGCCTCTCGCGCTAATTTTGCATCATCTGTCGCTTTTGCATACTGAGCAAAGGCGGCGATGGCGAATGCTTCTGAGAAAAAATACCTCCGTTTTCTGAGCGGAGTGCCATCGCGTTTGGTGAGAAAAAACATCTGACCATCATCATCGAAACAATGTTGACGGAGGAAATCAACACCCGCCTTGGCTGCTTTTAACCATTCTTCATTGTTTTCGTGACCATTGTAGATAGTGCTAAGGATAGAACTAAATCTACCCTGAAACCAAACGGATTTATCATCATCGATCAGACTGCCATCGCGGTCGCGCATGAGTAGATATCCGCCATGCTCCTGATCCACAGATTCTAGCAGCCAGAAATCTAGCGTGTCATTGAGCAAACTATCGCGGTAAAAATCGCGCAGCCTTACAAGATCGTCTTCAGTGTAAGTTGGCATAATAATTATTTACTATGGATGCTGAGCCCTTTGACTTTTTCTGGGTTTGCAGGAAGGAAAAAGCTTATGACGTATGCCGTGATAAACGTGACTGAGAAGCTGATCAGACCATTGAATAGTCCCCAGACCTCGACATCGATCATCTTGCCTTTATTCACCACTGCGATGAATCCGACTATCGCTCCGATGAGACATGCCTTGCCTCCCACGCGCTTGGTGAAAATCCCTAAAGCGAACATTGCGGCAAGTGGCCCCATGATGAAACCTACGAATTTATTGAACTCATCAAAGGCAGACTGCATCCCCCCTTTAGCGATCATTACGGAGAAAAATACGCCTACTACCCCGATGATGATCACTACGTTTCTGGCGACTGCGAGCTGCTTTTTGTCAGTACTATTTGGAGAAATGACTCTGCCGTAATAATCTGTCACGAATGAGGTGGAGAGAGAATTTAATGAGCTAGAAATAGTGGACTGTGCCGCTGCGAAAACTCCCGCCACAATCAAACCTGAAACTCCGATAGGAAGATTCTGCATAATGAAGAACGGCAGGATCGCATCGGTTTTGGTTAGAGTGGGGTCGAGGCTAGTAGGGTTGGCTTGATAGAAAACATACAGTGCTGTTCCCAGAGCGAAAAAGATAGCAGATCCTACGATACTCATCGCGATGTTGAGCCAGAGCGAACGTGCCGCTTCCTTTTCCGTGGGAGTAGTCACGTAGCGCTGCACCACATCTTGTCCAGCAGTGTAGCTAGGGAGTGCGGCGAAGAGGAAACCGAAGAAAAACAACCACCCAGACTTCGTGGTCGATGACCAATCTGTGGCTGCTGTGAGTGACCAATCTGTGGTTAGGAATTTATCGTCATTTGTGAACGCATCCCCGATAGCACCGAAGCCTCCGTCAACATTGAAGACCACCAGACCAAAGCAAAGTAATGCTCCAGAGATGAGCACTAGGGCTTGGATCGCGTCCGTCCACACCACGGCTTCGATCCCACCCATGACGGTATAGATAATGCATAGCACACCGATCACGATGATGGCGAAGACGATGTTTATATCTGACACACTGGACAGAGCAAGCGCTGGAAGATAGAGGACGATGGCTATTCTCCCCACATGGAAAGTCATAAACGAAGCAGAAGCGATTAATCTAACAGCTAGATTAAACCGAGCTTCTAAGTATTCGTATGCAGAGGTAAGGTTTAGCTTACGGAAGAATGGCAGGTAAAAGAAAATCACGAGTGGAATGATCACAAAAATCGGCCACTGACCGACCCAGCGGTTCCAGTCATCGCTGTAGGCTACTGCTGGGATCGCCATAAAAGTGATGGAACTCAGCACTGTCGCGAAAATTGACAGCCCCGCTACCCACCAAGGAATGCGCTGACCACCACGGAAGTAGTCGTCTGTGCTGGATGCTGATTCTTTTTTCATGAACCAATACCCGATACCAACCATCCCTAACAGATAAACGACTACCACGATCCAATTCACGATTCCAAACTTGGCACCTGTTGTTTTTAGCACACCAGATTGCACTCCGGCATCGCGGAGTTTGGGACTCCATTCGCCTGAAATGACCGCGAATTGGTATCCATTCATCGCATCTCCATCGATGACGACGGGAGCAGTGACCGGGACTTTTCTTTCCGCAGGAAACGTAGCCGCCTTAGACCACGTGTCTGTAATAGCGTGATAAGCGAGTATCTCTCGGCTAAATCCAGGGTGCTTAAAACCCTGCCCACCAGAGGTCAGACCCAGTTCTTGTTGAAGCTCGGGGGCTAGTACTAGCTTGAGACTTTTAGCAGAAGCTCCACCGAGTAGCATTAGGTTAGTGGCTCCTGATGGCACTGCATTACTCGGTGCGGCAGAGATCCCATGAGGTAAATCCGCGATGCGTGACCATTGATCGGACTTAGGATTATAGGCGTAGCAGTCTCGATAAAAATCTAACTGAATCGTGTCATTTAATTTCACACTATCCTCACCCTGATCCGCTGTGGGCGATACTTGCTGGCGACCTCCGATGAGGTAGAGCAGACCACCTTGAGATCCCAATGAAGACATCACTCTTGGAAGAGCAGGAACATTGGATTCAAATTCTGGCCAAGATATTTCTTTGATTTGGAAATTATTAGAGTCTAGCTCCCAAGCTTTTGAAACTACGGAATCATTCGATTTACCAGATACAACATAAACCTTACCTCCGATTTCCTGAGCAGCCGCATATCCGACAGCTACAGGTAAGCTCGCTACTTTTTCTATGAAAAACTTACCTCCAGTGACACTGATTTTAAGCACAGAATCTACCATTGCCCCCTTCCCAGTATCACCGCCAATGAATAGCGCTGAGCTCACTCCATTTTCATCTAACAGACTAACAGAACCCCCGTAACCCATGGTCGTTGGAAGTTTAGTATCCAACTTCTTCCAGGACCCTTTAGCCTTTAAGCCTGCCTCCTCCAGCTGGATAGCATAGAGACTATCATGCCAGACTTTAGGTTGCCCATTGTCTGCATTTAGAGCGTCATCAAATGGATCTGCGTAGGGGAAATTAGCACCTCCACCAAAGACCAGCCAACGGTCATCTCCACTCCCAACAATACCCGCATAGCCACCTGCAAATCCATACTCGTCTGGGAGAGCAGGAATGTCAGCTCCCCAGTTAATCACATTAGCTTTATTCTCCTTCGCCTGTGTGACGGCGAGAAAAAACGAAGCAACTATCCAGAGGAAGAATACAGTAGATTTACGCATAATTTGAAGTGATTAAATATTAAACTACCGCAGCCTCTCTGGCATCTACCCAGTCGAACCAACCCATTTCGGTCAGCTTCACTTCTAGCTGCTTCACCTGGGCATCAGTCACGGGAAGGAGTGGTCGTCTCACAGGACCGCAATCTATGCCCACCATGCGCATCATTGCCTTGAGCCCACCTCTGCCACAGGTCGCGAAGAGCACTTCTATCATCTCCAGCGCTCTTGCTTGCCAGAGTCTAGCCTGTTCCATATCGCCAGCTTCAAATGCAGTTCTTACCTTTTGATAGAGTGGTGCCGCGAAATTATAAGTACTCCCCACTGCTCCCTTGTATCCGAGAACTAAAGAGTTGATGTATGCTTCATCTGAGCCTGCGAGAAACTCTAGCTCAGGTGCTACTTTTTGCAGTAATGGGAGATTGTAAAGTGTGCTTCCATCAGAATATTTGATGCCTTTAAAAGTAGCCAAACGATCCATCGCCACATCCGTGAAGGTCATCGGATTTAGAGCGATCCCAGACAAGAAAGGAATGTGATAATAGTAAAATGGTGTGTTACTTGATGCCTCTATAATTGGCAAAAGCGAGTCCACGAGTTCGACTTCATTTGCCGGCTTGAAATACCCTGGAGGAGTGGCAGAAACTGCATCTGCTCCGAGAGATTCAGCATGTGCCGCAAGCTCGGCAGACGCTCTCATGCTGTTGTGTCCCACCTGCACGATGCTCTTCATTTTTCCTTCTCCTACTCCTTTAGCCGCTTCAATATAGGCTGCCGCTAGATCCATTCTCTCACTGTCAGTATGAGACATTCCCTCACCAGTGCTACCAGCGATGTAAATGCCCTTAATGCCTTGCTGGGCAAGATAATCTACTATTTTAGGTACGAGATTGAGATTCAGATCTCCATTTGACTTGGTAGGTGTAAAGCTAGCCGCGACTAGCCCATCGATGTTGAGTGATTTCATAAAATTGTAATGTAAAATTATATCCCTGTTAAAATAAGGTCAATCCACATTATAAAAATTCAGCACCAAGCGCATCCTTTTAGCTTGGTTTGGTTTTCCTACCTGTTAGCCTACTTACTAATGGATAAAATACCACTGAGAAACTCATTACCAAATCAAACTGCAGAGCTCATCGTTCAAATGATAAAGTCTGGTGAGTTATCAGACTTCCTTCCCGGTGAGCGCGAACTCGCTAGCCGATTTCAAATAGGTAGGGACACGCTCCGCACCGCACTTGAGCTGCTAGAAAACGATGAGTTCATCACTCCCAGCCAGCACGGAAAACGCCGCCAAATCATACACAAATCCGGAACAAATTTATCCACGCTAGCGATTACCAAAAAAATCTGCTTTCTCTCTCCCAAGACTCTCTCCGAGCTACCTCCCTGGATGCTAGTTGAAGTAGATATCCTCCGAGGATTACTAAATAAACGGGGCTACGAATTTGATATCGTTCATTCAGGAGCGCTCCAGCTTAAGAATCCTGAAAGCCGACTGAATAAAGAAATCGAAGATCATTCCTGCGATCTCTGGATTCTATACCAGTGTCCGGCTCCTGTGCAGCAGTGGTTTAAGATAAATAACATCCCTACCATTGTCCGAGGATACTGTCAGGCAGAAGTAGAGCTCCCTAGTATAGATACCGACTGGAAAGCAACTGCCCATCATGCAGGTAGCGAGCTCCTCCGAGCTCGTCACGAGCATGTGGGACTACTCATTCCTAACACCAATTTAGCTGGCCTCATAGCCGCTGAGTCTGGTCTCCGCCAATCCGTAGAAATTAATGGCGGTGGCAACGTTCATAAAATCGTGGATAAGACTGATCACGCATCAGCCCACAGAGCATTAGAGATTGCTTTCAAGCTCAAAAATCCCCCCACCGCAATCGTAGCTACTCGCATGAGACACGTGCTCACAACCATCACCTGGCTCGCGAAGCACCGCATCCACATCCCGCATGATTTATCCCTCATCTCACTCACTTATGAATCTTGGTTTGATCACATCACACCGAGGATTTCTCACTACCATAGTGACCCCAGCACGATAGCTAAAACAGTGATGCGGATGATGATGAAGCAAATAGAAAATAAAGGTATCAGCAATGAAAGTAAGCTCATCATTCCAGACTTCGTCAAAGGCAGCAGTGTGAAAAAGGTGACTCCTAAAAGTGACTCCTCTCCTAGTACCACTCCGCAATTGAAATCGGACAATAGATTTATTTAGTGAGTTTAGTGATTTGTGCTTCGCATTTCTTTAGGATACCAGCCGAATCATTGAAAAATCTGCGTTTCCCTTCATGCGCGTATGATCACCTTCAGAAAAGAAAACCCTCTCCCTTACGGTAAAGTCTTCACACGATAGAAATATTTATCTGCATCCAGTGTAAGCGGACGCTCCATTTCGGTATCATCAGCTAGAATATTTTCCATGCCTGAGACGTTGTCCCAGTCTGTTAGATTAGTTGATTTCTCAACACAGTATCTCGCTCGCGGCACAGCACTCCATACTAGCTTGCTTGAGCCAGCTACACTGATGATCTTTGCAACAAAAAACGATTTCGGGTCTGACGCTCTAGTCCCAGCATTATATTCCTGTATATTCGTGTGCCCATCGCCATCTTTATCGAGATCTGCATCATTCACAGTTTTGTCGAGTCCATTGGTATCTTCATAGAAATCACTCATTCCGTCTCCATCTGTATCGGCATCACCCACTACCCATGATAGCGGGAACCGGACAAAGGTCAGCGTCTCATAGGGAGAGCTATCGCCCGTTTCATATAACATCCCGATGTCACCATTATCTAAAACTGTGAGACACGAGTATGCCGCAGGGCGTGTATCGATCATGCGTGAGTATGCCCAAGTCTGAGCTTCATCAGCACTCGCATGAATGGTCATGTTTTTACGTGAACTCGTATCGTGTGGATTTGAGAAGAGAAGAACACTCTGAGCATGACCATCAAGCACGGAAGAATGACGCTGCACACTAGCCATACAAGTAGGATCATCAATCGCATAATACGGTGCTGACCACTGACCATCCGCTATCGTTTCTGTTAGTGGATTCCAGGAAAATTCTGACCATAGCCGCTTCTTAGATAAATGGTGATTACGCATGGAAAGCAGCAGCTTCCCATTGTTCAATTCTACTATCTGAGACTCCGTAGTTACAGGATTACCGCCTGCTACTGCTGGTGCTGAGCGATTCCACGTAGTGCCTTGATCATCTGACCAGATAAAGTTTGAACGCGCTACGCCTCCTGCATCTCGATACTGTGTAGGCATCACAAGCGTACCGTCACGCAAACAGATTCCTTTTCCTGGACCATTAAAAAACAACCGCCAAGCCGGATCTTTGACTTGTGAGGTGATAGACACTGGTGCCGACCACGTCAGTCCATCATCATCAGAATGAGCCAGCACTAGCTGACCAGTATCAGCAGGAGCGAGACCTGGACCAGAGCCATTCCAGCCATTGTTTCCTTGAGACCAGAGAGCGGCTGCATAGATTCTTCCTGTTATACGGTCCACCATTAAAGTAGCATCTCCAACACCATTCCCCTGAGAGCCTGCGACATTTTTATCATAGTCCATGATAATTTGCAGAGGTTGCCAGGTCACACCTCCATCAGAGGAACGCCTGATCGCAACATCTATGTTTCCAGGAAGGTCTCCTGAGCCTTCATAGCGAAGGTCAAAGCTAGCAATCAACGTTCCCGCATTAGTCGTCACCAGTCCAGGTATTCTGCTTGTGTGAACTCCATCATCATTACTTTTTCTAATGATGTTATAAAATGGTGCATCTGCAAAAACTAACTCTCCTGCGGGAGAAGTTACGGTAGGGACCTTCACTCCGGCTTGGTTTCCATCAATAGTAAAATTCAGCCCCCCTGCATCAACGAAATTTCCATGAGATGCATTAGCCTTAGGAACAACCGCTACCCATATGGAGTTCATTCCTGTGCTAAGTTCATGGCTACCAACAAACTCAAATGTGGCAGGAAATGGAGCCATAAATACCTGCAGCGGAGTAGCACCAGGATCAAATGGATCATTTGCCGCATCAGCATAAACTCTAACCTCAGCAATGTCTTCCATAGTAGTAGTTCCCGATAAATTAAATTGCATATTTGTCAGGTTTATCGGTGTTCCTTCCCCACTAGTATTGATCTCCAGCTTGACTACGTCATGCACACCTATTGTAGGAATTTCACGTGCAGTCTGAACAGTGGTAGAATCTACATAAGCCATGGGAAGGTCTGCCAGTCCATTCCAGCGCATAGCCAGATAACTTTCCACAGAAGCCCGCTCAACAGAATCTAAGGCGCGATCATAAACAAGAATTTCCGCCAAATCCACATGCAGAAAATCCTGCCCCCTCACATTGGCACCAAGAATAAATCCATTTAGAGGATTATTCTGTGTCAAGTTATGCGTGCCCACGAGATTCCCACCTATGAAATGCTCCACGGTAGTCTGAGCACCGGCATCTTTGAAAATAAAAACATGCATCTGCCAAGCACCTGCGGCAGCAACAGTCGTTACAGGATCAGCATTAGCCGCATTACCGATGGGTGGAGACTGTATCCCCACTTGCCAATTTCCGCCATTCACCCTGCTCCGCGTCATACCAGAGGAAGTACTACCATCAAACAGAAATCCATTCCCTGTATCACGCAAGCGAACATGAAAAACGAGAGTCCTGTCACCTGAAATCCCTGACCAGTCACCCACACCTGACCAGAGAGCAGAAGCTCCATTCATACGCACCACCTGAGTTTGGGTGTTATTCCCATTTTTCAGCATCGCCACCTCCAGTGGCGAACCAATCACGCGGTCAAGATCACGGTCATTAGGAGTTCCTGAAGTCGCTTGATTCTCCCATAAAGAGATCTGATTCTGAGCGTTTTTAGTCACCCCAGCATCCGCTTGATACCAAGCATAAACCTGCCCAGCATCTGGTGCCTGGGCTAAGACACTCACTAAAAGGCTCAACTGAATAAGTAAAATGTAACGAATCATAATTTTTATTTTAGCACACTTCTATACAAATGCTCGTCTCTTTCAACTGGTTTTATATTAAACCAGAAAAGGTTCACTCCACTTCTACTTTCATTATGTCCATTTACATGCATCTGATACCTCTTTCAGCGTGATGTCATTGACTCCACTATAAGACTAGGCCACCATCACTTAACCTAAAAAATTATCATGATTAAAAAACAACTGTTCATCGCAATTTCCAGTGTTCTTGTAGTCGCGAGTTCGCACACACAAGCTCAGGTAAATTTTGTCCCGAAGCCTGTGAAAACTCAGCAATCCGAAGGTCAGTTTAGCATTAATCAGGACACAAGCATCATCACAGAGAGCGATAAAGCGACTCATGCCGTTGCCTATCTCAAACAGCGCATCAATGCCGCTGCTCAATTCAATTTAAAGGACACCAAAGTCGAAAAAAACGCGATCATATTTCGCGAAGGGAAGGCACCCACAGAAGGCTACACACTCAATATCAGCTCCACTGGAGTCGTCATCACCGCTAGCGATTCTGGAGGGTTTTTCTATGGTGCCATTTCCCTACTCCAGCTGATGCCAGCCGAGATCTGGTCAGAAAACCCTCAAGGAAATCTCAAATCGATCCGAGTCAGCAATGGCAACATTACCGACTATCCACGCTTCGTCTGGAGAGGCATGATGCTCGATGTTTCTAGAAATTTCCACTCCAAGGAATACGTCATGAAATTTATAGACCGCATGGCTCAGCATAAGCTAAACACATTTCACTGGCATCTAACAGATGACGAGGGATGGCGTATCGAAATCAAAAAATACCCAAAACTTACCTCTACCGGGGCAACTAGAGGACCAGGAACCAAGTTGCCCTTCAACATCATCCCAGCCATCGAAGGAGAGAAAGACAAAGTCCAGAGCGGCTTCTACACCCAAGAAGACATCAGGGAAGTTGTAGCCTACGCGACGGCGAGAAATGTCACCATCGTGCCAGAAATCGATGTCCCAGGTCACGCCAAGGCAGCCATCGTTGCTTACCCAGAGCTACTCCAGCATCCTGATGATAAAAGTTCCTACAAGTCCGTGCAAGGAACACCTAACAACACCATCGATCCTGGCCTAGAAACTACCTACGTTTTTCTAGACAATGTTCTCAAAGAAGTCGCCGAGCTTTTCCCCGGGAAGTACATTCACGTAGGTGGCGATGAGCGGCCACATGGCGCATGGGAGAAGTCTCCCTCTGTCGCAGCCCTCATGAAAAAACAGGGACTGAAAAATGGTAACGAAGTCCAAGGCTACTTCTTCCAGCGTCTCGAAGCTATTCTAAAAAAGTACGACCGCACCATGATCGGCTGGGAAGAAATAGTCCATGGTGATCGGCTCACGCGTGATGACTCCTCTATCATGTCTTGGCACAAGCCAGAGATAGGGCTCAGCGAAGCACAAAAAGGACGTAACGTAGTGCTCGTCCCGGCTGCCTACCTTTACTATGATTTGAAATATGAACGTCACCCTAGCGAGCCTGGTCTTGTCTGGGCAGGAGTCACAGACACCCGAGATTCCTATTCTTACAAGCCCACTCCAGACAACCTAACAGACAAGCAACGCAAGCACATCCTCGGGGTTCACGGCTGCCTCTGGTCAGAGACTCTCACTAACCGTGCCCGCACGGACTACATGTCTTGGCCTAGAATGTTTGCCCTTTCAGAAATAGGCTGGACACCTCAGGAAGACCGCAACTGGGAAGACTTCTCTGAGCGGGTCTTCACACATTCTGCACCAAAGCTCGCCGCTCAAAACATCCAGTTTCGCGTGCCTAATCCAACTGCCTCAATGTCCGCCGATGGCACTATCACCATCACTAAACCATACTCCTCCGCGAAGATTCACTACACCACTGATGGCTCCAGCCCTACCAAGAAATCCAAGCTCTATGAAAGCCCATTCAAAGCAAACCGTGACACAAAACTTAAGATGGCTACCTTCTTATGTGGACGCACCAGCAGAGTGGTAGAAGGCTTCACACAACCACCCATCGCCACCTGGTCACCAGAAACGACACCTGCCGTATTCGCAGTAATCGGGCACGACATCACCAACGCCATCAAGGCACCAGGAACATACACCTTCACCTTAGATTACAGCAAGGGTGCCAACAGTCTTGACATCCAACAAGTCAGCATTTCCTCAAACGGAAAAACACTTAGCTCCGATAAACACACTGGGAGTACAGGATATAAAGACGAGAAGAACACCTACGTCATCAGCCTCGGAAAAGACCAGTATTCTCCAGATGCCACCTACACTCTCCACACGAAAGTCAAAGGTGATGGCGGCACAGACTCAAGCGGAAATATCACCATGAGCTACGAGCCCATCCGTGCCGCTCGCACCATCACCACGAGCCTCGCCACACATTCACTCTACTACCCGGAAAAGGCATCTGACCATAGAGACAACACCTGGTTCCATGGAGCCAGTTCACCGAAAAAAGATGACCATGTCACCGTTACTTGGAAGCAAGCCCAAACAGGTAAAACTGCCTACGTCGTCACGGGGAAACCTGATGGACGAGATCAGCTAGTTTCTGGAGTGTTAGAAATTTCTTACGATGGCAAGACCTGGGAAAAAGGGAATGACATCGTCTTCGGCAAAGCAGAGTTTGCTATCCCTACCGGAAAAGCTATCTTAGCACTACGCATCCGAGCCACGGCTACGCAGCCCACCTGGCTTGCCGTGCGCGAACTAAACATTAAGTAATTTATCCGCCATGAAACTCATTTCATATTTAGTCAATACAACCAAATGAATACCTACCAGAAAAAAACAAAGCTGTATCTAAGAGTTGTCTCCGACTAATCTGCAACACGATGAAACCCGTCCGCCAATCAATTGCACAAACCACCTGCTTATCACTCATCAGAGAGATAGGAGCAGGTAGATGGGAAGGCTCTCTACCCAGCATAAGGACACTGAGTGATCTCATGCAGGTTTCTCGCCAAACAATCATTAATGCTCTCCTGCTACTTGAAGAAGCAGGATATGTGAAAGCCGCAAAACAAAATAAACCGCGCGAAATTAATCAGAGAAAAATAAACTCCCTCTCCAAATCCAAAAGTAATTCCAAAACAGAAACTAAACTCACTTCATATAAAGTATGCATAGTGAGTTGGCGTCCATTGAATGGACTCACCTTATCCGATACTGATCTCTGCAATAGAATGCAAAAGGCTATTATCGCCAGAGGCTATGACTACGAGCACTTAGTGTATTCAGACCTTACTTCATCCAAAGGCGCGAAAGCTCTGCGTAGCTTCATCATTCAGAACCCTGCCAATGTCCATGTTGTCATGGGTGCTCACCCTGCTTGCTCTAAAGTCCTCAAAGAAATGGGAGTGCCCGTAGTCTTTCTGGGAGGGGAAGAAGCTCCAAACTGTTATCCCAGAGTATCATTTTCTCTTAAGCATTCATGCACTAGCCTGCTTGAGCACCTTATCAGTGTCGGACACCAAAGAATATCGGTCATGCTACCAGAGGTCCTGAATAGAAATAACCAAGCCAGCACCAGAACGGAAAATTACATCAGAGAAATCTTTGAGCAGCACGGCTTAAGTTTCTCTAATTTTAACTGCCCAAGATGGGGAAAAACTAGGGAAGATTATCAAGATTCCATTGAAAAACTCTTTGCCGTCACACCACCTACTGCCATTATCATGGGAGACTGTAGTCACGTTCCAAGAGTAGTCAGCTACTTAATGCGTAATGGTCTCCGCTACCCTGATGATGTCTCACTCGCTGTTATGGATTATTCCTCAGATCTATTTGATTACATGCCAGCTATCAGTCACATACGGCACTCTCTCCCATCACTGGCAAGTCTCGCAATGTCTCAGGTAAAACAACTTCTCACTAGCCAAAAGCCCGTGAAACAAGAACTCACTGTAGCTAAATCAGAATTAGTCATCACTGGCAGCATAGAACACAGAGCATAGGAACGTTGGTGAATCAAATTTTCCGTTTTTCCGGCATGCTGCTCTGACGGAGAGTCCTATAAAATAGGTCCAACTGTTGCCACTACATTATTCCAAATACGTCGTGAATAGCTCCAGCTGTTGACATGTTCTATCGTCACTTCATCCGATTGCTTCTTGTAGTCCATTTGCCTGTCACGAATGCTCATTGTCACGTCATCATCACGTAAGAGAATGTCATTCTCGTAGTTGAGATCGAAGCTACGGAGATCGAGATTAGTAGAGCCTATTAGTGAGAGCTTTTTGTCTAAAGTCAGAGTCTTAGAGTGCAGCAGACCATCTCGGAACTCGAAAATCCTAACTCCATGATCCAGTAACTGGCGATAGTAGCTATGACTGGCAGCAGCTACGATCCATGAATCATTACGCTTAGGAAAAATCAAACTAACCTCTATGCCACGCATACCAGCAGCACAGATGGCATCCAGCACGGTAGAATTTGGCACGAAATAGGGAGTAGAAATGATCACCTCTTTTTTAGCTAAAGTCAGCAGGGTAGAAAATAACTGAGGAGTTGCGCCTTGCCGATCCGTAGGGCCATCAGCAAAAAGCTGAGCAGGGAACCCATTTGCCTGCTGTGCGGTTTTTAATTTCAAGGAATCTGGCACCTTGTCCCCTGTGTTAAGTAGCCAATCTGAAGCAAAAAGAATCTGATTCTGAATCACCACCGGGCCCTCGAAACGAAGCATTATATCCACCCAAGGGGCAAACTTTGCTTTCACTTGAAATTCCTCATCAGCACAGTTTTGACTCCCACACCACGTGACACGGCTATCAATGACAGTGATCTTCCGATGGTTCCGCAGATCAATACGGCTAAAGAGAATCGTATCAATGACCCACTTGATCGGCATCGCTATACTGAGCTTCACACCCGCTTGCTGCATTTCTTTCCACCACTTGGAGCGGGTGAATTTACGAGAGCCTAGACCATCAGTCATAGCATGGCAGATGACGCCTCGCTGAGCAGCACGTATTAGAGCATTGGCAACGTTTCTGCCTGTCTCATCATCCAGCCATATATAGTAGAGACATTGGACACTCTCAGTAGCATTATCTATATCTTCGATTAACCGCGAACGCGCTGTCGCTGCATCTGGCAATAACTCCGCACTGTTTCCAAGCGTGGTGCCGAAACCATCTACGGAGGCTGCCCTGAATGCCGTCTGGTATTCAGTTTCTACATTTCCGCTTAGGTTTTTCTCACAGCTACCCATCGCCTCCCCTGCCAGGTTTTGTAGCTTCTCGAAGATCTCATCGTGCTGTTGGTGCACTGTTTTACCCAGGCTCACCTCGCCAAATAATAGGTAAATGATCACGCTAAGGTAGGGAACAGAGAGCATGAGCAATATCCATGCCAGACGGGCAGCAGGTGATAAATCATCGCGCACCAGAATCCGCGCAGTGAAAATGATCACTGCCACCGCATGAGCAATCGCCAGTCCTTGAATAAGCATGATAGTCTGTGTTCTAAAGCTAGGGTTCTATGAGTCCGCCGCGACTCCCGCATAGATAATGCTCCCTATCTAGCATCGATGCAAGACGTGATGCTAAATTGACTGTAGTTTTAAAAAAAGACAGCACTGATTCGCCCGCTCACATTTATCATTCAAACTAATCTACAAGTAAAAACCTACATCCGAACAAGGATGTAGGTTTGGTAGAGTGCATGGTTATTATCAGTGATGTTTCACTGTGCTGGAAATGACCACATACTAAATGATAGATGCTAAATGTTAAGGCTTGGAGAGCTTATCTTTCCCATCGGTGAGATCTGCTAGAGTGACTCTCACAAAACTCATATCTCTGCCTTCTTCGTAGAAAATTCCTATATCTCCATTCTTACAAATAGTGAGTGTTGAATAACCAGCTCCTCCTTTATCGATGCATTTTTTATGCGTCCATGTCTTGCCATCATCGTAGCTGAGGGAAAGCACTAGGTTCTTTCTGCCTTTTTGGCTGTGTGCGTTCACGAAGAGTAGGCGGTTTTTCTTATAGCCATTTGCTTTTGCTGTGTAGATGACAGCTTCTGCATTACAGCCAGGGTCGGGGAGTCCCTTATCTGGGAAGCTCTTCCACGTCTTCCCTTTGTCTTTTGAGAGATGAATATAGCGGAAAGGAGCCTTGCTGTTGCGTGCATTGATCATCCAAGTGCCGTCACTGAGTTCGAGAAATTTATTCTCATTGGATGGAGAAATCCTGCTTGTCTTGATGGCTTTCCACGTCTTGCCATGATCCGGGCTGCCGAAGAGGTAAGCCTCACCCTTGTTAGCATTACAGATCGTATGCACTAGCGAGCCAGACTTTGTCTGAAATCCACGTCCTGATGTGATGAAAACAAATTCCCTATCTTTAATCCCTTCAGGTAAAATGTCATCGCGGATGTCTTTTGGCTTCGACCACGTTTTGCCATTATCCTTACTGCTCTGGACATAGTGACGGTAGTTTACCGCTGTCTTCGATGGTCTGGTCTTGTTGATTTTAAGATCGTGATCTAAGTAGTTATAAAAACAGAAAATTTCTCCTGTGACTTTATCCACAATCAAGGAAGGGTCCGAGCCCACCTGCCCGTCTGGAAATTTAGTAATAAACTCTGTCTCCGTCCACGTGTCGCCATTGTCTGAGCTGCGGCGGATCGCGATGTCGATGTCACGGATGTGTTGCAGATCAGCAGGGCTTGTCCTACGCGCATCGATCACAGCTATGAGATCACCATTCATCGCGGTCGCTATCGCCGGGATGCGGTAAAATTTAGACCCAGCCTGCCCTGGAGCAAAGAGAACCTGCTTATGCGCATTCTCGATCAATGGGTAGTCCATCTGAGGCTTAGCATTATCAACCGCAGGCTTTTTATAAGCATGGCAAAGTCCCATACTGAGTCCAAGAGTGAGCGCAATGCTTGAATAGAGTTTTTTGTTAATTTTAATCATGTGATGTAACCTCGCAGATATTTACTCATTTTCAAATAAAACAATCTGGTTGGTTTTATCTACCTTTTTTACCATTTGAACAATGATACCAGTCTGTGAAAAAATGAGACGATAGACCGAGTCGATTTTTATTAAATCAAGGCGTGGTGATTCACTACTCTCTTACGAACTACTAGCTCCCAACTACGCTCTAACTACATTACACCACCTACTTCATACGCTTTCTAGGCGCATATTTTTCATAGCTCGGTGCTTCCACTTCCTTTCTGATCGCATGGTATCTCTCCAGCATATCCTTCTGCACATCCGCATAGAATTTCTCACCGTAGATAGATCTCATCTCATTAGGATCCTTCTCCAGATCAAACATCTGCCACTCGTCAGTCTCAGGAATATAGAACAACTTATAACGCTGCGTTCTCACCCCAAAATGCTGCGGCACCCGGTGCTCACCCAGTTCATAATACGCATAGTAGAGCGTGTCTCTGACCTTCTCCTCCTCACCCTTCAGGATCGGCACTAGAGATTCCCCCTGCACCTCAGCTGGCGCTTTCACACCAGCCATTTCTAGGAATGTCGGCGCATAGTCGATGTTCTGGATCAGCGCATCTGGCTTACTCCCAGGCTTGATTACACCCGGCCACTTGATCAAAAATGGCATCTTGAATGACTCCTCAAACATCCACCGCTTATCATACCAGCCATGCTCTCCAAGATAAAATCCCTGATCAGATGAATAAATCACAATCGTGTTGTCACTTAGCCCATTCTTTTCCAGATAATCCACCACTCTACCCACATTCTCATCGACCGATTTCACCGTGCCCAGATAGTTTTTCATGTAGCGCTGATACTTCCACTGCACCATCTGCTTATGATTCACTTTTCCAGCCTTATACGCATCGATAAACTTCTTATTCTGCGGCCTAAAATGGGCATCCCACTCCTGTTTCTGCGACTTATTCATCCGCACATACTCGATGGGTCCACCTATGATCCCAGGTAGCTTCGCACCCCGCATCTCATCCTTCCTCAGCTTTATGTCATACTGCCACCACATGTGACGGTCTATCTCCATCTCATTCTTAGGTAGCGTTTTACTACGATTAGAATAATCATCAAACAACGAATCAGGCTCAGGAATCTTCACCCCATCAAACGACTTCAAATGCCTCATAGCTGGCGCAAATGTCCTGTGCGGAGCCTTATACTGACACATCAGCATAAATGGCTTCGACTTATCTCTCTCATCGATCCACTTCAGCGCCTTATCCGTAGTAATATCCGTCACATACCCATGCACCCGCTTACGCTTCCCATCCATCTGGATAAAATCAGGGTTATAGTAATTCCCCTGCCCAGGCAGTATCTCCCAGTAGTCAAATCCTGTCGGCTTCGTCTTCAAATGCCACTTCCCTATCACCGCAGACTGATATCCATGCTTCCCTAGCTCCTTGATAAAGGTCCACTGACTCCGGTCAAACCCACCTCCTCCAGCATTCCTAATAAACCCATTCTTATGACTATGCTTACCGGATAAAATATTCGCGCGCGATGGACCACAAATCGAATTCGCACAAAATGAATTCTTAAAAATCGCTCCCTGCTCAGCCAACTTATCAATATTCGGAGTCGGTGCCACCTCTGCCAACCTACCCCCATACGCAGAAATAGCATTCAGCGCATGATCATCAGAAAAAAGAAATACAATGTTCGGCTTCTTAGTCTCCGCCTGTGCGGTCAGCATCGT
This sequence comes from uncultured Verrucomicrobiales bacterium, assembly GCA_937128235.1. GTDB lineage: Bacteria > Verrucomicrobiota > Verrucomicrobiia > Verrucomicrobiales > Akkermansiaceae > Rubritalea. The sequence continues at coordinate 22,689 of CAKZMG010000179.1, forward strand.
TAAAGCATAGCCTAGAACAGTAATAGTTGGTTTGATAGATAGTTTCATAAGTTTGATACCTACAGAGTATGCTCGTTGTAGCCATTTTCAATCAATAAATGCATAGCCCCTGTCACCCGCTCAGGAACATCCTGTTCTATCATAAATCCACGCTTCGGATACTCAATGATCCGCTGCAAGTCCCCCACCATGATATTGATCACCTTCTCAGCAGGAATCTCCTTACTACAATACTCCGCAAAACTCAGCTGCGGAGAAGTCACCATCACAGACAGCTCATCCCATTGCTTCGCTATCGTTGCATACGCCCTCCGCTCCATATAAGGCTTCTGCACTGCGATGGCAGAGGTAAGTTTTTTACCATGCTTCTCTAACAGCTCCCGCGTAAAACTCACATTCTCCCCCGTATTCGTCGATTTCCCCTCTATCAAAATCGCCTCCTCAGGCACACCCAGCTCCATCGCCCGCTCTGCCAGTAGTTCCGCCTCAGACTTCTCAAACACACCCTCCGTAAAATTCCCAAACCCACCAGACATCACCACCAGCGGAGCCAGCCCCCCATGCCACAGCTCCGCAGCCCTATCCGCCACCCGCAAGTCATGACTCCCCAGCACCCAGATCATATCCGCCACCTTAAGATCATGCTTCATCTGGTGATACCCCCAGACCGCCTCTACTGCTTTCCTCGTTTCTTTTTCCATTATCATTACTTTTCAACATTCTAATTCACAGGTCAACACTCGTAGCGTTTCATCATTTGCTTCAGCTCCTCCCGAACCATCTTCCTAAGTTTCTCCGGTTTCAGCACCACCGCATTACTGCCCCAGCCTAAAATCAACTGCACTAATTCTTCAAATCTCGCTAAACGATACTCCACCACAGCCACTTGATTTCCGGGTTGCGATGTATCATCACGGAGCCGTTTCACCTGCTGTGATTCATGCCATGTTCGCTCCTGCACGAACCTTGCTACCCAGCCACTAACCTCTATTTCCACCTTATAGACACGCCCTTCACTCCTGTTATCACCCCATGCCCCTAGGCTACCACCGAGGTAATCTGTTAGATTAAAACTCTCCTCCATTTGAAATGTAGCCTTGAGCACCCTCAGTCTCTTCATTCTCTGTAGCGCAAACGTCCGCATCTCACTACGAGCCACATCATAGCCTATCATATACCAGCCTCCACTTATCTCGCCCACGTGATACGGCTGCACATGCCTACGCTCCACCACTTCTCCCGTAGAAACGGCACCCGGTCGTTTCCTTCCATCTCCTATCCCTCCACTCAGCTTCCGATAATCAAAGCTCACCTCTTTCCTCTTCAATGCAGCCTCCGCTAATTTACCAAAGCTCCCCAAATCCACGTCCACCACTCCCATTTCTTTCATCGAAAACACCGTATCCAAATCATTCCAGTTCAAGCTCACCTTCCCATCTAACAACTCACTCAGTTTCTCAAAAGCAGGCCGCAAACTCTCCGCTAATTTCGTTCCCTTGATCGGCCGAAGAGCACTCTTAGCCAGAAACAAAGCCGCCAAATCCTCCACCCCAAGCTCAAATTCCTTCAGCCCCTTCCACTCCTCGCTCCCCTCTGCCAGCGTATAACCATGCCTCTGCGCATCATACACCAGAGGCACCCCCAGCCTATCTATCATAAATTGTATATCACGCGAGATCGTCTTCGTAGAGACCTCCAGCTCCTCTGCTAAATTCCTACTATTCGGCAGATGAAAACTATCGGCCACCTTCCTATTATAGCCCCGCCCATACCCTCCATGCCTAGATCCTGCACCAGCCTTCACCCGATCATAGATCGCATACAACCTCTCCATCTGCACCTTGCTACCACCAGAAAATCTCTCTAATTTTTCCAATTCTTCCATAACCCATCTTAAACACTCTCGTTACAATAAATCCAGAATATTATAACAGGCATAGGACATTATATGTCTCATGCCTTTCTTTAGGCTACAAGCATGGAAAATAACAAGCACAGCAATACAAATCAAAACGCTAATCAAAACGATCAGAGTAACCAGAGTAATCAGAGTAACCAGACTGAGCAAACTAATCAGACCGAATATAACGAGCAGGAAGGAGTCAAGATCAGCTATGCCATAGACAGCCCCAACCCTAGTTACCTTGACGACATCGATTTCCCCTATGAATCAGATCACGCCAAGCCACTCAACCCACACTATGTCCAGACTCTGCACGATGACTCTATTCACAGTGTAGAAGTCCAATACTCCAGCCGCAACCCGGACCTACTCTACACCTACCTCACTAGGCTTAGCCTCAAGAAAGGCGACACCGTCATCATCGAGACACCCGCTGGTCACTACCGCACGGTCACTGTTAGAAAATTTCACAAAACCCCAAAACTCGAACGCACAGCAGACATTAACTACAAATGGATCGTCTCAAAAGTCCCTACCAAAAAATACAAAAAGACCAAAAAGAAAAACAAAACCACCATCAAAAAAATCAAATCCGCCCTACTCAGAGCCCAACGCAAAGCTGACCTAGAAAAACTTACCTCTAGCAATGACTAATGTGCCAGATGCCTCCGGCTTCTGCCCAAAGCACCAAGCCACAACCCAAACATAAGTCCTATAAACCTCA
>CAKZMG010000180.1 GCA_937128235.1 uncultured Verrucomicrobiales bacterium
AGCCGCGAGCATTATGGAGCGAAGAGGAAGTCTGGAGCTCGAAAGATGAAGGGAGTTGAGGAGATGGAAGGTGAAGCTATCTGTGTGATGAGGGATTTGAGGAAGGATGTTTTTGGCTCGTGATTGATAGTTTGTTCCTATGAAATAGACCTCAATATCTCAAGCCCCCTTCAAGCCCCCCTAGAACGCCCTTTGCTCACATCGCCGAATAAGCTTCGGAGTGACTATGAAACAGTGATTGCAGACAAGTAGTGATCAATAATTTTACCTTATACGCATCGATAGAACCATCCTCAATCACCTATGAGCTTTCAGGTATCGCTTTTAGGCATCAAAGAGTAATATCCGCCCATCAAGGGGCAGAGTTCATTGCACATTTTACGTGCATTTCTCAGCCTCGCATTATAAACCATCCGCATGAACAGCAGAGACAGATTCCTAGCAGCACTAAATTGCCAATCACTCGACCGTCCACCCGTCTGGGTCATGCGTCAAGCAGGGCGATATTTACCAGAATACCGCAAGCTCAAGGAGTCCTACTCATTCACAGAAATGGTAAAATCTCCAGAGCTCGCCACCGAGGTAACTATGCAGCCACTCCGCCGGTATGAGCTAGATGCAGCTATCCTGTTCTCAGACATTCTGGTGATTCCTGAGGCAATGGGACAGCCTTACCATTTCCGCGATGGCGGAGGTATCGGCATGGACTTCATCATTGAGAACGCTGCTCAGGTGGATGCTCTCGATGAAAAAGACACGGCAGAAAAACTCTCGTACATGGGAGCCGCACTCCGCTCCATCCGTGGAGTTATCGGTGAGGAAAAAGCTCTTCTCGGCTTTGGTGGCTCGCCATGGACTCTCGCCGCCTACATGACCGAAGGCGGCTCGCTGAAGAACTGCTCCAGCCTCAAAGGAATGTTCTATGAAGACCGTCCACTCTTTGAGAAACTCATGGAGAAAATTTCCACCGCACTCATTGATCTCTTCCTCCACCAAATAGAAAATGGTGCAGATGCGCTCCAGATGTTTGACTCCGCTGGCTCCTACTGCTCAGCTCGCGACTACGAGGAAATGTCTGTCAAATGGATGCGCCGCGTCATCTCCGCACTCCCTAAAGATTTCCCTATCATCATCTTTGCCAAGGGAATGGCACACCACGCATCCACCCTCATCGGAGCGGGCGCGAAATGCCTCAGCGTGGACTGGACAGTGGATCTCCCCACCTTCCGAGACTCACTCCCAGCCGATATCGCCGTGCAGGGAAATTTAGATCCATCTATTCTCGACGGCACCTCAGAGAGAGTCAAAATAGAAGCCACTCGTGTGCTAGACTCCATGAAAGGCAAGACAGGACACATCTTCAACCTCGGCCACGGCATCCTCCCATCAGCCAAGCCTGAAAACATGGCTACGCTTGTGGAAACGATCACCAATTACCGCTAACAAATAAAATCATCAGCAAAAAAATAGCCATCCTGGGTGCTGGCATCACCGGACTCAGCGCAGCCTATGCTCTTAGGAAGAAAGGGCACAACGTCACTGTGTTCGAGTCTAACATCCAGATCGGTGGCGCAATGAAGACCACCATTAAAGATGGCTACCTAGCAGAGCACGGACCTAACAGCGCGATGCTCAATGATGCGCGGATTTCAAAATTACTTGATGAACTCGGTCTAACTGGTCGCATCCTCAAGGCAGATCACGCATCCGCCAAACGCTTCATCATCAAGAATGGCAAGCCTTTCCCCATGCCCTATTCTATCGGCAGCTTACTATTTAACAAAGTCCTCACCTTTCCCACTCTACTCAGAATAGCATGTGAGCCGTTCATCGGCAGATCAGCTGAATTGGAGGATCAATCGTTCGCAGACTTCGTCCGTCATCGTTTAGGTAAAACTATGTTAGACTATGCCGCTGGCGCATTCGTTAATGGTATTTATGCAGGAGACCCAGAGAAGCTCCACTTCAAGCTCGCTTTCCCTAGAATGTATAAAGTGGTGGATCGCAACAGATCGCTGATTCTGAATCAGTTTAAAAAACCACCAGCTGACCCGAATAGACTGAAGAAAAAAGAGATCATTTCATTTCAAAATGGCATGCAAGAACTGCCCGCAGCCTTTGAGAAAAAACTTACCTCTATGGGCTGCGAGATTCTAACAGAAGTCTCTAACAGCGAGATAAAAAGAAACTCTAACAAGTGCTGGAGTTACCATTTCACACATGATGGAAATGATCATCAACGAGAGTTTGATAAGATCATCGTCACCGTCCCAGCCCACCGCCTAGACACCATTCAGTTTCCAGAAAACTTACCTCTAGTGCACACCAAAAACATCGAGCACCCACCAGTCGCTAGTCTCTTACTCGGCTACAGACGTAGTGATGTGGAGCATCCGCTTGATGGTTTCGGCATGTTAGCCAGCCTGCCAGAGAAGACAGATATACTCGGATCACTCTTCACATCCACCCTTTTCCCTGATGACAACCGAGCACCAGCTGATCATGTTTCCATCAATGTCATGCTGGGTGGATCAAGAAATTCTGACATCGCCAGCCTGCCAGAAGCAGAAATGATAGCGACTGCTCATCGAGAATTGACGAAGATTCTCGGTATTAAAGGCGAGCCTACGTTCCATCATCTCACCAGCTGGAAAAAAGCCATCCCGCAAGTCAATTTAGGTCACGAACAGGTGATTGCTGAATTAGAAAAAATAGAATCAGAAAACCCTGGGATACAGTTCGCTGGGAATTACCGTGGAGGTATTTCTGTAGGCGACTGCCTTATCAACGGGATGAACCTAGCAATCTAGTGAGCGTCTCATCTCCTACTAAATGTGCCGCCATAATGTTGCCGCCTACCATGCTATTAATGAGTTTGAGACAAGTTTGCTGAGCTTCAGAGTTATCAAAATCCATCCCCACTAGCGCACGTCCCACACGTTCTCCAGAGTAGCTGTAGTTAAAATAACACAGACTACTAAATTCTTTCACCTGTAGCATGAACGCTAGGAATGCACCCGCTCGTTCAGGAAATTCTATGTTCACAAAAAGTGGGAATTTGAAAAGCTCTGGGTCATAATTAATAATCCGGTAACCCACTATTTCCTCAGTGGTCACATCGGTAGCTTTGATACCCTGTTCTTCTAGAGTCTCGGCAAAATGCTGATATTCCTCTGGGCTGCCGATCAGCCCCATGACAGGATATTGCTCATCATCGCCCACCTTTCCATACTGTAAATCCACGATGCTTACTCCCGCTGGAAGCTGCTCTAAAATATCTACGAGTGAGCCCTTACCCTCTGGCACTGGCACGCGGAGATAGCGTCTATGCTTAGAGCCTATGCCCGCTCTACGAGAAATGTTAGACAGCTGAGCGAAGTCCATATTAGCACCACAGATCAGCATCAGAACTTTCTCGCCAGGCTTGGTGTTACCAGCTGCGTGATCCTTCATGATCGCCGCTAGACCCATTGCCCCGCTTGGCTCAGGGATCACACGGATGGTTTCCCAGAGGCGGCGGATCGCGTGGCAGACTTCGTCATTCGTCACCGTCACTATTTCATCTAACAGATCACGACAAAGCCCAAACGTATTCTCACCTACTTTTCTAACAGCCGTACCATCACAGAAAACATCGAGGTAGTCCAGCTCAGTGGGAACACCATGTTCTAAAGCAGTTTTCATCGATGCCTGACCTTCACCCTCAACACCTACGATCTTACAATCGGGCCAGAATTTCTCTAACCAACAAGCGACTGATGCAGCCAAGCCACCACCACCGATGGCGATGTAAACTCTATCAAACGGTTCGCTCGTGGCCATCACTATCTCATCCGCTAAAGTCCCCTGTCCACCCATCGTTGCTAGGTCATTGTAGGGGTGAATATAGACCGCACCTATTTCATCACAACGCTGCTTAGCCGCTATTCCAGCATCGTCATAGCTATCGCCCACGAGCTTTATTTTCACTGCCTCTCCACCATGGCGCATCACCTCATTCTGTTTCACCTCAGGAGTAGAAAGAGGCATGAAAATCTCGGCTTTACAACCAAGAGCCTTAGCCGCCAGAGCCACACCCTGCGCGTGATTTCCAGCAGATGCAGCCACTATGCCACGAGCGCGTTCTTCGCCAGAGAGAGACGCCATTGCATTATAAGCACCGCGCCATTTGAAAGCTTTGATCGGGCCTAAATCTTCACGTTTAGCCCAGATTTCAATATCCAGATCTCCGATAGGCAATTGCTCTAGCGGCGTGGCTTCACCCACCTCATAGACCCGCTGACGTGCCATGAGTATCTCTTGAAATAAGGCTTCCTTGGACATGACTACAGCATTGCCTAACACAACACTAGGTCAAGATTGAATCGTGTATTACATGGTATTTCTCAGGTTTAATCACTACATTCTATCTAATGTATCGATCATATTTTCAAATTCGGCAAGCCGTTTTTGCTTATCGCCTTCTTTAGCGGGAAGATATGAAGTAAACGTGGTATTGAAGATCATTTTTTTACCATCTCTTATGGCATAAATTTTCACTGGGGTGTTTATCTTTATAGTTGAGAGCTGACTTTTCACTGATTCAGGCGTTCCCTTTGTTTTTGAAACATCTACGTTAAACCCTATCAGAACATCCTTCGGTAAAATCCCCGCTTTATGGAAATCACTACCTCTCTTCACCTTCGTGACAGTCATGCTTCTAATTATTAATCCATTTTTTAACTTCGTAGATTTCTCTTTAAAGGAGATACCCAGCCTCACTTTTTTCAAGTTTTGCGTCATGACCTGTTTGATCAGGGATGTGATGCGAGAGCGAATCTCAGGATTTGCTTGGTGGGTGACATAGACTATCTTCAGCGCATTGAGGCTATTTTGAGGGTTTTTAGAAATCCACTTTTTCCATGACTCAGTAGCGGCCTCTCTAACAGAAAATTCTGGATTCCCAAGATCTAATGGATCTGGATGCACGGAACCATCAGAAGAGTCAATATTTTGAGCCAAACTGAGTGAAGATATTCCTACAATCAGTAATGCAGAGTAGAATATAGATAGGCAGATCGAGAACATAAGACCAAACTTAGCTTAGAAAGCCTGCTTAGGAAATAGTAAAGTAAATTGATTTCTTAGATAATACAAACCATAGACTATTTTTAACTTTGACAGCAAACTGAGCATTGAGCTATATATATTCAGCAATGTCTATTATTTAATTATTTCAAAATCATGTTTAAAAACTCAATCCTCGTCTTGTTCCTATTTTCTCTCTCACTGATGTTTAGCCATGCTGCTAAGATAAAAGACGGATTCTGGAATGGCAAACCATGGGATAAAGAGGAGCTAGACCGAGGAGTAGAAGTAGGCAATCCAGATGCCCTAGCAGAATGGGCATATTGTTCTAGTTTCTGCAAGGTAGGGATAAAGTATCAGCCAGCGAAGATTTATGAATACTGCAAAATAGCATCCTCTGGAGGCTCTGCACTTGGAACTAGTTTGTTAGGGCATTGTTATTTCTTAGGCAACGGAGTAAGAAAAGATAGACCCAAAGGTCTGGAACTCTATGAAAAAGGTAAAGAACAAGGTCATCCATTTGGTAAATGGAAGCATCATATCCATCAGAGAATCGCGGGAAAAGAGAAATTTGACGAGGCTATTGCCAACATGGAGCAATGTCTAAAGAGCGGACTTATAGAAGCTCACTGGTCCATCGCTAGCATCTATCACTATGGGCAGCTTGGTGTAGTAGATATAAAGAAAGCGGGACAACACTATACCAAGGGGCTACACGAAGCAAAAAGCCTCGAAATAGCCATGAAAGTTGCTGTTTTCCGTTCAGTTGATCCCGTTCTAAAATTCATCCCAGATGAGAGCATTCAATTTGCACATAATATGATCAATGATGCGGCCAACTTAGATCACACATATTGTAAATTTAATCGTGCATACAATGCGATGCGAAAGAGTAAAGATTTCCACCAGTA
>CAKZMG010000181.1 GCA_937128235.1 uncultured Verrucomicrobiales bacterium
AAAGCAGCTCAAGGCATGGAAGCTCCGGGAATGCTCGGTAGTCATTATGCTCCGAACACACCGCTCTACATTTTTGATAAGCCAGAAGACTTCGTCCCTGAAGAAGGCAAGACCTACGGACTCCTCAGCTATCGAGGTGACGAAAAAGACGGTTACATGGACTTATACGACTGGGAAGTCATCGAAGAACTCAGCCCTGGTAAAGGTAAACTAGGTGAAGCTGCCGTGAGACTTTTCCACTTGTTGCGCAAGTTGGACGAGTCAGGAGTCGACGCTATCGTCGCAGAGACAGTGGCAGAAACTGGACTCGGAGTAGCGATCAATGATCGACTCAGAAGAGCCAGTCAAAGAGCAAATTAATTAGTAGTAAATCTTTCAAAGAACCCCCAAGTAATTTCCTATGTTAAGAGCCTTAATGACAGTGAGTGGATTCACTCTGCTAAGCCGAGTTTTAGGTTTAGTGAGGGATATGGTGATCAGTCACCACCTCGGAGTGGGTGGCAAGTCGGATGCTTGGAACTCCGCTTTTCAGTTTCCTAATATGTTCCGTAGGGTATTTGGAGAAGGTGCATTTAATGCTGCTTTCATTCCTCTGTATTCTGATAAACTGGAGAAAGGTGAGAAGGGAGCTTTCGAGTATGGAAATAAGGTGGTTGTCTTATTGGCTTTGATTCTAGCTGGTATTTTTGGTATCAGCATGCTGTTTATCGGTCCTATCATGTGGATGTTTAACTGGGGTTATCCACCTGAGACTCTGGAACTGACGATTTCTCTAGCTCGTATCACTACGGGTTATCTATTCTTCGTTTGTTTATTGGCAGCCTTTAGCGGGATTCTAAATAGTCACCGTAAATTTGCAGCGCCAGCAATGTCGTATGCATTTCTAAATGTCGTCTTCCTCATCGCTATGTTCTGCGTCCTACCATTTATTGGAGTTCCAGAAGAGGTCTTAGCATGGTCGCTTTTATCAGCAGGTGTGATTCAGCTGATGGTGGTGGTTATTCCTGCTTGGAAGATGGGATTTAAGGTTAA
>CAKZMG010000182.1 GCA_937128235.1 uncultured Verrucomicrobiales bacterium
GGTGAGCTAGACCGCCAGATCCAAGAAGCATTCCCCATCAGAAAACACATGGTCAGCATCGAGGGTGAATACATCGCACAGCGAGAAGCCGCAGAGAAAATCACCGTCTGGTCCATCATCATTCTCGTGGTCGTCACCGTGTTACTGTTCAGCTATTTCGGCTCCATGAACTTCGCCATGCAAGTCATCACAGACATCCCTCTGTCACTCATGGGTGCGGTATTACTCACTGCCTACATGGAGGTACCTATCTCCATCGCATCGCTCGTGGGCTTCATCGCGGTGGCAGGTATTTCTGCTAGAAATTCCATCATGCTCATCTCTCACTACATCATGCTAATGAAAGAAGAAGGCTTAGAATTTGGCAAAGAACTCATCATCCGAGGCACGCAGGAAAGGCTGCTCCCCGTGCTGATGACCGCCTTCTCCGCTGGACTCGCCCTCATCCCGCTCGTCCTAGCGCAAGGTGAGTCTGGTAAGGAAATTCTCAGCCCGGTAGCCATCGCTATCACCGGCGGTCTCATTTCCAGCACCATACTCGGACTTGCGGTCACCCCCGCCGTGTTCTACCTTTTCGGCAGAAATGCCTGTGATAGAGCTCTCAAAAGAAAGCTCAATCTCTAACAACCAAAGTAACTAACTAACAAAAATAGAAAACAAAAACATGAAACTAACAAACATACTAAAGCTAACAGCCATCGCAGCATTCTCCATCACCGCATCATGCGGAGATAAACATGATGACCACGCCGGACACGATCATGCAGGACACGACCATGCAGAAGGAGAGCATGACGAACACGCAGGGCATGACCACGCAAAAGGCGAGCATGATAAAGACGAGCACGCAGAGCACGACCACAGCAACCCAGACCACGACCACTCAAAATGCGGAGTCGTAGTGGGTCCCAAAGGCGGACGCATGATCGAGGACATGGCAGAGCTTAACCTAACAGATGATGGCAAGCTCACACTAGACTTCGTAAAAGCCCCATCAGCCGATACCAAGGTAACTCTACTCATCAACTCAGAGCCATTAGAACTCACTAAAGAAGGTAACACCTACACCTCCACCAAAGTAAACAACCTACTCCCAGCAGAAGTCCACGTCAGCATCAAAAGCGCGGATGATAAGCACGTAGAGAAATTCAAAGTAGAAACCGGAGAATGCCCAGACTGCAAAAACGCCAAACTAGCCTGCACCTGCCACAACCACGACCACGGCGATCACAAAGAAGGTCACAATCATGACGACCACAAAGGACACGACCACTAATCAACTCGCCCAAAAATGATAATTCCCCACCCCACACTTCTATAAGGAGTGTGGGGTTTTTTATTGGTTCAGCTATGGCTGGTGCTGCCTTACCTGGGGCACTATATTTCTCCACGTTATGGCTGGAGAGATCTCTAACAAACTACGCCATGCATTCCTTTCTTGCCACCTAGGCAGCAAGCGTTCAGAGTCACTATCAGATTATGATAGATGATGTCGATACTGTAACCACTCAGAAGTATAAGCTCTCAGATATAGCTAGTGCTTTTTCTGAAAATCCTCTCCCTAAAAAGACTCTTTCTTTTGGTTATAAGCTAGCCATTTTCATTTCTACTATTGTGATGATTATTTTGCCATTGGTCTATCTTGGTCTCATTGGCTTTTTCGCGTATGGAGTTTATCATTACTGGGCAAATATTCACCCTCAGATCCCGCCTTATGAGCGTGAGGTTGTATTTCCTATCATTCTGTCTGTGATGGCTGTTGTTTTATGTATTTTCATGATCAAGCCTATCTTCGCTAAGATGCCTAAGCCGCCAAAAGATCTCGTGATTCCACCAGGAGACGAGCCTGTGCTAGAAGAACTCATCAAGCAAATCTGTAAGAGAGTGAATGCTCCCTACCCCACTGAAATCAGTCTATCGCGTGATGTCAATGCCTCGGCTAGTTTACGCAATGGCATCTGGAGTTTGTTTAAAAATGATCTCAGATTAACCGTGGGGCTACCGCTCATTCACGGGCTAAAGACTCAAGAATTGTCGGAAGTTCTGGCGCACGAATTTGGACACTTCGCTCAGGGTGTGGGGATGAAATCTACTTACATCACACGGAGTATTAATTTCTGGTTTCTCAGAGTGGTGTATCAGAGAGACCAGCTAGATGTCTGGCTGGATAAGGCGGCAGCTAACATGCCAGATATTCGTCTCATGGTGATCTTCTGGATCATGCAGATACTGATCTGGTGCACCCGCGCTATTTTACGTGTGCTGATGTGGATAGGTCAGGCGGTGAGCTGCCATACTCTGAGGCAGATGGAGTATGATGCTGACCACCATGCGGCTCGGATCGTAGGGAGTGATGTCTTTAAACAAACATCCAGACGAATGAACGCGCTGATGATAGGTCAACAAATCAGCTACAATACGGTCAATGTGATGTGGATGGAAAAGCTGCTCCCGCACAAGCTAGCAAGGCTCACGTGCGAAGAGACAAGAGGCATCGATAAAGAGAAGCTGGACGAATTTATACAAGAGCAAGCTAAGGCTGCGAAAGCACATTTATTTGACACGCACCCTACGGATGCTGAGCGGACTAAGGCAGTAGAAAAGCTCGCGCTGCCTGGCGTGTTTCATCTAGATGGAGAAGCTGAAATGCTCATTGAGAAATCAGATCAATATGATGCCATTGTCACCAAGACTTTCTTTGTGGAAGAGTGTGAGTTTGACCTGACGCAGAGCAAACTACTCGATGATGCGCAAATGGATAAGCGACTCAACGAGTCTAAAATCCGCACCGAGAACATGGAGAAATGGTTCCTAGATGCCATCGGACTATTATGCCCAATACCTGCCAAGGAATGGCAGTTTCCTACCTTCATCAGTAAGGAAGACAGCTTGGCTAAGATAGACTCTCTAACAGCTCAAATAGAAACGCACAAAGAGACGCTAAAAAATGAATTAGAAAAGCTCAACACAGCCAATACCAATATGCTACGGGCTTGCATTATTTCTGACTTCTTAGAGGCAGGTCTGGAGCTAAATGATGGCGCCTTTGACATGAAGAAGCCCACTCGCAATAACGCGCTGGATCTGAGAAATAAATCTAGCTCAGAAATGGGGCTAGCCCTACAGCAAGTGAATGCTATCCAGAGACTTCTCGTGCAGCGGCTCATGCTTACTCTGGTATTTAGAACCGAGCAGAATCCTGCCATAGCATCTGATGTGAATGAACTGATCGGCTTCATCTGCAAGCTCACGCCATTCATCACCGATGTGCAGACCATTAACATCAAGGTAACTCCACTGATCCAACTTCTCAACGCTGTGGGTGGTCAGGAAATTCCAGAAAAATCTATTTCCTGGATCAACAA
>CAKZMG010000183.1 GCA_937128235.1 uncultured Verrucomicrobiales bacterium
CGAAATGATATTGCACAAAGGGGATCTATTCTGGAAGAAAACGAATCTTGGAAAGATGTAGCACGGATAGGACTGCGTTCATGAAAAAATATGTCATAGACAACTCAGCGATTATCCCGCTTTTCTTTAAAGAAGATGGCACCCTTTTCATACAAGAACTTTTAGGGAAAAAGAACGAAACATTCATCGCTCCTGCTTTCTTAGCGATAGAACTTTCCAATGTATTTACCACAGGAATTCGCAGACAAAAATATCACTCAAGCAGAAGCGGCACAGTATCTTCATGCGTTCCAGAAACTGGATTTAGAACTCCTTGATTACCCTTCCCCTAAAAACCTCCAGCATGTGTTAGATCTGGCTACTCAGACAGGCTTGAGTTTTTACGATGCGGTCTATCTCGGGCTTGCGGAGCAACAAGGAGCTATTCTAGTGACCCATGACAAACAGCTTCGTCTTGAATCTCAAAAACGTGGTATAGAAGTTCTCCATCAATAATTTGTTTCCTTACTTCTACAAGTGCTCTGAATGGCATAAAACACGGGATGAGCATTAGAAAATTCTGTTAATTTTGTGATTTCTGTCAGAAAAAATCCTTAGCTTGATCGCCCTGCCAATAACCAGTCCTTCACCGCCTCGACATCCTCGAACTCGGGAATCCAGCTTAGTTCTTCTGGGAGGTCGGTGGTGAACTCGCAGCGGAGGCGCACGGGGTGGGCTCCAGAGTCGATGGCTGCGTGTTGATTGTAGATCCGATCATCTACCAAGATCGTTTCATCTGGGTTGATTTCATATTTCTCATAGCACTCTCGTAGCCGATCCACCTTGGCGGTGTCGTGCATGAACTCTCCGTGTTTCACACATTCGATGGTGAGGAAATCTGTGACAGGCGCGAGGATGTCATTGAGATACGCGGTCTTCGCCTCGACATCAAAAGTCGCAGACATGGTGAACTGACGGTACCCTTGCTCGTCTAGCTCTCTTAGAACTTCGATCACATTCGGATACAACGGACGATTTCGAAAGTACTCTTGATCCTTACAAAAATCCCGATCCATTTCCGCCCCCAACTCTGGATGCGTCTTAAGCTCCAAGGCACCGTATTCTGGTAAGATAGGCAAGACCTCTGGCAGTTGTTCCCATTTTAGCCCATGGTATTGTTCCTTATAGTTGGGATGCTCGGTTAAAAAATGATAGTAGGCGTAGTTAAGATTCGCCAAAACTCCATCCACATCCCAGAAAATATTCTTCACCTGATTCTTGTCCATTGCCATTGAGTCAAGTTATGAAAGAGAAGCCCAAAGCGGTCAATTCTTAAAGTGGGGAATGGTTATTGGAGAATTGAGAATGGGGAATGGTTAATTGTTAATAAAAAATCCATCAACCCAAATAACATTTAACATCTATCATTTAGCATGTGGTCATTTCCGACACGATGAAACAACACTCTTACCCCCATCAACCTAAGAAAAATTCTGTCCATTCTGTTAATTCTGTATCAAAAAATCCATCAACCCGAGCCCAAAACCCAAGGCTTCACCGTCCACCATTCGTGAAAATTCGTGCCCATTCGTGGTAAGCCTCGCAGAGCCACAACCAGAACATCAACCCAAGTTCCGTTCCATCATACTGGTTCCGTATATTCCGTGCCTTCCGTGGTCAAAAAAATCCATCAACCAAGCCACAATCCTACTCCGTGGTAACCGGCTTCACCACTTCCTCTGGTTTGATCACTCCGCTTGGGAGTTCTTGGATGCGGATGTTTCTAAACCTTACCTCTGAGCCTTCAGCTTCTAAGCAAAGGTAGCCTTTCTTCTGGGTGCTGTTGCGGATACTGTTCACGAACTTGCCGTTGATGCAGAGATTCACGGTGCCGTTGATCGCTACGATGGTGTATTGATTCCACTCCCCTACTCCTTTGCAGCGGTATTCCTTGGACTCGCTTCGTGGTCCATTCGGTGCGCTGGCTCTTGGATTATCTGGGGTGGCTTTCATTTTTCCAGCTGCGAATAGTTCTCCTGAAATGTAACTTGGATCTAACTTCTTACCGTTGGGACGATTAATATAATCTAACTCTAACATCTGCACTTCCATGCCGCTTGGGAGTCTGTTTTTCCCTGGGATGGCATCGCACCAGAGGAAGACTCCGCTGTTGCCTTTTTTCTTCATGTGCTTCCACTCTATCTCTAGGATGAAATTCTCATACATCTTCTCAGAACGCATCACGCCTATTGGTAAGCCTGTGCAGTGAAGCTCGCCATCGACCGCCTTCCACGTGGTCTCGCTAGTATTCACATCCACCCAGCCAGTGAGGTCCTTACCATTAAATAGACTCACCCAGGCAGACTCGCTCGCTGTTTTGATCTTATCCTGCTTGTCCGCTTCGCCTTTTTTATCCTGTCCAGTAACTAGGCAGCAGAGACAGACGGAACCAACGATGAGTGTGAGTAGGTATTTCATGATGTGTTTTTACAAATAAACGATGGCATCTGCAATTCTATTTACTCTTCCTTTTCTGGCTTATCAGAATTCTCTTTTCGCCATGCCTTGAGAGCCGCAAGTGACTTCTCATCTTTGATCGCTCTCTCGATATATCTTGCCACCATGAACTCGAAAACAGATTCCTTATTGGCTAGCTTAATCCCCTTTTTCAGGTGCTTCTCATCTTTAGTTAAACGATACAGGGCAAACTCACTCACTAGGGCTAAATCTGGATTTCTTGTAGCTAGCGCTAGTGCTTTTTTAGATTCATCAGTATCAAAAGCTCCCAGTGCTAAGATGCAGCGGAGTCGATTATGATAAGGTCCATGTTGCATAAATTTAGCATCCTCTTCAGAGCGCTGACGATCAGCTTCTTTAAATTTTGGATCTGCTGTTTCGATCAATATTTTCACCGCTCGCTCATCTCCTAGAGTCTCTAATGCCCCTGCTGCATTGTTAATCCAGACAGGACGCTGATCATTTACTACTAGGTGGCTTAGAATTCTGAGTGCCTCTGGATGCTTCATTCTCGCCAATGCCATTCCCCCTTCGCGTGTCGTGCAGATGCTCCTAGCGTTCTCGACTAAGCTCACAAGCAAATCTCCTTCTCCACGCCTTTCTAGCTCCTCAAAGCAAGAGTTCTCAATAGCTCCGTGTGCTAAATGATGCCAGCACACCGCTGCCATGAGATCTGTGGAAGCTTGGGTTTTATCAGCAATAAATCCTTTAATCATCTTCATAAGCTTGGCTTTGTCCTCGTTTGTTTGCAGTGCTACGATGCTCCTGGCTAGCTCTGGGCTAAATTCTGTCTTAGCAAATGGAGGCATCCAATCATAGACAGCCGCTTTCGCTAGACTTTCTCTCGCAAGTGCATCATCTTTTTTAGCCTTATAGACTGTTGCTAGTTTACGAAAGACATGTGCGTTTCTTGGTGTTTTTTCAAGAAATCCATTTAGCTTTTCTATGGCTTGCTCTAGATCTTTTTTGCCAATAAGCAGATCACAATACAGCAAGCCAATCTTCGTATTCTCAGGGAATTTTTTTGCAATCGCTTCAACCTCTCCTGCCACATCTCCTTTCAATTCTTTAGCGTTAGAACCACTCTTTAGTGAACGGACTAGGAACTCGGCAGCAGGCTCGTAGTCTGGACTATTTTTAAGCACCTTCCGAAATGCATCTGCTGCTTTTTTATACTCAGCTTCCTTCCACGCTTGTTCTTCCTCATCGGTCATTTTGCTCGGATGATACGTCACAGTCCCACCAGACTTTGACACGTTAGGTCCGTCATCGCCACGGGCTAGCCACGCTTGAGCCTGATACCAAAGAAGTTCATTATCGCTCTCCTTATCTTCTTCTTTGTTAGATATACCTGCTTGAAGAATCTTAATCCCCTCTTCAGTTTTGCCCACATAATCCAGAAGTCTAAAAAGCTCTATCCTACGCTTATTATCACCTTGCGCTACTTTGAGGTGATCACTAAGGATTTTCGCTGCATCATCAAATTGTTGCCGCTGATAGAGTTCTTCTAACTTCTCATCCAAGTCAGTAGGCTCTTTGTTCTCCTGAGCTGCCAAAGAAGAGTTTAGCATAAAACAAATCATCACAACACTCCTACCAAATATGTAAAAATTATTCATCATCATAGACTAATGATAGAGACCAACATCATCGATGAACAGATTTTTTTCATCCACATTTTACCATCTATATCCATTTTACAGGTGGATCACTCACCGAAAAAAATAACACTTTTACTTTTCATCAGATCGCCTCTAACGTTCTACATCCACATGTTACATCTGTAGCATAAATCACTCACCATTCATTATGAAAAATCTATTATCACTCAGCGTTCCTATCGGTCTTATCCTCTGCGGTGCGGGCATGACTGCATTATTTACCAGCAAGGAACCTGAGCAGGAAGAAGCTGTGAAAATTGAGGAATCAACAATAGACGAATCCGCGACTTACTACGTCTTCGTCTCAGAAATTGAGGTCTTCAATAAAGCACTAGATGACGATAATGATGAAGACGACTGGGATGATGACGATGACGCGCCAGACGTATTCTATGAGATAAAATACCAAGGGAAGAAAATCTTTGAGTCACCACAGCGAGACAATACCTTCATCGCGAACTGGCGTGGCATCACGCTACCAGTCGCGCTGAAAGACCTCACTAGTATGATCAAAGGTGATGTGAATATTAACGTAGATTTCGAGCAGATCGTGAACGCCTCGCGCGTGAAAGGAGACTCTGAAATCACCCTCCACATGTATGATCACGATAACGTAACTTTCAGCGATAACATCGGTGAACTCACCATCAACATAGCTGACCTCAAAGAAGGAACCAATGTCATGCAAAACTCTAACAGAGGCGAAAATAGTGGCTGGAAACAAATAGAGATAAAGGTAGTGAAGCGCGAAGGCAGCGTGAAAGATTTCCTACTCCCACTACTCCGTGAGATGAACAACGAACACTAAAAACTTACCTCTAGTTTTATGAAACGCATCTTTCTACTACTTATTTTTTCCAGCTTCACACTCGGGATCGGGATTCTAGCTCCCACCATGCAGACCGAGCCACGGCTCACGCTCTACGATGGCGACTACACGGAAGTGATGAACTTACTTTTCCCTGAGGAATTCAAGACTTCCAGTTTCTCCATCATTGAAGGAATCCAGCACATGTGGGGTGCAGGCTCGAAGGGCATCGCAGCGTTGATCTTCGGATTCTCTATCGTCTTCCCTGTGCTCAAACTCCTCATTCTATGGATGGCTACGCTCAAGCTCAGCGAGGAAAAATGCCCCGGAAGATCACTCAAGATCGTGGAGAAGCTAGGTAAATTTTCCATGGTCGATGTCTTCGTCATCTCCGTCCTCATCGTCACTGTGAAGGGACTCCCTGGAGGCTCACAAATCCACGCAGACTGGGGACTCTACGTGTTTGCCGTGAGTGTGGTTTTATCCATCATCGCAGGCTTCATGCTCGCCCATAGAGCGCATGAGCGAGAATTATTGGATGCCAAAGGAAAGTAAAACTTACCTCTAATCATTCACTCATGCTGAAATTCTTACGAGAAAATGCCCTGATCATTTATCCCTTTCTGCTGATTGGCTCATTTTACTGCACGTGGTTTGCCGCGCGATACTATCTTGGGCACTATCCAGTTGCATCTGTTGATGACCCTAAATCCATCAATGGCTTCTGGATGTGGACTTACGAATTTACATACCTTCTCGCATTCATTGGCTTACCTGCTGCCATCCTCATGACCACCTGTGAAGCAATAACCAAGCCTCCTACTAAATCTAAACAAAGAAATGTGTTCCTACTCAAACTCGCCCTAGGAGCATCCTTGATAACTACAGCCTACTGGATCATGGGCAATGAACCTAATGACATCCTGGGTTGGTTGTTAGATTAAACCTACTCCCTGATCAAACTCTGATCTGGCTCATAGCAGACTCTTACGTGGTTGGTTTTGATGTGTTCGTCGTGGAGGTGTTTGCCTACTACGCGGGTGAGGACTTTTCGCCAGATTTCGTTGTGCCGGTAGATGGTATCGCCTTCTCGGATGAAGTAGTGATCTTTCTCGAAGACTTTATAGTTGTGCTCAATCATTTCTTCCGAGACTAGATGACCTTTCAGGTTCTTGTCATCGATCTCTAACAGAAGCTGGAAGGTGTGATCTGTTTCATTGATAAAACAGAAGTCCACGTAGTTGTAAAAGATAGCGCAGCCAGTCCCGAATGGGATGCTTCGTTTCTGGTCTGGAAAGGGATCAAAGCTATGGGTGCTGCGCTCCGTCACAGTGAGTGGGCTGTGCATGACTAGCCAGTTCAGCAAGTTTGCCAGCTGGCAGATGCCGCCACCTATTCCGGGACGAGCTTGCCCCATGGTGAGTTCCATTCCCGTTTTGAATCCTCGCTTAGCAGTGGGCTTCCCTACCAGCCGACAAAAGGAAAATGTCTCGCCTGGCTTGATCATTAGTCCATTGAGATACGGCAGACAGAGCTTGAGATTCTCCACTTTATTATGCTGAAGCCACATATCCGTATCTCCGAGCTGCTTGAGTAGTCTCGATGAATGCCGCTTCACATTATGGGTAAGTTTTTCGTCTGGGTTGAGGTTTATTTCTCTAGCGAAATTTCTTCTATCCCGCAGCCACGCCAGATGACGTTTCTGCCGATGACAAAATACGGCAAAATCATAGAGCAAGGGATGACGGTGACTCAGAAGCATAACTTCGATACTCAGAATATCTCTCCCCTCTTTCAATCACTTTCATTTTCAATTTACATTTCTCTATCTGATGACGAGACTCGCAGCATGACTAGAAACCGCATCGCCTACCTCATTCTTGTATTCTTTATGATTGGCGTAGGATTACTCACTCGCTCTAGCTATCTGCCTGAGATGATGCGGGGCGGATTCATCACTATGTATGCTGGAGACGCGCTCTGGGCTGCGATGGTGTATTTCATGCTATGTGTTGTTTTCCCGAAATTATCACCCGTCAAGATAGCGGTCATCGCGCTGAGTTTTTCGTTTGCTGTAGAAGTTTCACAACTATTTCAGCAAGACTGGCTCAACCAAATCCGCGATACTCGCATAGGCAAACTGGTCTTAGGCAGAGGATTCCTCTGGAGTGATTTTCTATGTTACACGGCTGGGGTATTACTGGCGTATTTATTTGATTCTAAAGTTGCATCAATGGCTAAACGCTCCTAGTTTAGATGTAATTTATGAAATCACTACTTATCCTAACATCATTATCACTTCCTATTTTCGCTCAGGAAGCCCAGAAAAACATCCAGCCATGGTCCGGCTACGCGGTGCATGATAAAGAACGCCCGCATCCAGAGAAGGTAGAAGTTAAATCTATCACCACCACTGCCGCGCCTGCTGATGCTGATGTGATTTTCGATGGTAAGAATACGGATGCATTTACTAAAAAATGGGAGATCCAGGACGGTGTGCTTGTTGCTACTAAGCTAGGTGACAACCAGACCAAAAAATTTTACGGTTCATGTCAGCTTCACTTAGAATGGAAAATCCCTGCTGGAAGAAAAGTCAATGGCCAAGCAGGTGGTAATAGCGGGGTATTTCTCATGGGCATGTATGAAGTGCAGATCCAAGAGAGCCATACCAATGTCACTTATGCAGATGGGCAGGCGGCTGCTCTCTATGGACAATTTCCACCGCTCGTCAATGCTTCTAAACCTCAAGGTGAGTGGCAGAGTTACGACATCATTTTCACTGCTCCAGAATACAAGGACGGGAAAATAGTCAAGCCAGCCACGATCACCGTGCTGCACAATGGAGTGATGGTTCACAATGCTCAAAAGCTGGAAGGACCTACTCGCCATAAGGTAGTGACGAGTTACCCTAAAAATCATCCAGAGAAGGCTCCCCTAAAGTTGCAGTGGCACGGTGACCCTATCGAATACCGCAACATCTGGGTCCGCGATCTTAGCGATAGCAAGCAGCAGGTGAAAGAGTAGGTTCACTTTGTAAACAGTTTGTAAAATGAATAGTGCTTTTGAAATTCACCGCTAGTTCATCAGGTATCTGAAGATACCATGAACCATATCTTACTCCATTCACTCGCCTACTTTTCCTTCCTTTTTCTAACAGCTACCGCTCAAGAACCTATCTTAAGCAAGGATCTAACAGAAGAAACGCGACAGGAAAAACGTGAGATCTATCAGGCTAAGCTCAAAGAACTAAACTCATATCGCACAGCTCAAGCCAAGGTATTTCACAATGCTACACCTCGACAAAAAAGAACCATTCTCAATGAGGTAAGAACACACCTCGAAACCGAACTCTGTCAGAATATTTTTCCAGCTTGGTATGGTACCAAGTGGGATTTCAACGGCACTTCTAAGACCCCTGGCGAAGGTAAAATCGCATGCGGTTACTTTGTCTCTACCTGCTTAGTCCATGTAGGATTCAATGTCCCGCGGATCAGATTAGCACAGCAGCCATCACAACGAATCATCAAGACATTCATGCCGAGAACTGCGATGGATATTTCTAGCAAAAGATCGCTCCCAGACATCAAGAAACAACTCATGAAATCAGGGAATGGAATTTACATTGTTGGGCTAGACACCCACGTAGGTTTCGTCACAGTGAAAGATGAAACCATCACCTTTGTCCACTCATCCTATTACCGAGCCACGAATAAATCTGTGACAGCCGAGCCTTACGACACGAAGAATCCCTTAGCTGATTCTAAGTATCGCGTATTCGGAAAAATATTCCATGATGACATGCTCATCAAATGGCTCTACCAAACTCCAATCACCGTAGCTAGATAGTAGCCTTAAACCAAGCCAGCTCTCTCTAGCAGCGGGCTGAGCTCTGGATCTCTGCCCATGAACTCGCGGTAGGACTCGTCTGCTGGTCGTGTGTTTCCTGCTGCCAAGATTTCTTTCCTAAATGATCTCCCAGTCTCTGCGTTCAGCACTCCCTCTTTCTTAAAGCGGGTAAACGCATCTGCATCTAACACCTCCGCCCACTTATAAGAATAGTAACCAGAAGCATACGCTACAGCACCACTGAATAGATGACTAAATTTCCGCAGCACACTTGATGACTCAGTCGCTTGTTCAGTCTTATATTTCTCAAGAATCTTGTTTTCCATATCACGGAGTTCCATCCCCTTGTATTTATCACCATGCATGTGAATCTCTAAATCTAACATCCCCATACCTAGCTGACGCATCTCGTGAGTGCCTTTCATGTAATTTCTGGCAGCTATCATTTTATCAAATAGCTCAACTGGAATCACCTCTCCACTCTCATAATGCTTAGCGAATAAATCTAAAGTCTCACGCTCCCAGCAGAAATTCTCCATGATCTGTGATGGAAGCTCCACGAAATCCCAAGGCACATTCATTCCTGAGAGTGACTTGATCTCAGCTGCACCTAACAGATGATGCAACAAGTGCCCGAATTCATGGAAAATAGTCTCCACTTCACGGTGATCTAACAGCGCAGGCTCATCGCCCACTGGCTTCGTCATATTTCCTACCATCAGCCCCACATGCGGGTCACGTTCCTTACCATTCATCGCGGGTAACCCAGTATGCAAAGTATTCATCCACGCACCACCACGCTTGCCCTGCCTAGGATGCCAGTCAGCATAAAATGAACCTAACAGCTCACCACTTTCCTCATCAAAAATATCATAATAAAGACAATCTTCATGCCACACCTGCACCGCACCATCCTTATCTTCACCAAACACCGTCTCACGCTGCTCTATCTTGATGCCAAAAATCTTAGATGTGATCTCAAACATTCCACTCATCACGTTATCCACGGAGAAATAAGGACGTAGCAATTCACTATCGAAATCATACTCTTCCTGTCTGCGTTTCTCGACCCAGTAGGCAGTTTCCCATGGCTCTAGTAGCCGCACATCGGAGTTCGTTTTATCTGCCACATATTGCTTAAGCTCTTCTTGATCTTTCAGGAAATGCGGCTCCACCATAGCGTGTAGTTTCTCGGTGAAATCTATCGCAGCCTGACCCGTCTTTGCCATCCGGTGCTCTAGGATCATATCAGGGAAATTTTTCTTCCCTAACAGCTCAGCCTTCTCTTGGCGAAGCTCTAAAATTTTCCAGATCAAATCCTTATTATCCCAGTCACCTTTTTTACCAATCTGCCCCATTCCTTCCCAGATCTCTTTTCTCAAGCTATCGTCATCAGCAAATTGCATCACTGGTCCCATCGATGGATACTGAAGCGTAAATCTCCACTTTGGGTCATCCTCAGAACCGTTCCCTTTCTCCAGAGCATTCTGTTTAGCTCCCTCCTTCACCATATCAGGAAGTCCCGCTAGGCGAGATTCATCATCCACCACGAGCTCCCAGTCATCCGTAGAATCCACCACATTTTCTGAGAATTTCTGTGTGATAGCGGAAAGCTCAGCATCTATCTCAGCCACCCTCGCCTTCTTATCATCTGGTAAATCTGCCCCAGATGCCACGAAGTCCGCACATGTCTCCTTCACAAATCGCTTCTCAAGATCGCTCAGACTCATCGCCGCATCACTATCGCGGAATGCCTTGAGCGATGCCCAGATCTTAGCATCCAGAGAAATAGATGAGTAAAATGCGGAAACCTCTGGCAACATCTTATTCAGCGCATCGCGCAGACCATCGATGTCTGAGACCGAATCCAAATGATTCAATCTCCCCCATCCTCTACTCAGTTCCTCAGTAGCTCCCTCAAGTGCAAGAAAAGTATTCTCCAGAGTCACCTCAGCAGGGTCTAGACTACGGATTGCTTCTAGCCTCTCCTCAGCAAGCTTGATACCCTGCTTGATGTCATTCTCTACATGTTCAGGAGTCAGGGTGGACCAGCGGATGTGGTAGTCGTCAGATAAAAATGGATTGCTCATAAGTATATAATTTTGTCTGACACAGTTCATCCACTTGCCTAAAAATTGCAAGTATAGAACTGAACTATTACTAAATTACTACTCCCCCAGCAGATCTCGCTCCACACACTCAGCCGGTCTCGTAGTAGCACCAGACCCTAGCTTCCTCCCCGGATAGATAGAAGTATTGATACCAGTATGCACACCATCACCCAGGATCGCGCCAAACTTGACTCTCCCTGTATCCAATAACTCCCCCGCGACCATTGAGTGGTGACTCGCCCCATCATGACGATAATTTGAAATCACCGTCCCAGCACCCAGATTCACATCATTCCCGAGAACACTATCCCCTACATAGCTCAAATGCCCAACACAAACTCTATGCCCAATGAGCGAGTTCTTCACCTCCACCCCCTGACCAATATGGCAATCATCTCCAATAGCAGTATTCCCGCGAATATAACAATTCGGACCCACCTTACAATTCTTTCCAATCACCACATTACCCTCCACAAACACACCTGGGAGAACCCGCGTGCCCTCACCCACCACAAGAACACCCTCCACATTTGCCGCCTCACTCACCTCACCATCGCATAGAGAGGCATCCATATTTTCCACCACCTGTTCATTGGCAAAAAGCAAATCCCAAGGATACATAATAAGCCTAGATCTTCCTGATGCAATCACACTAGCCCCATCACCTACCGCCCCTAAGACATCACCCTCCTCAGTCACCAAAGTCCCTCCTCCCTTAATCTTCTCCCAATCTACTGGAGCCACCCAAGCATTCGCAGCCATCTCTGCACCTTCAGGCGCGTAGAGTTCTTGCCAGTGTCTCAACGTCTTACCCCCGATAAATTGATCACCTAATACCATGTTTCCCCCTTCACCCAGAGGCCATAAATTACCTCCTCTCACAGATTCTATAAATTTCATGTTATCAACAAGTCCCTATTCTCAATCTTACTCTTATCATTTAATCCAGCCAACCTTAACCAGTCTAAGCTAGATCAACACATATCCACTATTAGCAACTCTACCAGAAAAAAACTTACCCCCACAAAAATGTGGAGTCACATCACACCTCGCCCTCTCACCCTGATACCCGCGAGAACGCCACATCGTTTTTACAGTTGCTATCTAGGTCATGAAATCTTAGATTCAGCCATTATGAAAAAGTTACTTATCATGCCCCTTTTAGTCGCCATCTCCACGAGCGCCGCCAGTGCCCAAGCAGCGGCACCTGCTCAGCCAGCAGAAAATAAATCCGAACCTAAGACCGCACCTAAGACTGAACTAGAAATTTTAGCAGCAGCAAATTCACTCAAAGCAGAAAAGCTCAAGACCGAACTAGCAGAGCTCCGGGCCAAGATCACCCGCCTCAAGCTCCAACGTGAACTTCTCTCTGAGGAACAACAAATCGCAGATCTCAAGCAAGCGGCACTAGATAAAGCAAAGCTAAAAGAAGCCACAGAACTTCAGGAAACACTGGAGCGCGAAGCCGCCATTGCCAAGAGCAAAGCCTCACTCGCCACCTCCGAGCTATCACTAGAAAAGACCAAACTACTCCGCGAGTCACAGCTCCTCACCCTCCGACAAGAAGCTGAGCTAGAGGCCATCAAGATGAATAAAGAGCGGAAAAATTTCGCCGACAACAAGCCCATCTATCTCGAAAATCCATTCGAAGATGGCAAAACTCTCATCATTTCTGACCGCCGCATCGCCTTCAATGGCGCTGTCACCTCAGACACCGCAGACCACATCTGTGACAGAATTCACTACTACAACAACAAGGACAAAAAGCTCCCCATCTTCATCGTTATCGACTCCTCACCCGGCGGATCCGTCATGGCAGGGTATCGTATTCTAAAGGCAATGGAAGGCTCAGATGCTCCCATTCACGTCGTGGTAAAATCATTCGCAGCCTCCATGGCAGCCACCATCACCACACTCGCGGAAGAATCATACGCCTACCCAAATGCCATCATTCTCCACCACCAGCTGAGCTCCAGCTTCTTCTTCGCCACCATGAATCTCACCCAGCAAAAAGAATCCTACGAGGACTCTAAAAAATGGTGGAAAAAACTCGCCACCCCCATCGCTAAAAAAATGGGCATCACCACTGAAGAGTTCATCAAGCAAATGTACCAGAAAAACTCAGACGGTGACTGGGTAGAGTTCGCCACCGAAGCACAAAAACTCAAGTGGGTGAACCACATCGCTACCAGCATCAAGGAAACTTCCACGATCGTCAATCCAGACACCATCAAGCCAAAGAAAGCTGACAAAGAAGACCTACTAAAAGAGACCACTGGAACAGACGGTAAACCCTGCCTCTACCTCCCTAGACTCAACCCGCACGACGCCTACTTCCTTTACAATCCAGATGGATACTACCGCGTGAAATAAACGATCATAAATAAAGTAGCCTCCCACCAACTCCACCAATTCGCTAGTTAAATAGTTAGATTTTCAGCAACTAAAAATGAAGAAATTTCTCACCAAATTCATCCCAATCATCGCCATCATAGTAGCTGCATGGTTTGGTGTAAAAATGATCAAAATTTCAGCTGAGAATGATGAGAAAAAGCAATCAACTCACCAGAAAACTCATCACCAAAAAAAACCAAGCAAGGGAGATAAAAGCACCAAGAAAAAACCAACTGCTAACCCAAGCGCTAATCAATACGCTAAAAGACGAGGCAGAGGACAACAAACCACCGTAGAGACACTCACACCAGTTGATTTCCCTGTGGAACTGTTCACTCAAGGCACTGTGAAAACAAAAACCTCCACCACCCTCAATGCCCTAGTAGCAGGCAGAGTCACCGACATCTCACCTCGCTTTCAAGACGGCGCTTTTTTCCAAAAAGGCGAAGTCTTATTGCAGCTAGACCCTGCTGACTTTGAGACCCAGGTCATCACAGCTCAGGCAGCTCTAGCCAGATCTGAAGCGGCATTACTCCAAGAAAAAGCCCGAGCCGCTCAGGCACTCAGAAACTGGCAGGACATCGGATTTGATGAAGAACCAAACGACCTTGTCCTCAGAAAACCTCAGCTCAGAGAAGCAGAAGCAAACGTCGCCGCCCAGCAGGCATCACTAGACCGAGCCAAGAGAAACCTTGAACGCGCCTCCATCAAAGCCCCCATCAATGGTCGCGTCCGTGAGAGACGCGTTGGGCCAGGTCAGTCCGTAGGTGCCAGCACCAATCTAGGTGAAATTTACGCCACAGACTCCGCTGAGATCCGCCTCCCACTATCATCTCAGCAGCTAGAACAAATCACCATTGATGAACAAGGCAACCAACAAATCCCTGTGACTCTAACAGATGCCATCAACTCCAACAACAAAACTGTCTGGAAAGCCACTATCAAGCACGTCGAAGGCGAGCTAGACGAATCCTCACGCGAGCTATTCGTCATCGCACATATCAATGATCCCTTCGGCATTACCACAGACTCACCCCCACTCAGAATTAATCAGCCAGTCAAAGCCACCATCATCGGCAACACACTAAAGGACTCCTTCATCATAGACCGCAAATACCTCTACGGTGCAGATGAAATCATCCTCGTCGAAGAAGACCGCATCCTACGAAAAAAAATCAACATCGTTTGGTCAACCATAGACACAGTTATCACCCAAGACGCAGACCTAGCGGGCAAAACCATGTCAACCTCTCGCCTTGGCTTCGCCACTGATGGCTCACCAGTAGAAATCATCACCCCAGATGACCTCACCCCTGAGAACCCAGAAGTAAATAAGAATGACAAAAACTCTAAAGCAAACAGAGGCAAACGCAAAGGTCGCCTCTAACAGAAAACTTACCCCTAACAGAAAACTTACCTCTAGCCTAAAAACTTACCCCCAGCATTAACAGAAAATCATGAATAGAAAACTCCTCACTCTCATCATCCTCATCATCTGCGGAACAGGTCTCTACTTCTGGTATTTCTCAGATGCTAAAGTCATCAAGAGAAACACAGAATCACTCATCGAATGCTTCGAGAAAGACGCTGGTGACGGCAGATTTGGAGGAGCCATCACCACCAGCACATTCAGAGATCTGCTAGATGATAAAATAGGACTCCGCGTGGACAGAGACGACATCCCCTACGCCTCAGATTTCGGCTCCATTTTCGCCAAAGGCGACCTCGTCCAGATGCACGGCGGCTTAGCTAATTCCCCAGCCATCGTCACCATCACAGATAAAAAAATAGAAGTGATCAACATCGAGGATGAGACAGCCACAGCCAACCTCAAATTTCACATCAAAACAGAAAAACTCCCCAGAAACCTAGACCACACCATCAACTGTAACCTCACCTACAAACAAGTAGATGGCGACTGGAGAATCTCAGAAGCCGTGCTGACGAAGTAGTGATACTCCACCACGCGCTTTTCCTACTTTTAGCAATCGTTGAATTGTTATTCTGTATCACTAGGAGCTTAACAACCCCCTGAAATTCTACCTACCTTTGCTACGTCCAGGCTATAAATAATAAAGGCTCAAAGTGAATACCTTGAGCCTTTAATATTTATGATTTGAATTTTTAAGACTAGCCTCTCTTGCGTCTAAAGAGAAGTCCAGTGATGCCAACGAGAGAAAGTAAGCTTGAGCTAGGCTCAGGAACGATAGTTGGACCATCAGTAAAGTCCTCATTATCATCAAACGTCCCCACACTATTTGGATCTAGGATTTTCCAATCCACGCTTCCGTCAGGGTTAACGCCTACACCTAAAGCTCCCTTACCATATGATCGCATCCAAATACCCATACGGTATGGTGTAGCCGCATTTCCAGCAGTTTGACCATCATTATCGAATGGATATCCAAAACCCTCCCAACCTGCACCTGCTCCTGGAGGCCCGGAATTAAGAGCAGCTAGTTGGGATTGATCGAGGCTTAAATCAAATGTCACTGTTCCTGTAGAGATATCCACTGTACGCAGATAACTTGCAGTCAAAAACGGTGTAAATGAGTGACTAGAAAGCGGACTATTTGAATAGGTACCTGCATGAACAGTCCCATTTTTATCAAAATAGAGGGCAGTCCAGTTCGCTGATGTGGTAGTTGGTGCAGCAGCATCATTTGTTACTACGGCAAACAGTTCCTGTGTACCTCCTCCTACGAGAGATGTCTTTAGGCTGAATGAATCATTGCTTACCCAATTATATAAGGGAACTCCCCCAATAGTATTAGTATTTGTATTGATCAGACTCGTCTGCATAGACATTTCTACATCGGTCCATGTTCCACCGTTATTGTTGCCATTGAGGTTACCATCCCAAGTGTAATCCCAGTTACCTGAGACAACCTGAGCATGGCTAGTTATTGTTAGTAATGCACTAAGTGCTAGTATTGTTTTCTTCATATTTGTATCGGAGTTAATGATCAACCTTGGTAAGACATCTTGAATGATCAAACAAACTTTATTTTTAAAAAACTGAAGCAATCCTTATAAAATCAATAAAAAATGCACTTTTTCCGCTATAAAAAGACTACTAAATTTTAAACAAACCTTAAACACTCTACATTTACACACACCCGTTTAAAGATGATATATTAATAATCAACCATCCTTTAGCCAATCTCAAATCAGACCGACGCCACTAATCATACTCATCTTATCGCTGTAGATCCATCTGCATTCAGGATAGCAACTTAATAAACCTTTAATCAGCATCATTTCTCCTCAAAAAATCTCATTTTAGCATTCCCTTCCCTCACATATCCGCTACACCACCGCTGTGCTAGCTATCAAACAACTGAGAGTAGAATTCGGAGCGCGGGTGATCTTTAGTGATCTCTCGTTCACTGTGTTAGAAAAAGAACGCATTTCCTTCGCCGGGCATAACGGTGCCGGAAAATCCACGCTCATGAAGTGCATCGGTGGTGTATTAGAGCCAAATGGAGGCAAAATCACCAAGCCTAAGCACTGCAAAATAGGCTACCTCCCGCAGGAAGGAATCCACATCTCAGGTGTGACACTATGGGACGAAACCGAATCCGCATTCGCTGAAGCCAAAGGCATCCAGAACGAAATAGACCGCCTCGGCGAGCTACTCGAAACCCAGGATCCACGTAACGAAGAATTTTCCGAGACGCTCGATAAAATTGGTGGCTTAGAAATCCAGCTAGAGCATTTTGATCCAAACAGAATCAAACCTAAGATCGAGTCCGTGCTCACTGGGCTAGGCTTCAAACGCTCTGACTTCCAGCGCGACTGCTCGGAGTTCTCCGGCGGCTGGCAGATGCGCATCGCCATGGCAAAACTCTTCCTCCAAGAGCCCGCCGTCCTGCTACTAGATGAGCCTACTAACCACCTCGACATCGACTCCCAGACCTGGATGGAGCAATACCTCATCAACTATTCTGGTGCCATCATCATCATTTCTCACGACCTCGCACTACTAGACACCCTCACCAAACGCACCATCGCTTTCCATCAAGGAAAAGCAGAGGAATACGCAGGGAACTACTCCTATTATCTCAAGGAATCTGCGCTCAGAAAAGAGATCAAAATGAAGCAATACCTCTCTCAGAAAAAGGAGATCGAAAAGGCTAAGGCATTCATTGATCGCTTCCGAGCCAAAGCCTCCAAGGCGACTCAAGCCCAGTCCAGACTCAAGGCGCTAGAGAAAATTGAAATCATCGAAATAGATCAAGAAGACGCGGTGATGAACTTCACCTTCCCCAAGCCTCCACCCAGCGCACAGTCCGTAGCCAAGCTAGAAAATGCCACTAAAGCCTACGGCAAAACCGAAATCTTCAAGGATTTCAGCTTCGAGGTAGAGAAAGGCGCACGCATCGCCATCGTGGGACCTAACGGTGCAGGTAAATCCACATTCTGCCGCCTCATCACAGGTCAAGAAGCTCCAGACTCTGGAGATTACATTCTTGGTAGCAAATCAGCCATCTCATTCTTCTCACAGAACCACGCAGATGAACTAGACCCAGACCTCACCGTCCTAGAGACCTGCCAAGCAGTCTCATCACGTGAGAACGCACCACTTGTTAGAAATATCCTCGGTTGCTTCCTCTTCCGAGGTGATGACGTTTTCAAGAAAGTGGGAGTGCTCTCCGGAGGCGAGAGATCCCGCGTAGCTCTCGTCCGGATGCTCATCCAGCCCGCTAACTTCCTCATTCTTGATGAGCCTACTAACCACCTCGATGTCCAATCCCAAGAAGTGCTCCAGACTGCGCTCAATGAATACCCTGGCTCCTATCTCATCGTTTCTCACAACCGCGCATTCCTAGACCCCATCGTCACCCACACACTGGAGTTTAGACCAGAAGCCGAGCCTAGACTCTACCATGGAAATGTCAGCTACTTCATCGATAAAAAAGCTGAAGAAAAAGACATCGCTAAACAAGCCGCCAAGCGAGCTAAGGCAAGTCAGAGAGAACAGCAAAAAGCCAGTCAAAACAGCACAGATAGTGACAGTAAATTATCCAGAAAAGATCAGCGCAAACGCGATGCTGAAATCAGACAAAAGCGCAGCTCCATCCTCAAACCGCTAGAAACTGAGCTAGAAAGCTTAGAAACGCAGATAGCTGACATAGAATCTGCCCAAGCCACCCTCACCCAGCACATGTCTAGCCCAGAAGTCGCCACTGATGGGGAGAAAATGCAGGAAGCATCGGTCGCCTTCCAGAACCTTTCTGAGAAATTAGAAAAAACTTATTCAAAATGGACCGATACATCGGATAAAATCGAGAAATTTAACGAAGAATTTAAAGATTAAATTTAGCTCAGTAAATGATCTAGTTTCGCGAATTTTTATTTCGCACACTATCCTTGCTTAGTGAGCTTTTCAATGTACATTTCGCATATAGAAACATCAATTCACCGATAGACTAAAATAAATTCAACAACAACATTAGATATGGACTACACACCAACAAATCCTACACCACTCTCTCCTTCAGACTATGCAGGAGTAAGCCAAGCCGCTTCAGATCTCCGCAGCCACGCTGCAGATGACATGACAGACTTCGCCGCCACACAGGCTCAGACAGTGAAAGCTGCTGCCGTAGAAAAGGCTCAGAACTTCCGCACCTATGCAGGTGAGAAAGCTGCTGCCATCAAGCA
>CAKZMG010000184.1 GCA_937128235.1 uncultured Verrucomicrobiales bacterium
TCTTGCTGGCTGAAGCAGTTCTGGCCGGAGTGTAAAATCATCGGTGTGGAAGGTGTGGATCAGGCGTCCATGAAAGCAGCGATTGAAGCAGGGGAGCCAGTGGAGCTAAAGTATCTGGATGTTTTCTGTGACGGCACAGCGGTTCGTAAGGTGGGTAGCAATACATTTGATATCTGCAAGGATCTGTTAGATGAAATTGTCACAGTGACCAATGACGAGGTTTGCCATGCAGTAAGAAAGATATGGGAGAGTCTACGAGCTATTCCTGAGCCAAGTGGAGCCATGGGGCTTGCGGCGATCATGCAAGACGCTGAGCAGGGGAAGATCAAATCTGGTGAGCGAGTCTTAACGATCATTTGTGGAGCGAATATGGATTTTGCTCAGCTATCGAATATTTCACGTAGAGCGGGAATCGGCTCTAAGAGCAGAAAGTATCTCAGAGTTCCTATTCCAGAGGGTAAGGGTTCAC
Source organism: uncultured Verrucomicrobiales bacterium (assembly GCA_937128235.1). Classification (GTDB taxonomy): domain Bacteria; phylum Verrucomicrobiota; class Verrucomicrobiia; order Verrucomicrobiales; family Akkermansiaceae; genus Rubritalea. Next base: position 470 of record CAKZMG010000184.1, read on the forward strand.
TAGTCCGAGTGCTGAAAGACCTTCCGGATGCGGTGAGTATCGTAGATCTACAGTATGGAAGAATTGAAAGTGCCAATCAGTATCCAGTCATAGGCTTGATCGGTAGTGAGGAAGATTACGCTAAGATCGATACCATGCTAGCGGAGCAGGGGGCGCATGCGTCAGATGTCTCTACAGAAGACATCGTGGGCTACAGAATCATCAACTATAAGACGGATCTACTGAAGCATCCACTTTTCGTAAATGTAGAATTCCCAGAACGACCGGGAGCTTTTCTTGAGTTTATGGAAAAGGTCAAGGATGTGAGCAGTCTGTGCTACTTCAACTACTCCTACTCTGGTGAACGGGTCGGCCGTGCCTTAGTAGGTATGGAATTTGATTCATTAGAAGATCAGAAAAAATGCCGAAAAATCATCAATAACATGGTCGGTGGCAACATCCATGCAGTGAGTCTAGTGTCAGATGAGACCTTGAAGCGACTACTCGGCAAATAATGAAATTAGTCGAAAGTCAAACGCTGCGAGCTAGATGGGTTAGCTGTTTGTCGGTGTTTCTCGTCATTGTGCTCGGCTATGGAGCTGCGCTAGGATTTGATTTTATTAACTACGATGACCCTGAATACATCACAGAAAATGTGCATGTTAATCGTGGGCTCAGTGTGGAAAATACTAAGTGGGCGTTAACTTCGGTGGGCAGAGTCAATCTATGGCACCCCTTGACGTATTTTTCGCATCAGTTAGATGTTAGCTTGTTTGGGCTAAACCCTAAAGGGCATCACGCTATGAATGTGTTACTACATTCTTTAGCAGGTGTATTTCTGTATTTACTCATCACTCAGCTTACAAAATCTAGATGGCTGCCTCTAATAATTGTGGCTATTTGGGCGTTTCATCCGCAGCGGGTTCAGAGTGTGGCATGGCTTTCTGAAAGGAAAGACGTGCTATCAGGAGTGTTCTTCTTTATTACACTGTATTGTTTTACTCGATGGCTGAAGGGTAGAAAGGAAGGCTATTACTGGCTTAGTCTGGCTAGTTTTGTGTTGGCATTACTTTCTAAGCCAAGTGTGGTGTCTTTACCGTTTATCCTCGTTGGCATTTATTGTTTGTTCTATAAAGAAAAGCTAAGCTGGAAAGGTTTGTTTGCTCGGTTAATACCATTTTTCACCTTCTCAGTATTGACCGCAATGGTAACGATGTATTTTCAATCACAAGGTGGATTATCTGGTCTAAGTGATGGGATGGGTAGCACTGATTACTTTGCCAAAATTTTACTCAGTTTTTCATTTTATATTGAGAGGTTCTTGAGCCCGACAACTCATCAACTGTGGTTTTATCCTGATTTAAGCACGAAGAGTATTATTATCTCGGCTGCTGTTAGTTTGGTCTCAGTAGTGCTTGTCTTGTTAGTAGCACGAAAAAGTAAGTTAGTGAGTTTTGGAGCACTTTGGTATTTGGTGATGTGGTTGCCGGTCTCAGGTATAGTTCCTCTGAGTTATTATTTCAGAGCAGATAGATACAGCTATTTACCACAGATAGGGCTCATTTTTGTTTTGGCTGGAATGCTCATTATCGTTTCTCAGAAATGGCCAGCAGTAAGTAAGCTAGCTATCGCTGGGGCAGGATTAGCGATGGGGTGTTTGGTTTTACTACAGCAAACTCACTTGAGATTGTGGCAAAATAATCAGACGCTATTTAAACACGAGATGACTGTGAACCCTAGAAGTCTACTGGCGCCTATTCACTACGCTCAGAGTGTGGAGAGAGATCAGCCTTTAATCGCGTTGGGATACTATACTAAAGCGCATCTGATCGATAAGGAATCAGGCTTAGCTTTAACTAATATGGGCGTGATCTATGAAAAGCAGGGAATGCTAACTGAAGCGGTGAGTTGCTACAGAAAGGCGACTCAGACCGCTGTGCAGGATCAAGAATGTTGGGTGAGGTTAATCGATTTATTAACTAGAGAAGGGGAGTCTGAAAATGTAGAGAAATATATTACTACCAGTTTGGAACTCTACCCTAATTCTAAAGATTTAATGTTAGCCGCAGCTCGCTATTTCTATGGAGTTAAGCGAGATGCTGAGTCGGCATTAGTTTACTATCGGAAGCTCTATGCGATGAATATGCGCTGTTCGGCATTTATAAAAGACTACGCTATTGTGGCCTATACAGCTGGGCACAAAAAAGAGGCTAAAGAGTTGTTTCTCTTGTTGCCTCTTGTTGAAAGAAATCATCCAGCCATCAAAGCTATTCTGGATGAGTAGATTAATCGCTTACTGCCTTTTTCTTCTAAGAACTAGTAAACTCGAAGAGAATAGTAGCATGAAGCTTGTGCTTGGCTCTGGAACAGGCTGGAAGAAGTTGTTTTCGTAGGCCGCAGCCATTCTGTCACCATGGGTGAGTTGGCCGTTTGCATCGAAGTGGATCTGATCATGCAGTGGGATATCGTTAAGTGAACCAGTAGTGACAATATCAGATCTCAGAGCGAGTTGGTTGATGGCGCTGTTGACATTTGCAATGTTAGACTGTGGAGATCCTGGAGTTCCGTTTAGGAAGTCTTCGGATATTAAGCCCATCACACTTGTTAGGCTAGCTGTGTTCAGATCTATCTTTAATTGGTCAAACATGGCGTTGTAATCTGCCACATAAGTATTTCCGCTATCAGACTCGCCTTGGTGCCAGAAGAATGTGTGTATCGTTACAGTTGTGTATTGTGACGCCAGTGTAGCTAGGTGACCTGAGTAGAAACTCACCATGTCTTGATAGAGTTTGTTGTCATCTGGCCCCCACTCGGTCTTGAGCGAGGTTCCAGGTGAAGTGTATTTTAGCAGAGCTACGTCATCTTGATGTAAGGCGTCTAAATTCCTACCCAGAGAAATTTCTGGCCCCATCATACCCCAAGTAGCAGGCTTGAGGTTTTGAAAACCGTTACTGGTCAGATAACGGTTTGGAGGTGTTGAGCTAAATGGGTTTACGTGAGCGTAGGCATACTTGATGCCTGTATAGTCGTTCGCGTAATGCGCATTTGCTGCTGTCAAGCCGCCACCTTTAGAGGCTTGAGCGTTATTTTGATAGTATGAATTCGATCCATCGGCATTTGATTGACCCGCTAATAAGAAGACTTCCACATTACTAGTCTGAGCGCTAGTAATGGCTGTAAGGCTGCTGAATGCTAAGAATAAGAGATTTTTCATATGCCGATGGAGTTATAATTAACGTCTTCTACGTAGAAGAAGCGCACATGATGATAGAGCGACTAGAATCGATGAGCTTGGCTCTGGAACTGTGATGATTCCATCATGGAGATCTCCGCTTTGTGAGTGATCAAACGTAAATCCTGTAACAGTGACGTCAGTATTTACAATGTTAGTGCCGTAGGCTGCGTAGAGGTTATTGAGATTGTTGAGGCCTCCATTTGAGCCTAATGAGCCCTGCCATGTGCCGAGTCCAATAGGTGCACCTTCATTGATTGAACCGTCGTAGAAAAAGCTAAGTTTGTTGACGCCTACTTTGTAGCCGAGGTCTCCATTGCCTAGATTTTCAAAGAGGATATCATACTCGAACCATTGAGCGTAAATATCACTGTTCTTACGCGCACCATAATCGGCAACAGTAAATGTTCCGAAGCTGACTTGTTGAGCTCCGTCTACATAGAGACCTAGTTCTACAGTCGCTGTTCCGGCAAATGGAGCGGTGACGTTTTGACCTGTCCATGTGAGCTCTTTGAAGCCTACATAAACTGAATCACCAGTCGAGAGAGTGTTAGTTCCTCCTTTGTTAATGAGTCCTACCTGTCCAGCTTCACTGACACCTGTTGCGTTAAAAGCATTTTGGTTAGCAAAGGCACTGTATGAACCTTGTAGCCTTACTTTGTCTCCTGTGTTGATTAGTGAGCTAGCAGCTCTTCCTTCGTAAATTGAAGTGATTGATCCTTGGTAACCAGGTGGAGCTGATACTGTTCCGCCGAGTTGATTTCCACCGGCTCCACCTAATCTACCTTCGTCAGATTTGCTGTAGTTCATTGATGGTGTGTAGGCGTTGCCTCCAGTTTGGACATCATATGTTACCCAGTCGTTATTCCATTGGCTGTTGAAATCATACGTAATGGTCTGAGCTGACAGTGATGTTGCGGATACTAATAATGCTAATAATGTTTTGTTCATGTATTTGAAGTAATAATGGTTGTTGGGGATTATTCGGACTTCTTGCTGGAGGGTATTAGTTTTCTGTTAGGGGGGTTCTGTTAGGTATTGTAGTGTATATAATTAAGAGGCGCAAGGTATTAAGCTGAGTTACCTGAAAAAGGTTAATTTTTCTAAAACAGTTGTTTTAGATATGAATGACCCGTTGTTTTCAATAGATGTGAGTTTTCATCGTATTCGTCTATAAGATGAAAAACTTTTGATTTCTGTTAAAAAGGTATTGCATCTTTAAGTGGCTGGTATTAACAACTGCCCACCGAAGAATATAACGCTCCTATAGCTCAGCTGGATAGAGCAACGGATTTCTAATCCGTAGGTCACAGGTTCGAATCCTGTTGGGAGTATTCTTTAAGCCCTTATTTTATAAGGGCTTTTTTGTGGGTGGGTGTTTCGGTTAGTGTGGGGTGGTATCCCGGGGTGGTATCCTTTTTGTTGACTGGGGGTGTTTTTTGGGGCTTGTTGGGTGTATGAGTGGTAGAAAAACTGATGGTGAGAAGGTTGTTAAGAAGGTTGCTGGTAAGAAGTCTGGTAAGAGGAAGGTGGAGTGGGCTGGGACGCAGACTGCGAATCTAGTGCGGAGGAATGGGGGGGTGTATTATGCTCAGGTGAAGATCCAGGGGAAGACTTATAGGAGGTCGCTGGGGTCTGCGGTGCTGGGGGTGGCTCGTGTGAAGTTGCCGCTGGTGCTGAATGATATTAGGGCTTCTGCAGAGGGGGCTTTGGCTTTTGGTCCAGGTGGTGCGGGTGGTGCTAGTAAGGCTACTCTTAGGGGGTGTCTTGCGGAGTGGTTTGCTGTGGAGTCTGTTAGGCCTGATTTGTTAGAGTCTAGTAAGAGTTTTAATGTTAGGAGGTTTGATTCGCTGGTGGAGACTCTGCCGATGGATGTGGCGGTGGGGCAGTGTGGTGCGGTTGTTTTGCGTGCGTGGTGGTGTGCTGTGGGTGGTCGGTTTAATGCTCAGTATGCTAATAATCTTCTGAGTGTGGTTAGGGTGCTGGTGGATATGCAGGTGGCTGCGGGTCTGCGTGCTAGTAATCCTCTGGCGGATGTTAAGCGGATGAGGGTTAAGCAGTCTGTTAGGGATCTGCCTAGTGGTGAGGAGATGGCGGCTCTGATAGAGGATATTAGGTCTCAGCGTAAGCGGTGCTCTGAGGAGAGTGCTGATATGGTGGCGGTGATGGCTTATACTGGGATGCGGCCGGGGGAGATGGTTAGGATGAGGGCGGAGGATATTTATGCAGATAGTGTGCGGGTGCGTGGGACTAAGACTTATGCTGAGCGGGTAGTGCCTATTATGGATGAGGTGCGTGAGGTGCTGGATAGACGTAGGGAGATGGTGGGTAGTGTGTGGAGTATTAAGAGTCCGACTAGGGCGATGACTGGGGCTAGTGAGAGGCTGGGGCTGCATGTTACGCCGTATACGTGTCGGCATTTTTTCGCAACTCGGTGTTTAGAGTGTGATACTGCGGTGCCGATAGTGGCTCGGTGGCTGGGGCATAAGGATGGTGGGGTTACGTTACTTAAAACTTATTCTCACGTGACTGATAAGGCTGGGATGGAGGCGGCGAAGTCGGTGAGGTTTGCTTGATGGTGGTAGGTTGTATGTGTCACGTTTTAGTTCTAATTTAAAAAGGTGCAAATTAAATGTTGACGTTTTCTGAGAATTGTGTAGATTCTAATTATCGAAGGCAAGGAAGCCTAGACCGCCTCAGCGGAACTGAGAAACTAAAGACAAATAGAATAAACATCATGAAAGTATATATATCAGCAAAAACAAGCCAATGTGGAACAGAAGAAGTTGAAGTTAAGAACAGATTTGAGTCAGATAATAACAACGCATCCCCAGCTCACCACATTTTAAGAAAAGCGGAGAGAATTGTCTTAGCCATGAAGCAAGGCGGCATCGAAGCTAGAGTGCTGATTCTTCCAGAATCAGCAAATGAACTCGAAAAAATCATTAAACAAGGCATTGTTAGAATGAAACAAGTCTGGCATTTTGATCTTATTTCTAAATCTGTAAAAAGATCTAAGATGATGAGAAGGTATATGAATAAGATGCAAGCAACACATAACCGATAATTTTTAAAAAGAGTCCTGAGCATGACTGAAAAGGCTCTTTAATATGATGAATGAAAATAATCCTAGATTTATGATTTGTGATGTTCTCCCTAGCGAGATGGAAACTTATCAGTTAGAGTATGTGTTAGACACACATTACGGTGTTCTTTTTGGTTTTGATGACGAAGGTTCTGGCCAAGTGTGCTCTTGGCTTAGTGATCCTATAAAGGATCTAGAATTACTAACAAAAGCTAATAGAGAAGCTGGTGAGTGGTATGTAAAATATATGGAGGAAGTAGAAAAATACGATGGCTAAAAAAGAGAAGAAACACGGTCTAACAGGCAAGCCGAGTAATGCACAGCTGGGGGATGCTCCGCTTACTGATAAGGTGTTTGCTCTGTTAGAGGAGGGATATAAGGCTAAGCTGGTGAAGCTGTGCGCTAGGGATGGTGTGAAGTCAGGTGCTAAGCTAAGGGTGATTATCCAGCAGTGGGTGGATGCTGAGTGGGTGGATTAGTTTGGGGTTTTATTTTAGGGAGAGTGGGATGTGGCCCTGGAGGGTTTTGTTGTCCAGGGCGGCGTAGGTTAGTTTTAGGGTGTCGGTGTTGTAGATGTAGTGGATGGTTTTTCTGAGTGTGGTGCCGTATTTGTTTTGGGTGTCTACGTGGCCGGTGATGATGTGGTAGTCTTGCCAGTCGTTTTTTATGATGTGGTGTCGGAGTTGGATTTTAGCGATGGAGGGTGTGAGGAGGTGGGTGCGTAGATGTTGTTTGGTGCGTGAGGTGAGGGTGTCGATGGTGGCTTGGGTGTCTCTTTTGGCTTGTTGTTCTGGTGTGAGTGGTGTGGATGCAGCGATGATAGCTATGATGGTTCCTGCGGCTAGGCAGATGGCGAAGATGAGTGTGAGTGGGTGGGTTTGTTTTTTAGGCGGTTTTATCATTAGGGTATGAAACGAAAAAGCCCCGCTTGATGCGAGGCTTTTTCTGGGGTTCTTGGGTGTATTGTGTGCTTGGCTGTGTTATATGTGCGGGGTTTGTTAGATTTTTAGGAGAAGTTGTTGAGAAATTTTGCTTTCTGTTAGAATTTTGCTAGTTTCTTTTTTTTGTGGAGTCGTTAGCTTGCGGAGGTGTTGCTGTTTCCACCAGAGTTGTTTGCTTCTGTGCTGGGATCGATGATGTTAGATTTTCTTTCGGTAACATATGGGGGTGTGTCTTCTGCTACTCTTAGGTGTGAGTGTTGGTGGTGTGCGGGGTTAGGTGCGTCTAGTGGCATGAAGTCGCCGTGGATGAGTAGGTATTTAAGGGAGGCTGTTAGAAAGTCTTCTCTGTTGTCGTAGTTGGACATGGCTACGTTTTGATCGAGTAGTTTGGTTTCTAGTGGGGTGATGTTGGCGGTGATTAGTTCGCCGCTTTTAAGTTGTTCGAGTATTTTTAGAGCTCCTCCTGATGGGTTGTCTACTCCGTGTTCCCATCTGCTAACTGATGCGCCTGATACTCCGCATAGTTTGCCAAATTCGCTTTGGGTAAGTTTTTTTTCTTTGCGTAATTCCTTTATATCATGTGCGGTCATGGGTGTATCGTAACAAAATATTTACGTTACGCAAGTTTTTTCTGTTGACGCCTTACGTAACGTATGTAGATTGTGGTTATTAACTTACGAAACGTAAATATGAATGAAATTATAAAACAACAATTAGCGAAGCTCTCAACTATTGAGCGCCAGAATTTAGTGAAGCAGGCTGAGGAGGCTGAGATGACTATTGGGGAGTTTGTGGAGTTTAAGTTCAAGGCTCAGATTTATGAGAATGCTAATGAGAGGTTGAAGCCTGTGACTGCGGCTTAATTTTTAACCATTAATTGTAGTAGATTATGAGTGAGGAAAATATTGAGCAGGATGTGGAGTTGAGGGTGGTAACTCTGGAGGAGGTGTTGGAATTTTGTGAGGCTAAGTCTGAGGGTGAGGTGGTGGATCTGAATGATGCGCATACTTGAGTGACTAGGCAGATGGGGGGGCAGTTGTTCCCTGGGTTGGTGTTACAGAGTAGCTGGAGAAATATCCGTGATTTTGGTTCTGGTGAGTATGTGGCTGAGATAGATGCGCGTTATAGGCAGGCTGTTTATGATCTGGGTCAGGCTTGGCAGGTGGTGACTTTCAGGGATGTTGTGGTGGCTATTAAGAATTTTATTAAGGCTGAGGGTGTGGCTGAGGGTGTGGCTGTGGGTTCTGGGAGTGATTTAGATCTGGGGGATGTGTCATGAGTGCTGGTGTTGTGAAGCCTGTGGTGGTGGAGCTGGCGCTGGGTGCTGAGCAGGTGGGGGCTGTGGCTGAGGTGATGCTGGAGCAGATGAAGGCTAAGGGGCTGGTGATGGTGAGGCCTGAGAGGGAGGAGCCTTATACGTGTGCTGAGGCTGTGACTGCGCTGAATGTGAGTCTGGGGACTGTTTATAATCTGATTAAGGCGGGGAGGTTGGTGGTTATTGAGGGGCTTAGTGTGAAGATGATTGCGGCTCATTCGTTGCATGCGTTTCGGGAGGGGCGTGGGTAGTGAGGTTGGTGGATTTTTTTTTAGACAGAATTAACAGAATTAACAGAATTTATAAAATTATGAATAGTAGAAATGTAGTAGAGAAATATGATGGGGCTGAGGTGGTGGATGCTTATGCTGGGGTTGATGAGAGGTATCGTGAGGTGGTGCGTGAGTGGATGATTGAGGTTGGTGCGAGGTTGGGGCGTATGGCTGTTAATCATAATCCAGATTTACCTGCTGATATGGGGTGTGGGTGGTGGATTTTGAGATGGTGTGATGCTGGTGAGGGGTTGGTGGGTCAGTCTTATCGTTATGAGATGCGTGTCTGTGTTCGTGATGTTTCGGGGCTGATTGCTGTGAATAATTGTGGTGTGGTTTTGCATTTTATTGGTGGGAGTTGGCGGAGTGTTGAGCTTTTGGCTGAGGTGAAAGGTGAAAGGGGAAAGGGAAAAGTGGATGATGCTGTGGATGCGGATGGAGCTAGTGTGTTTGCTCGGGAGCATTTTGAGGAGTTGGTGAGGCGTGGTGCGGGTGCTGGTGATGTGAAGGTGACTAGGGTTACTAGTGCTGTGAATTTTGGAGAGTTGGTGGGTGCTTCTAAGAATGTGCTGCGTGCTCTGGGTAGGTTGCGGGGTTTGATGGACCGTGAGGAGGAGGATGCTATGGCGGGGTTGCAGGAGGTTTTGTCTCCGTTGATGGTGGTGGATTATAGTTCTAACAATTTATCATAATGGTTGCGAATATTGTTAAGGGTGAGGAGGAGTATGTGTCTGTGGATGCTGCGCTGGCGATGTGCCAGGTGGAGCTGGGGGATCATGTGGTGCTGGAGTGCGGGTCGATGATGCAGATAGATTATTTTAATAGCTTTAGGTGCTGGATGGGGCTGGTGGAGCGGGAGGGGAAGCTGGTGACGAATGCGGTGCATATGTCGAAGCTGGTTCCTAAGATGGTGGATGGTGAGTTCGTGAGGGAGCTGCGGGTGATGAGTGGGGCGTTTCCGCTCATCGAAAGGAGGCCTGTGGCTTTTTCGGATGAGGTGTTAGGTGGTTAGGTTTTAGGTTTTAGGTGTGAAAAATTAACAGAATTAACAAAATTAGAATAATATTATGAGTGGAAAAATTAATGTATGTGAGGTGGATGTTTATAAGAGGGGTGCGCTGGTTAGTGGTGTGCTGGAGGAGCTGTGCTGTCTTAATCTGGATAGTGCGCCTGTGTATGATGA
>CAKZMG010000185.1 GCA_937128235.1 uncultured Verrucomicrobiales bacterium
TCCCGCACCGCCATGGGAGCCGCCGCCCTACCACTCAATGTCTCAGTAGAGATCAACATGGTAGTAGAAGTCGAAGATTAAAATTACCTTCTTTCCTAATTGAAATCATCCATCGTTTTTAAATTACGTTCATAGTTAGCGCGGTTTCGTTCTATGTCTTCCCTCTCAACCTTCACCACTGCATCATAATACTTAAACACTAACTCATCCTCCCTAAATCGCTCACGATACTGAAGAGCTTTTTCTAGAGTTGTCTGATTATCTAGTATACCGTTCGTGTAAGAGCGTGAAGTATTCATTGATACATATGCTAGATCTTTAGTAATTGATTTTAGGCATTTCCCAGATATTTGTTCCGCTCTTTTGAGAACATGACGAATGATTTCAGTATTATTAAAAATTTGCCAATTCTTAATCCAAGATTCGTGAAAAAGAAAGTTTTTGAACTCCTCTTCATCTAAAATTGTATCTAATCGTTTTTTATACAGCGTTTCACTTAGACCTCCATCTGCAGTCATCACGATTTTCAGCCAAGATTGGTAAATTGATTTGTCATCAGAAGATAAATAATTACCAAAAATCTCTTCGATTTCTGTTTCAGTAATTTCCCCTTTCCCTTTGAATCTCATTTTATCTAATGAATAAGGAAATGCTAACTCTAACGCATCAACATCATTTTTCTCAAGAGCCAATAAAACTTCAGGTTTAATGTATTCGTATACTTCTAAAGGACATGTTTGAGCAACCCTCTGCAATAAATCTGCTACCTTACCCCTATTTATATTTTGTGATTTTTTGAGACGATAAAAAACTTTTAAAAGAAATTCAATATGAAACTCTACCCTTTCGTTAGAGTAAACATCTAATCTACTTGAGATAAAATACATATGCTCAACACTCAAATTCCCGCAGTCAATATTCTCTAAGATTACAGTCCTTTTTTCCTCTGACCAAAGTTTACTTGTCAGCTTCAAAATATTCATTAATTCCTCACCTTCAGCTTTATGAATATAATCCCAAACAAGAGTTCTAGTATTCAGTAAACTGCCCCTGTTTTGCTCTAATATATCTAGTATTGGGTTTAATGAATTTATACCAAACTCACTAAATCCTTCTGATAACATTTCATCATGATTTTCATTTTTTCTATACCAGTAAGCTAAGTCCATATAGTAACCTTTAAGCATCTCATCCCCTTTCAAAGCCTCGACTCTCATTAATTCAATTAATTCGGGAGATTGCTCGCTCACAGCATTGATTATAAAAGTTAAATTAGGAGAATATCCATAGTTGATAAGCTTAGTGTGTAATCGGCGACATTCATCCAAAAAGCCTAAATGACCATGATTACTCATCATACTAACTACTGTCTCAGAAACAAAATTCCCCCACTCTATTTGTCTTTGCTCAAAGTCATTTGAAGTCATCTCATTTCCGTACGATAACATCATTTTTACTATCCCTATATCTGGCAAAACGCTCAAAGAGTCCAGCGCCTCTAATCTCTTCTTTTCAAAATCAGGCAAAGGTTCATATTTCCAGTATAATGATTTTAGAATTTTTGCGATTTCATAATTAATAATGGGATCTGCATGGTGAGCAGCTATATCAGTAAGCAACTCAATACATTTAATCCTGAAAGGTAACCACTTCTCTTGCACCTTATCATCATCAATGTAACCATGCACTCCCCTAACAAATCTGGCTCCTGATGTCAGAACATTTATACTATTTAATGCTCCATTTTCATTACTAAGGGCTATATTTTTTAATAATTCTAGCCCCTTACTTCTCAGTTCTACAGTTTTCTCATAAATCACTAACCCATCACCAAAATGAAAAGTATTACCAGTCATGTAGGTATCATTTACTACTTTAGTGAAGATTCCTTTAAAAGATAAACTTACTAAATCATTCCGGTTATCAACCCAGCCTTTCTTAAAAGACGCGTCACTAAGCCGGTCTTCCAACCAATCTAATGCTCTATATTTATTATCATTTTTAATATTAAATATACTTTGGAAAGGATGCTTTTCGCTATTTCCAGTAAATAATCCTTGCTTTGAATAGGTATTTAAATTTCTGAATATCAGATCAAGCGCGCTCCAATTATGTTTTGAATAGTTTTTACAAACTGAGACTAACAATTCATGAGCCATGGCGTGAGCTGAACTTTTTAAATAAAAGAAATCATCTTCATCAGCATTAAAAGTTAATTGAGCTAACTCCATCGACTCTTCTGGTAGATAAAAAGAAAAATCACACCATTTTTTTAATTCAGAGCCTTTAGCTGTCCATTTTTTTTTACTGAATGTAGCTTTATAGCTACCCCACAAAGACTTCAATATAGATTGATTTTTCTGTCTTAAAAGCCACTCTGCCAACGCTAGATTTTTGAATACATCGGGTCCAACTATCTCCATTAAATCAGCTTGTTGCAAGCTCTTAACAATCGATTGATTATTAGATGCTCTAATAAATTTTGAAACAACATAGTCAGAAAACAAATCCGGGCTTATCTTTATAATTGTTTCATTTTCTCTTAGAAGACCAGCTTGGCTTAAATACTCTAAATGATCGTCTAATTCAAATTCACTAAGACCTAGAAAATCACTTACTTTATTTAAATTAGATCTATCAACAGGTGAAAACAACGCGATAATTTTCATTGTTCTAACTACTTTCTTTCGTATTTCGCCAGACTCGGTTTTCAAGTTATCCAAGAAATTATCTTCTAATGCTTGGAATACTTTACTACGAAACTCACCGCTAACTACCACGTCTTTAAACTTATAACCCTCATTAACTAATTGAGCTGCAATAACAGTAAATAGAGCATTTCCTTCACTATAATCCACTAAGGATACAATTTCAGACATCATAGGTTTTGCTGATTTTTTGACCTCACTAGCTAGATCCACCAGATCAGAACGTTTCATTAATTCTAAAATTTCGATATCATCATCCTGAATTTCCCAACCAGTTTTACGTAAAGATGCTCGTATGCTATTTAAGCCTTCGGGTCTACTCATCAATAATAAATGCCCATTCATCTCTGATACCGATAATAATACATCTGATCTCATATTACTCCCAATATGAGCATCATCAATTGCTATTACGTGATTTGTATACCGATCCGCTAAGTTTATTTGTTTTGCTGACCCACTGTTTTCAGCTTGAAGAATCTTCACATAATTCTTCTCGTTCATCTTCTCAATTCTTTCCAAAACTTCACACATCAATCGAGATTTGCCTACTCCTCCTTCAGCTGCTACTATCACACAACTTTTCTTTTTACTCGTTAGTTTTCTAACAATTCTTTTGATTTCCTTCTCTCTACCAATGCAAGCGTATTTATGTGACAACGCTCCTACCTGGTAATTCTTAAATCTTTTAGGTGAAACTAACAGATGCGGTCCCAGAGGATAGAAATGGTCTGCTGCAATCTTTCCGAAGTGATCCACTAATAAGTCATAACCATCCTCGCTTGGTAATGAGCGGACAGCACCATGCAACTCATCACTTCCTAGCATTACCCAGCTATTTTCTGTGAAATAATCTAGCGCTCCGGGAGTGAAAGAGGTATTCGTTAATAAGACATACTCGTCAGCTTCAGGGTATTCTTCTGTCGCTTTTTTTACAGCTTTTCTTGCTATAGGTAACCCAACTCTGGTAGTACTAGATTCATGGTATTTACATTGAAATACGATTATCCTGCCGCCAACAGTCTGTGCTACAAGATCTATTCCACGTTGTTTGTCTCCTTGCTTTCCATACCGATACGTTGTCTTTAAACTAGACATCCGTATCTTTTCATCAAATCCCAGACGCACCTCACATTCACTGTTAAGCAAGGCGTTCACAAAGGCTTCAAACTTATCAAAGTTAAAATCGCCATCCTCAAAAGGAATCTTGTGATACTGATTTGTTTTCATTATATGCGCATTTTAGGAGTGACAGTCCTAAAATTCAAGTATATTATCTATTCAAGATGGATTTTATACGCAGACCCACATTATCACAAGCTATTCAGGAAGGTTTGAAACAAAGCCCAATTGTCGTCCTACAAGGTCCTCGACAATGCGGTAAGACAACCCTTGCTAGAGAGCTGGGCGTTCATGAATCTCATTACTTTGCTATGGACGATAGCCTAGATATCATCCGACTCGAAGAAAATGCTCGCACCACGCTCGCGTCGCTCAATGGTCTTGTCGTTATCGATGAAGCGCAAAAAAAGCCAGATTTGTTTCCTACCCTACGTGTTTTAGCTGATCGACCAGGTCATACTACAAGATTTCTTCTACTAGGTTCTGCCTCCACATTACTCATGAAAGAAGTTTCAGAAACACTCGCGGGACGAGCTCACATTATTGATATGTCTGGATTTTGCTTGAGCGAAATAGGCACTGGTAATTGGAAAAATCTATGGATTCAAGGATCATACCCCCAGGCATTCATGCGTAAGGAAGTTCAATCCATGAAGTGGCGTATGGATTATGTAAGGGAATTTATCCAGCGAGACTTGAGAGATCTTGCAGATTCAAAAATAAGCAATAAGACGATCAGAGACTTACTCCGTATCATAGCGACCACGCAGGGAGGAAACTGGAATCATAGCACTGCGGCAGACAATCTGGGTGTCGATCAAAAGACTATTAAACGATACCTTGAACTCTTCCGAACAGCCTTCATCATCAGAGAACTCCCCCTCTACGCTACGAATATGGGAAAAACACTTAGAAAGGCTCCTAAATATTTCATACGAGACTCTGGGATAACACATGCATTACTCCAAGTTTTCAACTTCCACGAATTGCTAACTAGCCAATACTTAGGTGCCTCATGGGAAAGCTATGCGCTAGAACAAGTCTGTATCGCGCTTAATCTCACTGAAGAAGAATGCTATACTTGGGGAATACAGAGTGGTGCTGAGATTGATCTAGTTTTCAGAAAGCGAGGAAAACTCTACGGAATAGCATTCAAACATAATGAAGATCCTAGAAACACCAGATCATTTACTGAAGCGGTGAAACATCTTCAATTAGAGCAAGCATGGATCGTTCATTCTGGACCTAATAGTTATAGCCTAAAGGAAAATA
>CAKZMG010000186.1 GCA_937128235.1 uncultured Verrucomicrobiales bacterium
GACTCCAGAGCCGTCATACCTAGAGCTCTATGACGGTTCACATAGTCCACCAGAACCAGCGAATCATTCACCACCACCCCAGACAATGCTACCAAGCCACACAGCGACATAATACTAAGTTCCATGCCTAAAAACATGTGACCAATCACAGCTCCCACGATCCCAAATGGAATCACACACATCACGATCAATGGCTGGAAGTAAGATTTCAAAGGAATCGCCATCAAGATATAAATAATGATCAGAGCAAACAGAAACTTCACTCCCATCTCACCAATACTATCGTTCTGATCCTTCTGCTCACCGAGATAGTCCCAGCTGATTCCTTTAAATTTCTGATCTAATGTCTCTAGATGATCTTTCGTGAATGTATCAGCCACTTCTTTGGCATTTGCCACCTCACGGTTTACATCCGCAGCTATCTTGATTGCTCGGCGTCCATTCACCCTCTTGATCGATGAGACTCCCCTATCTGGCTTGCCTATCACCACTTGATTCAGCGGAATTTCACTATTGTCAGGTGCTCTAAGCTTCACTCCACTCAGAGTTGTTAGAGACTTTCGATCATCCTCAGGATAGCGCACCAGCACTTTCACTTCGTCCCTGCCCCGCTGGATTCTCTGAATTTCGACACCAGCAAAAATCGCCCGTATCTGAGTAGAGATCCCCCTCAGAGTAAATCCACGTGATCGACCCAACGGCGTTATACTATCTTGATCATAGACCACCTCGTATTTGCCAGGGCGTCTATCAGTATTGATATCCTTCACCCCCTCCATCTCTTCTAGATTCTTTGTGAGATACGCTGCCGCCTCTTCGAGTTGTTCTAAATTGTCGCCCGCTATTTCGATATCGATCGCATTTCCTCCAGAGCTAGTCTCCTCTCTGAATGTCAGTTCTACCACACCTGGGATCACCCCTATTTCTTTGCGCCACGCATTAATAATCTGCGCTGAACTGTGTTCTCGATTCTTAGCTGCACAGAGCTGGAGTGTCACCTCACCGATATGGCTACTCACTGCGCCTGCGCCTGGGTTAAAACCTACTTGGAACGGCTGAGTTCCAGAGCTAGCTAACAGGTGCTTAATGACTGAGTTCCCATCCTTATCTTTCATCCTAGCGCCAACTGTCTCAGCGGCAGATTCTATTCTAGTAATCGCATTATTAGTGATGCCAAACTCCACACCCACAGGCATCGATAGCTTCGCTGAAACAACGTCACCTTCCACCTTCGGCATAAAGACGAAGGGAACTCTACCACTAATCACCAAGCCCATGATGACGAGAAATACTGCAATAAATCCAGAGGCCACCACATAGCGCCATTTCAGACTCTTCCCTAGCACCGGCATATAAATTTTCTCAATAAACCACTCTAAACCATCTGCGATCCTACGCTGCAATCTAGTAAATGGCCCAACCTTTCGGTTCTCATCTCTAGGCTTCAAGAATGCCGCATGCGCTGGCAATACGAGCTTCGATTGTAACAACGAAAACAGCAACACGGGAATCACCACCAAAGGAATGTTAGGCCAGATCTTGCCACTCACACCGCTCAGCCCCAGCATAGGAGTAAACGCTGCCATCGTCGTCAAGATGCCGAAAATAACAACGACTCCGACTTCATGCGTTCCCTT
>CAKZMG010000187.1 GCA_937128235.1 uncultured Verrucomicrobiales bacterium
GACTCCAGAGCCGTCATACCTAGAGCTCTATGACGGTTCACATAGTCCACCAGAACCAGCGAATCATTCACCACCACTCCAGACAAGGCCACCAAGCCACACAGCGACATGATGCTAAGCTCCATACCTAAAAACATGTGACCAATCACAGCGCCCACGATCCCAAATGGAATCACGCACATCACGATCAATGGCTGGAAGTAGGATTTCAACGGAATTGCCATCAAGATATAAATGATGATCAGAGCAAACAGAAACTTCACTCCCATCTCGCTAATACTATCGTTCTGATCCTTCTGCTCACCGAGATAGTCCCAGCTGATTCCTTTAAATTTCTGATCTAACGTTTCTAGATGATCTTTCGTGAATGTATCAGCCACTTCTTTCGCATTTGCCACCTCACGGTTGACATCGGCTGCTATCTTGATTGCTCGGCGTCCATTCACCCTCTTGATCGATGAGACTCCCCTATCCGCCTTACCTACCACCACTTGATTAAGCGGAATTTCACTATTGTCAGGCGCTCTGAGCTTCACACCAGCCAAAGTTGTTAGAGACTTTCGATCATCCTCAGGATAGCGCACCAGCACTTTCACTTCATCTCTACCTCGCTGGATTCTCTGAATTTCCACACCAGCAAAAATCGCCCGTATCTGAGTAGAGATCCCCCTCAGTGTAAATCCACGTGACCGACCCAGCGGCGTTATACTATCTTGATCATAGACGACTTCGTATTTGCCAGGGCGTCTATCAGTATTGATATCCTTCACACCCTCCATCGCTTCTAGATTCTTTGTCAGATACGCCGCTGCCTCTTCGAGTTGTTCTAAATTGTCGCCCGCTATTTCGATATCGATCGCATTACCTCCAGAGCTAGTTTCCTCTCTGAATGTCAGCTCCACCACACCCGGTATCACCCCTATTTCTTTGCGCCACGCATTGATAATCTGCGCCGAGCTGTGTTCTCGATCCTTAGCTGCACAGAGCTGGAGTGTCACCTCACCGATATGGCTACTCACTGCGCCTGCGCCTGGGTTGAAACCTACTTGGAACGGCTGAGTTCCAGAGCTTGCTAACAAGTGCTTAATGACCGAATTGCCATCCTTATCTTTCATCCTAGCGCCAACTGTCTCAGCAGCAGATTCTATTCTAGTAATTGCATTGTTAGTGATGCCAAACTCCACACCCACAGGCATCGAGAGCTTCGCTGAAACAACATCACCTTCCACCTTCGGCATGAAGACGAAAGGAACTCTGCCACTAATCACCAAGCCCATGATGACGAGAAATACTGCAATGAACCCAGAGGCCACCACATAACGCCATTTCAGACTCTTCCCTAACACCGGCATATAAATCTTCTCAATAAACCACTCTAAACCATCTGCGATCCTACGCTGCAACCTAGTAAATGGACCAACCTTTCGGTTCTCATCTCTAGGCTTCAAGAAAGCCGCATGCGCTGGCAATACGAGCTTCGACTGTAACAACGAAAACAGCAACACGGGAATCACCACCAAAGGAATGTTAGGCCAGATCTTACCACTCACACCGCTCAGTCCCAGCATAGGAGTAAACGCTGCCATCGTCGTCAAGATGCCGAAAATAACAACGACTCCGACTTCATGCGTTCCCTT
>CAKZMG010000188.1 GCA_937128235.1 uncultured Verrucomicrobiales bacterium
CGGGAGAGATTGGAAATAATCCGGTGATTTAACTAGAGATTCTGGGGAGGTGTGTTAGTTTGTACTTTGCTTAGACAATTCCGTCTGGGCGCTACACCAGAATAACTAGAAAAATGAACACACTAAATAAAAATCTCTTGATGGGTGGTGTTGCTGCATGTGCAGTGGCGTTTGCTTCCTGCGGGGATAAAAAAGAAAGTGCTGCTACCGGATCTGACACAGAGAAGGCACCAGCAACAAGCACAGATGGTTCCACTGCTACAGCTGAAAAAACTGAGACAGTGAGCATCAATCTCTCCGGTCTAAAGTGAGCTTCCGCTTGCGGAAAGAAGGTGCGGTCTGCACTTTCAGAGATAGATGGAGTAGAGGTGAAAAGCGTCAGTAAAACTGCTGCTGAGGTCTCCGTAGATAGAAGTAAGGTAAAGAATGATGCGCTGACTAAGGCGATCACAGATGCTGGCTTCACTGGAACAATCGATTAAATTAAAATTTTAACTCACGAGCATACGATGAATCAATCATTACAAATCATGATGGCTTCCACTGTGGCGGCTACGTCAATAACGCTGATGTCCTGCGCGGAAACAGCGGCTGTGAACGATCCAGCTACGCAAACCTCTCAGGTGCTGGCAGCTAAAAACGCTAAGGTAGAGACCGTCCAGCTTGTTCTTACAGGGCTGACGTGAGCGAAGGGATGCCCACCGAGGGTGCAGTCTGCACTTTCTAAAGTGGATGGAGTTATTTCTTCTAAGGTTACGATGACTTCTGCCGCTGTGGTGGTAGATAGAAATAAGGTAACGAATGCTGAGCTGATAGCTGCTGTTCGCGGAGCTAAACCAGGCTTTGATGCTACAGTGAAGTAGCTGGTGATGTTTATCTCAGAACCCTTGCTGGATTTTTCTGGCGAGGGTTTTTTCGTGGTGCGTTTCTGGTTTATTGTTGATTTGGGGAGTATTGGGTGTCAGTAGTGGGTGATGTCTGAGCGAAAAATGAATCCTTATGAGTCTCCTCTGACGGATGCTTCTTTGGAGTTGAAGGAGAAGTATGTGCCAGTAGATGAGAAGGTAGAGGAGGAGACTCCGCTGATGAAGTGGTCTGGCAAGTTAGCTACGGTTTTTTTCTTTATCTCGTTTGGTTTTGGGGCAGCTTTGATAAAGGATTCTGGTAGTTTGTGGTTACTTCCTACTACGATTGGAATTTGTGTTGTTTGGGTGGTGTTTGTGGTGATTTATATCGTTGCTAGTATTATGCAGGGGAGTAAGTCGATATAGTCTTAGTGGTTATTTTTTATGGGTATAAAACAAAATCTGGATTTAGAAGTAGATGTAAATCCTTATGAGCCTCCGGAGACGGATGTCTTTGTATTGAGAGGTAAGGAAGATTCTTTGAGGCAGGATGTTCCTAGCTTGAAGGTGGCTTGGTATAGGATGGCGTTTTTCTGTTGTATTACTGGAGCGGTTTATGCGGTTATAGTGGTATGTGATGCAGGGAGTGTCTGGTTACTTCTTTTGGGCATATTGGCTACGGCTGGTGCTGCTGCTTCTACAGTTGTTTTTATCATCTCATTAATTAAGCATATTTTTGATAAGAAAGAGAGTGCTTCGTAAGTGGTGTTCAGTATGATAGAACCTTTTTAATGAGTAGAGGGAAAGAGGTAAGCCAAAATTATTTTCCAGACACAAGGTGGTCTGTGATCCGGCAGGCGTGTGGAGGTGGAGATCTTTCTGAGTTTTGTAAGAACTATTGGAAGCCGATCTATGATTATATCTGTTCATGCGGATATAAAAAAGATGTGGCGGAGGAGATGGCACAGATGTTTTTTGAGAAGCTGTTAGCTAAGAGTGCTGAGAAGAGATTTCCCGAGAAGCTGAATGGTAAGTTTAGAGCATACATGAAGCGCTCGGTGAAGAACTTTCTGACTGACCAGTGGCGATTTAAGCAGAGGAAATCGCGTGAGGGTAGCCACGTGGTGACAGATATAAATGATGAATTGACGGCGGATTATCAGGCTGCTCCAGATGTGGAGTTTGATAAGTCTTGGGTGCAATCTGTGATAGCAATCGCCCTTTCTAATTTGAGAAAGGAGTCGGAGAGCGCTGGTAATGGAGAGCTATTTGAGCAGGTGGCTCCTCTTCTGGATGGGAGGACTCGGGACGGTGAGGGGAAGGAGCTGGCAAAAAAGCTGGGTATGAAAGCTGGCACTTTCAGGGTAATGCTGAGCCGTTCTAGACAGCGGCTTAGGCAGTTGATAGAAATGGAGATCCGCAGCACTGTCTCATCTCAGCAAGAGTTTGAGGAGGAGGTGGGTTACCTTTTTGAGATCTGGTCATAGATCTGGTCATTGGTGGGGTCATTGGTGGGGTCATCGGTGGGGTAAAGATACGAAAAACGCATTCATTGAGCTATTAAAACTACAATGAATGCGCCTGTTATGGGCAAATTAAGAAACTCGCTAGATGAATCTTGAATCTATTGGTCGATTTCAATTGAGCTGTCTTAGGCCTGGGATGTAGTTGAATAGGATGATGTCTTCTCCGTTTTGACCATCTTGTTGATACAGGCTGCCTCTGTTGGTGTTGTGCCAAGTGATGATGGAAAATTGGTCTGCTTGCCCTTCTATTGAAATGTTCAGAGTGGAGACAAAGTGATCTATTTTTCGGTAGGTGTAGCTAGCTGGGAGTGTGGCCCCTTCTCCAATATTAATTCTTACTGTCAGTGTGTTAGAACTGGTGATTACATAGTCAAATAACCCACTTGCACCTTGGATGACATCGCCATTAAACAGCCTTTCTGGAGCAATGTGCACTTTTGGGTTGTGGTTCTTTCTGAAGTATAAAAATGGACCGAAGATAAAAGCATCGACTTCTAGCTCTCCTCCTCCTGGGCTGCTCCATTCCAGATCTGCCGTGTTATCACCAAAGTCTGTGCTGAACATTAAATGTCCATCTTGCTCGTTGATTTTCTGATAGCTGTAAGTTCCTTCTTCAATATGCCTAACGACGTTGCCACGAGGAATAAGTTCAGTTTTGGTAAATGAACCATCGTTGCCCATGGTCCAGTAGATGGTGGAACCGAAGGTGTTTGCTATTTCTATCACATCCCCTGGCTCAAAGCGTTCTGGGGTGTTCTGTGGGAGGATTCCTAAATCGTCATTGTTTCCGCCATCACTTCCATCACAAGATATGAGTGACTGGGTGAGAATGGCTGCTGCTAGTGCTTTGTATTTTGCTTTCATAGTAATTTGGGTTTGGTTTGTGGTTTGAATTGGTTTGAGAAGTCATCTGCTTCTTACCCACCTCACGACTATTCAGGGGAGACGTTACAAGAAATATTGTATTTTTTTACAGGAGGGAATTTTTCATTGAATTATCAGAGGTGGGACGGCATACATCTTTCATGGACATGATTTATCAAACTCTATTGAGCGCGTCATCTGCAGTTGCAGCAGGTGAGCCATCTATTATTTCTGCGATTGGGACGTTGGTGATGCTTATTATTTTGCAGGCTGTGTTGGGGTTTGATAACCTATTGTATATCTCGCTGGAGTCTAAGCGTGCGCCTGAGGCGGAGCAGGCTAAGGTGCGGAAGCTTGGTATTGGTATTGCGATTGTGTTGCGGGTAGTTTTGTTGTTCACGTTGGTGCATATGATCGCTAAATTTCAGACGCCGTTGTTTAATATACCAGGTGATTGGTTTTCTGGTTCGTTTAATGGTCATTCATTGATTGTGCTGTTTGGTGGGGTGTTTATTTTATACACAGCTACTAAGGAGGTGCTGCACATGATGCATATTGAGCATGGACAGGCAGTGAGTAATAAGAAGAAATCAGCTGCTTCAGTGATTGCTTGGATCGTGATGATGAATGTGATTTTCTCATTTGATTCTATTTTATCTGCGATGGCATTAGCTCAATACAAAGATGATGCAGGGAACTTGCAGTATATTACGTGGGTGATGGTGGTGGCGATTTTAGTGTCTGGTGTTCTTATGATCTGGTTGGCAGATAAGGTTTCTGATTTCCTACAAAAGAACCGGATGTATGAGGTGCTAGGGCTGTTTATTTTGTTTGTGGTGGGAATTATGTTACTGACTGAGGGTGCGCATTTGGGTCACTTGAGGCTCTTTGGGGAAGAAATTCAGGTGATGACGAAGACGACTTTCTATTTTGTAATTGGTGTGCTGGTTATTACGGATATTGTGCAGACTCGCTATCAGAAGAAGTTGCTTGCAGAGAAAGCTAGAGCAGATTTAAAAGACAATGCTGCATAGTTTAGAATCATTCTTCACCGAGGTAGAAAATTTCTGCGAGTTTGGTGAGAACACGCTAATCGAGCATAAGCAGATCTGTGGGCAGAGTGTGCCGTTTTATGTGAATGAGTTCTGGACCTCGAAGCAACGCGCTGCGCATTCACTGCATGAGGTTTCTTACCGAGCGTGCTTTAAGCCGCAGTTACCGAGGTTCTTTCTGGAGCGGCTAACGAGTGAGGGTGATGTGGTGTATGATCCATTTATGGGGCGCGGGACTACGCTTGTGGAGTCCGCACTGCATGGCAGAAAGGTGGCGGGAAATGACATCAATCCACTTTCTAAAATACTTTGTTTGCCGCGGCTCTCGCCTCCCAGCCAGGAGGAGGTGGCAGCTGGATTAGATGAAATTTCTCTGGAGACTACGGCTGAATCTAAGCAGGGAGAAGACCCTGAGTTATTGGCATTTTATCATCCTGACACACTGAGCCAGATTAGTGCGTTGCGTAGTTATTTTGTCTCGCGGGAAAAAGAAGGCGAGCTTACTGATGTTGACCGATGGATCAGGATGGTGGCTACGAATCGTCTCACGGGGCATTCTTCTGGCTTCTTCTCTGTTTACACGATGCCCCCAAACCAAGCGGTGACTGCGGCTCGCCAGCGCATCATTAATGAGAAACGAGATCAGCAGCCAGTGGCTAAGGATGTGAAAGCGATTATTCTCAAGAAATCTAAGCAACTTTTGAGTAAGCTCACTATTTTTGATGAAGACTTGTTAGAAAAATCCTTACCTCTACTAACTACCAGCCAGGCGGAAAGCACGGATGAGATAGCTAGTGGATCTGTGAAGCTGGTGGTGACTTCACCGCCATTTTTAGATGTTGTGGATTACCGCACTGATAATTGGTTACGGTGTTGGTTTAATGGAATTGATTCCTCAGACTTGCCTATTTCTCAGTTGAAATCTGAGAAGCTGTGGGTGGCGAAAATGACGAAGGTGTTTGTAGAACTCAAGCGTCTGTTAGAGAGCGATGGAGTGATTGCCTTTGAGGTGGGGGAGGTGAAAAAGGCTAAGCTGATGTTAGAGGATCTAGTCATTCAGGCGGCATTAGATGCGGAGTTAAAAGTTCATGGTGTGATGATTAATGCGCAGGAATTTACCAAGACGGCAAACTGCTGGGGAGTGGATAATAAATCTAAAGGGACGAATACTAACCGCATTGTTATCATTTCAAAATAGCTGTTATGAGGACAGGAAATGGCATCATTCTACGACTCACTAAGCTCACTGAAACTAGTCTGATAGTGACCTGGTGTGTGGAGGGGGTGGGGCTGGTAAAGACTGTTGCGAAAGGTGCGCGGAGACCTAAGAGTGTTTTTGCGGGGAAGTTAGATTTATTTTACACTGCCGAGATGTCTTGGATACCGAGTGCGAAAAGTGAGCTAGGAACGCTGAAGGAACTCATCGTGAATGAATACGCTGAAGGTATCCGTAAGCAGTATAAAAACACGATGGTAGCTGGTTATTTCGCTACGTTGTTAGAGTATGTGATGGAGGCAGGCGAGGTGGATGATGATGCCTATGGTCTGTTGGTCAGAGCGTATCATTATCTAACAGAAAAGCAGTGTGAGTGGAAAGCGGTGGTTCATTTTGAGAAGGAGCTGGCGGTTCTGTTAGGTGTTTGGGACGGGAGTAGTCATCCGCATTTGTGCTTGAGGAGGGCTTTTGGTGGATTACCTAAAAATAGAGCCACCTGCGAGAGCTTATTTACGGATTAAATGAGGTTGCTAGATGCTCCTAAAAGTAAAATTTCAAAATAAGTGGAGTTTTTTAAAATAATTATCTTTCATTTGGTTAGTAGGTAGTTTAGGAATCATGATTATTAGAAGTGATAGAACTATGGATTCAGGAACAGCGAACTTAATAGAGACGCTCTCAGAGAGAGTAATAGAACTAGCCAATGAAGATAAATGGGATGAAGCCATGCAGGCAGCAGAAGCTGCTGTTGAAAAAGCGCGGGCATCTGATAGTGGCGAGTTTGATGATGTAGTTCGCTTGGCTGCTACCCTAGAGATAAAGGCAGACTTACTCCGTCAGCAAAGTTTCTTGGAAGATGCGAGGGTCATTTATTTAGAAGCATTAGAGATGCTGAATGGGAAATCAGAATGCACAGAAATGCTAGCACGGGTCTGTGCGAGTATCGGTGTGCTGTATGATTTTGTGGAAAATGATGAGGAGGCGATCCTCTATTACGAGCGAGCCATTGAAATGTACGAGCGCTTAGATCCGCCTGAATTAGAAGAAGTGGCTGATATTTGTAATAATCTTGGATTCATTTATCGCAGCATTGGAAACATGGATACGGCAGAAACTTTATTTCTTAAAGGACTAGAAATTTGTCATAATTCTTATGGGAAGAACCACGAGAAAACAGCGATCCTTTTCAACAATGTAGGAGCGCTCTATCTGAAATCTGGCTATGATGAGCAGGCGCGAGAGATGCATACCATGGCACTAGAAGGAAGGCTCGCAAGCTTGGGAGAAAACCATCCTGATACAGCTCAATCGTATTCTAACTTAGCACTATCACTAGCTCAAATGGGAGAGAATAAGCAGGCAAAAGAGTATTTTGTAAAGTCGCTTGCTGTGTTTGCAGACCATGTTGATACCGCGCCTCATGACTATGCCGCTGTGGCAGAAAATTACGCAGAATTTCTCAGATCAGTAGAAGATGATAAAGGTTCTGCTAAGGTGATGAAGAAGGCACAGAAGAAACTGGCGAGAGTGTAGGTTGCCATTTAAGCTACCAAAAGCTCCCTTCAAAATGATTAAAATGTTATGGCTTATCCAGAATAAGCAGTTAGTCTGTGCTTCATGATTTCGAGGAGGAAAATCCCCTACAAAATAAGTGCTTCATTGAGGCACTATCTGTATCATTTTGGTAGGCAGTCAGACATTCCTCTGATCTATAATGATCTGACGAGCTATATAGGAGCAGTTCCTTACGAAGACCCAGATGGAGATGAGACCTTGTGGCTCACCGTTTTCTATTCTCCAGAGGTGATGGAAGAGTTGAGATTGAAGCTTACTAATATTTATGCCACACTCAAAATTGGTGGTGATAGTAAGTATCATGAGCACCTTATTGTTGATCGGATCGATCTGGGTGAGTTTGGAAACTCGCGTCCTTTTAGGATAAAGATAACGAATCAATTTAATGATAACTCAGATTATTATTACGTGAAGGTAGCAGATGCTTCTCGTATTTATGGCTTGGAGTTAGAGCATATTTTATCTCCTAACAGGATGAATTATTTGGTGAATGGAAATACGTTGATCGAGAACCATATTGCGGGGCTTCCTGGGGATGTTTTTCTTGGTGAGTATCTCCAGAGCGAAAAGATCAATGAGGTGCGGATCGCTAAGGAATTTGTGAAATTTAACGAGCGGTGCTTCATTCGCTTGTTAGGTGATATGCGCTCGGTGAACTACGTCGTGGATATTACTCCAGACTTTGAGGAGGTTCAGTATCGTGTCCGCCCGATTGATTTTGACCAGCAGTCCTATGAGGGGAAGTGTAAGATCTATCATTCTTATAATTTCCGCTCTAACAGAAATATTACCCGTCTTAGTTTTAAGTGTTTGAACCGCCGAACGATACGTCAGTATGCGGAGGAGGAGCGTTCGCAGATGTCGAATAGGGCTGCTGCGGAGACGAGGAGACTGAAGGGTTTACTACGGATCATGCGGAAGGAAAAGCTGGCACCGGAGGAGCACATTTCCCGCTTGGCGAGTGAGCTGAATGAAATTCACAAGACGGATATTTTTTCGGATTGTGACACGATGGGAAAGCTTACAGAAAAACACATCTACTATATGTTAAAATTATGATTATTGCATTTAATAAACCTTACGGAGTGCTCAGCCAGTTCAACGAAAACCCTGACCAACCTGGGCAGAAAACGCTTGCAGCATTCGATCTCCCTCCAGAGTTCACACCTGTGGGTAGGCTAGATATGGACTCCGAAGGACTGCTTTTGATCACGGATGAGAAGCAGTTTGAGGCTGATTTACTACGCCCACATAAGCAGCATGTGAGGACGTATCTGGTGCAGGTGGACGGGAAACCTAGTCTAACAGATATGCGAAATTTAGCGGCTGGTGGGCTAGAAATCCGTGGGCATACTACGCTGCCATGTTTCGCCCAGCTCATTGGTGGCGAGCCTAGAAAACTTACCCCTAGGGAGCCTGCGGTAGATCCCACTTCCGAGAAACGATCATCGTGGATCATGCTGAAGCTTAAGGAAGGCAAGAACCGCCAAGTCCGCCGCATGACTGCTAAGCTAGGCTATCCCACTCTCCGTCTCATCCGCACTAGTATAGGTGAGTATGATCTAGGCGATCTTGAACCTGGAAAATGGGTGGTGTTAGATGATGATGATATTGAGGCGTTGAGAAAATAGAATGGGCAAAAAAAAAGCGGATCTAAACGAGTTAGCGACTGATGGCGAAGTCGCGCTGTTAGTGATGCATTGTTGCTCACTAGGATTTCTGTTTTGGGTAAATTTTTTAGCTAAGGCATTTTTCGGGTTTCCGCTGTTTCAACGCACTGGACACAGTCTGCATTATTATATTAAAGATGTTTCTAACTCGTTGAGTTTATCTACAGTTTTCTGGTGGGTCACTTTGGTGGCATCAAGCCTTGTTGTGGCGAGAGTTTGGTACAGATCTAGGAAATTCAAATGTAAGTGGAGGTTGAGATTTCTCTCTCTATTAATGAGTTTCCTCTGTTTCGGTTTTGCAGAACTTTGTAGAAGCTGGGAAAGTTTGACCGTAGCAGAAACGAGGTACTACATCGATTTTCTGAAGGAAGAGCTGAAAGAAAGTCATCCAGATATGCAGGATTTTCTGAAGAGCCAAATAAACAACGCAGAGGGTCAGCTAGAACACTGGGAATACAGTAACTCTGGAGAGAAAACACGCCTCCGAAGTAGCGCGCTAGATAGCTATTAATTCCCATTTAGTCATGCAATCAATTCCAATCTCTCAAAATATACTCAATCTTATCTTCGCTCAGACCAGTCAAGTTTGACTTCTTTAGCCATCCTTCACGGTAGCAGATTGCAAAGCAATAATCTAGTGAACTGTAAGTGTATTGGAAAATACTCCGAATATGCTTCCGCCATTCGCGTATCTCTAGTTCATAATCCCAGAGATCGGGCATTGTTGAAATTTTCTTCTCGAAATGACGTTTGACTATTTCTTTTTGAGCATTCGCTAGCGCGAGATCATAAATTTGGCGTGCGACTTTTTTTTCAGCTGGAGACCACTTCTTATTCATCTACGTTGAGTTCTATTTTCTGGATTTTAAATCACCAGCGCATGACCAGCAGGTCTCGAAGTTGGCGGGGTTTGATTCGTTACATTGTGGGCAGCTTGTATCTGGAGCTTCTGATTTTGTTTGTTCGAGTTCTATGATGTCTCTGAAAATTTCTATCATGGGTATAGTTTAGTTGAAGACATTCTAAATAGCGAAAACAAAAAAACTCTTAAGGTGGAGCCTTCTGGGCTTTGATATGATGTTGCTCATAGAAAACGCTTTGTTGACTACTGAGTGGGAACTTGTTAATCTTTTAAATACTGGGATGAAGAGTTTTTGTCCCTATTTTAAATCTAACAAAACATAAAGATATGAGTGAAGAATGTTGTGGTTCTGGTGAACCAAATACGAATGAGCCTGATGCCACTCCTGGACGCTTTGGCTGGAATGAGCTGAATGTGCCGGATGTTGAGGCTGCTAAGAAATTTTATGGTGAAGTGTTTGGCTGGGAGGCGCAGACTCAAGAAATGGCTCCGGGGGTGGATTATACTTTCTTTAGCCAAGGTAAGCATATGATCGGTGGGCTGGTGAGTCCACCTGCTGAGGCAGGCTGCCCACCTCACTGGGCTGCGTATGTGAATTCTGCAGATATTTCTGCTGATGTAGCGAAGGCTAAGGCAGCTGGTGCTACTATCCTAGTGGAGTCTATGGAGGTGCCAAATGCTGGGACGTTTGCGGTGATCCAAGATCCACAGGGTGCTGTGTTTTCTCTGTGGAAGGCTGCTGAGAATGCAGGATGAGGCATTTAGTGAATTTGAAATAGCTCTCGCGTGTCGGGAGCTTTAAATTTATAAAAATCAGCTGCTTTCTTTCTGATTACGAAGCACTAACTCACCGCGTTTGATATGCAGATTGGCGTTATGTATAGTTGACGGAGAGCCAAAAAAAACTTGCAGCGGAGAGTTCCACTGCAAGTTGAGATATAGTTTGTAAGTGTGATGTACTACTTCTTACGGCGCATGATAAGCGCTAAACCACCAAGCCCGAGTAGAGCTGTAGAGCTAGGCTCTGGGATAGTAGTGTCAACGATCTGGAAGCCTGCAACAGAGCCTCTAGTGGCACCTGCTCTAGGAGATACTTCTATGTTTAGGTCTCCTGAGAGTCCTGTTACTGTGAATGAGTTTGTAGCATTCCAGTTAGGGTTTACGTAGCGAGACTTAGTCCCGGTTGTGTTATAGCTTCCACCATTGACGAGAGCCGCACCGTATTCATCACCATCCGTGTCTGTAGAGTAATATAAGATCAGGCTGTAAGTAGTGTATGAAATCCCTGTAACACCTATGACTACTTCTTGTGGTGTGCCTCCTGAGTGGTCATCTAGATATCCGTGTGCTAGCTGAGCGTCTCCAACATCTGCGTTGGCATCAGCGGTCGCAACACCGTCTCTCCACATGCCACCAGAGGACCATGTAACAGAAGCTCCAGTTGCATTTCCATCAGAGTCATTCAGTGCGGCTAGGGTGCCGGATTGACCAGTTGTGTTGTTCCAGTTAGACTGCGCGTCTAGCCCGGCGATTGTAGTAGCTATTAATTGCTGGTTTGCCGCTCCTTCCGTGAAGTTAACGCTAGTGGTAGCTGCGTTAGTAGTCACGGCGAGTGCTGCGAGTGCACCAGCTGTAATTATTTTATTTTTGATCATGTCGATTATTGTTTTGTGTGTTGTTCATATTGAATTTGCCTCGGCATAATCAATATCCTATCTACCAAAGTAATGAAATTTTCTTCTTAAGGCAAGACCTAAAATGTGTTCTGGAATGATGCAAAGCATTTAATGTTAGACAGATCATTAATGAGTGGCTAAATTTGATAATGATAAAAAAATTCCTCATTCTCTTAGCTACACCTATTTTATTCACAAGCTGTGTTCATCATACACAAGCTAACAATAAGGTTAGCTCGATTAAAGAAGTGAAGAGCTTGTCATCTGTTAGGCAGACGATAAAATCTAACAATCTCTCACACAAAGACACACTCGTCATCTATGATATTGACGATACATTAATCACTGCTAAGCATTTTTTAGGTTCGGATCGATGGTATCATTTCCAACAGGGCAAGGCACGAAATGCAAAAGGGGTTCCGATAAAGCCGGTGAAAGGCCAATTAGCCAAGAACCTCTACGAAGAGACTATTGGTGATACGACATGGCTGTCGAAGTCTAAGCTTTCACAAAGCGATTCGGTGAAAATTTATAATCAAACGCCTACCGATAAGCTGATCATCACTGCTAGAAGTAACGAATACAGATCTGCTACTTTAAGGGATCTCAGAGCGGAAGGCTTCAAGATAGACCAGCGGCCACTTGGTGGTGAAGAACTGCTTTATCGCTTTAAGATGAAAAATTCTAGAGGAACCACCGATACGGTGCAGTATTCAAGTGGGATCTTGATGATCAAGGGAAACAATAAAGGCGATGCCCTGCTGAAGCTCTTGAAAAAAATAAACGGAAGCTACAAGAACATTGTGTTTATCGATGACGGCATCAAAAACATCAATTACATGCAAGAGGCATTAAAGTCCACGCCAATGAATTACTACGGTTTGCATTTCACCAGAATTAGTAAAACGGTAGAGAGTAGTGAAGCTAGGAAAAGTGCCGTAGGGCTGAATAGACTTCGAGATCTAAAGCACAATCACTTTAGAGAATAAGCTCTGTCATTAGTTTTAGTTTAGAGTAATAATGGACTTCACAGACTGGTTAGATTCGCTCATGCTCCGTCTATGTTGACTGTAGTAGAACTCTTGCAAACGCTGATCCGGATTCCTAGCGTGAACTCGGATAATGCTCCGGGGACTGATCTGGTAGATGAGCAGGGGATGGCGGATTTTTTAGAGAAATATCTCACCGATCACGGTTTCAGTGTGGTGCAGGAGGAGGTGCTGCCTGGGCGGCCAAATGTCATCGCGCGTGCTCCCTGCTCTGGTGAGAAAGATGAGCGTCCAAGAATTTTCTTGGGACCGCATTCGGATACCGTGGGTGTGGCTGGAATGGTGTTTGATCCGTTTTGTGGTGATCTGGTGGATGGTAAAATTTTAGGGAGAGGAGCGTCTGATACGAAGGGCCCGATGGCGGCTATGATCACTGCATTGCTAGAAAATGTGGAGCTGCTGGAGGTGCTGCCTGTGGCGATAGATTTTGTGGCATTCATGGGAGAGGAGTCTGTGCAGCAGGGTTCGAGACATTTTGCGGAGCATCATGGGGACGAGTATGAGTTTGCCATCGCGGGTGAGCCTACTTCGCTCAATGTGGTGAATGTTACTAAGGGTGCTAGCTGGCTCACACTGACCGCTAGCGGAAAAGCTGCCCATTCATCTCAGCCAGAGCGTGGTGAAAACGCGATCATGATTTTAGCGAGATCGCTCGATATGATGAACCGAAAATTATCTAACAGATTAGCGACATACACACATCCAGTGCTGGGTCATTCTACTCTGAATGTGGGGACTCTGCATGGTGGGACGCGGCCTAACATAGTGCCGGATCATGCTGTGGCTGAGCTAGACATCCGCACCACACCATCGCTTATGGAAGCGGGCGGAGGGAAGGAAATCACGGAAGCATTTATTGAGGAAATGAAGCTGCCGGTAAAACTTACCTCTAGCCATGAGAACCCGCCTATGGAGACTGCTGAGGATAATATCTACATCCAGAAAATACTGAGTGCTTGGCCTAGCTCGCAGTGTGTGGGTGCTCCGTGGTTTTCTGATGCTGCGCATCTATCACTCGGCGGGATTCCATCTGTATGTGCTGGGCCAGGTTCTATTGATCAAGCGCATACGAAGGATGAGTTTATCATGGTAGAAGATCTGGAAGAGGGAGTGACGTTCTTTAGTGCGTTTATACGTTCCTTTCAAAAATGACGACTGTTACACATGCTCTGGCACCGATTATTTTGGTGAAGTTGTTCCGGCTTAAGAATGATACGTTGAGCAAGTATGACTATCTTTGGATTGCTATTTCTGGTGGTTTGGCAGATGTGATAAATCCACATATTTACTTGAAAGACAGACTCACGAGCTGGTCACATGGGTTGCCGTTCTGGGTGGTGTTTAGTTTGTTGCTGCTCATTTTATCGGTGTGTTTGAAGAAGAAATTTAGATTCCAAGTGGCGATATTTTGTTCGTTCGCTTACCTGCTCCATTTGTTTTGTGATGGGATTTCTGGTGGGATTAATTTGTTCTATCCTGTTCAAAATTATTTCTGGGGGATGACCTTGGTGCCATTCAACTATTGGATTCCGTTAGATGTGGTGAACCTTTTGTTGGTGTATTATCTTTTTCGGTGGAGGAGGCTGAGGGGTGGTGAAATTTAAGCGTAAAAAAAACCCAGTGCCCGTTAGCGGGATCACTGGGTTTGAAATGTTAGATAGGTCGTTTTACTAGATTACCATTGTTTCATGTGGGCGATGATGTCGGCAATTTCTTGATCTGTTAGACCGAGCTGACCAGCGCTAAGCATGAGTGATCTGCCTAGTGGCTTGGTTGATTTGACTTTGCTCTTAGGGATCATCTGCACCATGCCGCCTGTGGAGGAGACGATGTAGGGGTCGCCAGGCTGGAGGAGTCCGTGGACTTCTTTGCCGTCCTTGAGGATGATGCGGCTGCCTTTGAATCCGTGCGCGATGTCTGCTGATGGCATGATGATGCTGGTGGCAATGGCTTCGCGCGATTGTGTTTGACCCCAGCCTTTGAGTGGTGGTCCGTAGTTTGGTCCTTGGCCTTCGACGTTGTGACACATGATGCATCGCATGATGGACTGCTTGCCTTTGGCTGCGTCTCCCTTGA
Organism: uncultured Verrucomicrobiales bacterium; assembly: GCA_937128235.1. Lineage (GTDB taxonomy): Bacteria > Verrucomicrobiota > Verrucomicrobiia > Verrucomicrobiales > Akkermansiaceae > Rubritalea. Next base: position 14,412 of record CAKZMG010000188.1, read on the forward strand.
GCGCAAGGACTCTGGTGATGCGTTCTTTGTTGTTGGCAGCAGATGGTTTATCTTTTGGCACGGTGATGGCGTTCACGGTGATTTTACTTGGATCATAGATGCCAGTTTCCGCGAGGCGTTTTTTGATATTCATCTGGCTCCATTCTCCGGCAGCGTTTCTTAGTAGCCAGTTTGAAGCGGCTACTTTCACTGAGGCATCTGTCTTAGCGGCGATGTCGAAGAGGGCATCAGCTGCTGCGGGGTCATTGATAAATGCGATGGACTCTACGGCTAGCTCACGCTGTGTAGGGGTAAGTTTTTTACTCAGTGCGCGCTGTTTGAGATCTGGGATGGCAGCTGGGCTCCAGAGTCTCCAGGTGAGTTTGGCAAATGCGTCTGACCATTCTTCTGGGTTCTTGGATGCGTGACCTTCTTTGAGAGCGGTCCAGATT
>CAKZMG010000189.1 GCA_937128235.1 uncultured Verrucomicrobiales bacterium
GGTCTCCATTGTTGAGCGCCAGCTGGGCTCTTGAAGAGTTCCCACTCGTATCCGAAGAGGTGATCGAAAAACTCATTGGTCCACTGAGTAGGGCGGGTGGTCCATGTGCCTTCGACTCCACTGGTGATGGTGTCGTCACCGTGACCAGATTCGTAGCTACTCTTCCAGCCTAGTCCTTGTTCTTGGATGGATGCACCTTCTGGCTCTGGTCCTACATACTTGTCTGGATCAGCCGCTCCGTGTCCTTTTCCGAAGGTGTGTCCTCCTGCGATGAGTGCGACGGTTTCTTCATCATTCATCGCCATGCGTCCGAAGGTGTCACGGATGTCACGAGCAGATGCGATGGGGTCTGGGTTGCCATTTGGTCCTTCAGGATTCACATAAATGAGGCCCATCTGCACAGCGGCGAGTGGGTTTTCTAGATCTCTGTCTCCTGTGTAGCGGTTGTCGCCGAGCCACTCTCCTTCAGATCCCCAGTAGATGTCTTGCTCTGGTTCCCAGATGTCTTCGCGTCCACCTGCGAAGCCAAAGGTCTTGAAGCCCATGGAGTCTAGGGCGACATTTCCCGCGAGCACGAGCAGATCAGCCCAAGAGATTTTACGACCATATTTTTGTTTGATCGGCCAGAGCAGGAGGCGAGCTTTATCTAGGTTGCCATTGTCTGGCCAGCTGTTGAGTGGTGCGAAACGTTGAGACCCTGTGCATGATCCACCGCGACCGTCTGCGGTGCGGTATGTTCCTGCACTGTGCCATGAGAGGCGGATGAAGAGGGGACCGTAGTGACCATAGTCAGCAGGCCACCAGTCCTGTGAGTCTGTCATGAGATCTGTTAGATCTTTTTTGACTGCATCGAGATCGAGTGATTTAAATTCTGTCGCATAATCAAAGTCCTTGCCCATGGGGTCAGAGAGTGATGAATGCTGGCGTAGGATGCCGATGTCTAGTTTGTTTGGCCACCAGTCCGAATTGGTAGTTCCTTTTCCTGCACTGCGTCCTTGACCGTGATTGAATGGGCATTTTCCTGCTCCATCATTATTTAGTTCTGATATTTCTGAGTTGTTTTCCATGATTAGTTTTTTTGTATGATGATTAAATTTGTTCTCACACTATACAGGAGAGATGAAGATGCAAAATATTTCAGAAATTTTAGCGATTTTTACACTAATAAAGCCACTCAGCGGACTGAGTGGCTCTTATATTGATTTGTGATTGAAGTGATCAGTAAAGATTACTTTTTAAGCTCAGCTTGCTTGGCGGCTGCTTGTTCTACGAGCTTGCGGATGTATTTAGCTGGGATGGTGACTGGTGGGGATTGCTTTCCCTTGGTCGCTGCTTTGGTCACTGTGATTCCTACGAACTGACCTGCCTCATTAAATGACGGAGCGCTCATTGAGGCACCGATGATCTGGTAGAGCTTGCGAGGCTTCTGAAGAATGGCAGAGACGGTGCCAACGGTGACGGCACTCTGGTAACGGAAGTGATCTGCGTAGCGTGAGATGTTTACGGTCTTATCGAGATGTTTTAGGTCAGAGTCTTTTGAGATGTCCACAATTTGGTTTTTCCAGTTGGCAGCATTTTCTCCGCTAGGGTCAAGTGCGATGTATGCGAGACCAAGGTCTTCATCATGGAGGACGAGTTTGGCATCAAATTCTTCACCAGCTGAGTTGATAAGCTTGAGACCTTCTATCTCCTTAGTGATCTCAATGTTTGGCATGTTGCCACCTACATTTGGGCTGATAGAGCCGTATGCAGCAACGAGTAGGCCGTCACCAATGCAGGTAGCATTTGACCAGATCTGTGCTTCTTGGTTTTTGACTTGTCCTTGTATGGTGGCAGTGATTTTGAGGATTCCTTTTACACCGAAGACAGAGCCTTCATTGGTGTTGTAGATCTCGCGTTTAGCTGCGGTGTCCACTGCGAGTGCAGGTGAAATGGCGCTGAGACTGAGACCAGCGATGGCGATTAGTTTGATTAATTTTGTAGTTTTCATAATATAGTTAGTGATTTAAGGTTAGGTGTGTGAATTATTTTTTCCAGATAGGGTGGATTTCTAGGAAGCGGGTGAACTTGCCGCGCTTCACGAAGAGGACTACGTAGTCTTGTTGTTCTTTTTCTACGCGTTCGAGTTCTTTCTCTATCATCGCGAGGTCGGTGACTTCCTTGTTGTTGATAGAGAGAATGACGTCTCCAGCGTAGAGTCCAGCGAGGGATGCCCAGCCAGCGCTTTCCACAGCGTGAACAAAGATTCCTTTCTGGTGCTCTGCTTCCTTTGCATTTGCCTTAGACAGCTCACGTAGGGTGATCTCTAACACATCGTTAGTGACCTTTTTAAATTCCTTAGCCGGCTTTGGAGCAGTTTCTAGATCACATTTTATCTGGATGATTTTCTTGTCTCTGTAAATGTCGAATGTGACGCTCTCATCAGCTGGGTATTCACGGATCATGGAGTTGAAGATGTTCGCATCTCGCTCGCGTTCTACTGGGATGATAGCTCCGTCGATTTTGAGGATAATGTCGCCTTGCTTGATCCCTGCCTTATCGGCATTTGATGCCGGGATGACCTGAGTGACGCGCACTCCTTTTTTGCCTTTGAGGTCTAAAATAGTTGCCAATTCACGGGTCAAAACTTGGGTGTCTAAGCCGATCCATGCTTTCTGAGCAGCAGAGGATTGAGAGGTGCTAGGTTGTTTATTGATGTCCACCACAGTGGCGAGGAATTGGCTACCCCGCTCGAATTCTACGATCGCTTTAGCTTGAGATTTGCCATCAGGGATCAGGCTAGAGGTAAGTTTTTGGAGTTGTGCGAGGTTCTTGATGGACTCGCCATTGACTTTAAGAATGAGGTCGCCTGGGTTGATCGCTGGCTTAGAAGCTGCAGATGGACCAGTCTTGCTCACGGATGAAACGAGGACTCCGTCGGTCTTGCTGCGGGTTTCGGTTTCCTTGCGGTTGATAGAGCTACGTGGTGTGAGGTCTCTGGCGGTGATGCCCCATTCGCGGATGGCGATGTCTTCACCGAGTGCTTTGGATCGCTCAATGGTGGTGAGTTTGGTTGATGCTTCTTTGCCATCACGGATGTATTTGATGGTGATTTCTTTGCCAACTTCGGTGCCGAGTTCGACTTTGTTGTAGAGTGGTAAGTGCTCGGGAGCGGTGGCGGTGACGTTTACTCCATCGAACTCCGTGATGATGTCGCCTGGTTTTAGCCCGGCTTTGTCTGCCGGAGATTTATCTAAAACTGAGGCGATGAGAACGCCAGCTTTCTGCTTGCCAGAGAGGAGGATAGGCTGAGTGAAAATACCTGTCCATGAGCGGCGGACAGTGCCGTTCTTGATGAGTTCGCTAGAAACATACTTGGCGATGTCTGCGGGAATAGCACCACCGAGTGAGCCAAGCCCGATCTCGTTGATACCAATGATTTCACCTTTAAGATTCACAAGCGGACCACCGCTATTTCCAAAATAAATGACGGCATCGTGACCGATCCAGCGGACGAGATCGCCCACGCGTTCGCCAGCCTGTCTGGTGCCGCGACCACCTGGGATGATCATTTCTAAGTTAGCCACCACTCCGAGAGTGACAGACTGGGAAACTCCGGCAGGGGAGCCCATCGCTAGAACGGAGTCGCCAACATTGAGAGTCTTGAAGTCCCCGAATTTAGCCACTGGAAGCGGCTTCATGTCAGCTGGGATTTGGTCTAAATTTAGCTTGAGAATGCAGAGATCAGTCTGCGGGTCAGTGCCTACGAGGGTGGCATCTACTTTGAGTTTATTTGAGAGTCTCACCCAGATGCGTGTGCCTTCTCCGGCTACGTGGTGGTTGGTCAGGACATATCCGTCTGGATGAATGATGGTGCC
>CAKZMG010000190.1 GCA_937128235.1 uncultured Verrucomicrobiales bacterium
GCATTTCTAAAAGAAGTGACGGATAGTGATGGTGAGATTATTCTATTTATCGATGAACTACACACTATTGTAGGAGCTGGTGCGAGCGAAGGAGCGGTGGATGCCTCTAATCTGCTTAAGCCACAGCTTGCTCGTGGTGAGTTGAGAACCATCGGTGCAACAACGCTCAATGAGTATAAAAAATATATCGAAAAAGACGCAGCGTTGGAGCGTAGATTTCAACCTGTGAAAGTGGATGAGCCGAGCGTAGAGGATACCATCGCTATCCTGCGTGGTTTAAAAGAACGCTACGAGGTCCATCATGGTGTTCGCATCAAGGATAGTGCCATCGTGGCTGCCGCTAAACTCAGTGATCGATACATTTCCGATAGATTCCTACCAGACAAGGCGGTGGATCTGATGGATGAATCTGCGTCTCGTCTCAAGATTGAGCTGGATTCCATGCCCACTGAAATTGACCAAATAGAACGCCAACTGATGCAACTAGAAATGGAGCGTCAGGCACTGGAAAAAGAACAAGATTCAGCGAGTGAAAAACGTCTAACAAAAGTGACGGAAGAAATGGCGAATTTGAAAGAGTCTGTCTCTGGCATGATGGCTCAGTGGAGGAATGAAAAAGAGGTAATCGACATCGTGAATAATGCTCAGGAAAAAATAGAGCAACTCAGAAATGATGCCGATGTCGCGAAACGAACTGGAGATCTAACAAGAGCTTCAGAGATCACCTACGGCACTATTCCCGCAGCAGAGGAGGAGCTAGAAGAAGCTCAGGAAAAACTACAGAGTTTACAGAAAACTGGACGGATTTTAAATGAGGAAGTCACAGAAGAAGACATCGCCCGAGTCGTGGCTACGTGGACGGGAATCCCAGTCAGCAGACTACAGGAAGGCGAGCGATCAAAGCTTGTCAAAATGGAAGAACGGCTCGGTGAAAGAGTCATTGGGCAGCGAGATGCAGTTGATGCTGTATCTAATGCTGTGAGACGCGCACGCGCCGGACTCCAGGATGAAGACAGACCGATAGGTTCATTCCTCTTCCTAGGTCCAACAGGTGTGGGTAAGACGGAATTATCGAAAGCACTCGCGGAGTTTCTCTTCGATGACGAAGCTGCAATGGTGCGCTTAGATATGTCTGAATACATGGAAAAACACAGTGTGGCTCGTCTCATTGGTGCGCCTCCAGGCTATGTGGGATATGATGAAGGCGGGCAGCTCAGTGAGCATGTCAGACGCAAGCCATATTCCGTAGTCCTCTTCGATGAAGTTGAAAAAGCGCATCCAGATGTGTTCAACGTACTACTCCAAGTCCTAGATGACGGACGTATCACAGATGGACAGGGGAGGACAGTGGACTTCAGAAATACCGTCTTGATCATGACTTCTAACATCGGATCTCAGTTCATTATGGACGAAGAAAACGTAGAGCAGCGCGAAGCTAAAATTAGCGAAGCACTCAAAGCGCACTTCAGACCAGAGTTCCTAAACAGAATCGATGAAACAGTGATCTTTGATAGACTAGATAGATCAGAACTAGGCAGCATTATCAAGATTCAGCTAGAGCGTGTGAAGCAGAGATTACTCAAGCAGGGGATAGATATAAAACTTACCCCTGAGGCAATAGAATATCTCTCGGATAAAGGCTACGATCCAGTCTATGGAGCCAGACCCCTCAAGCGAGCGATCCAGAAGCATCTGTTAGATCCGCTAAGCATGGCTGTGCTGGAAGGTAGCTTTAGCGATGGCGATGTCATCAAGGTTACACTGGAGAATGAAAAGCTCAGCTTCACGAAGTAAGAAAGTAGAGCTACTCTAAAGCGTTTAAAGCTTAATCACCCAGCTATCAGCTAAAACTGGTAGCTGGGTCTTTTATTTTCTAAAAAATACCAAATAAATATTGACTGTATCGAAGTTTCAATAAATACTGAAAAAGTAATAACAAAAAGGAGCTATGAAAAAAGTGAAACTAAAGAATACGGTAAAGAAGGTTGAGGTTTTTTATGATGGGCGGTGTGGGATGTGTTGTACGTTTATGGGGTGGCTGGAAAAGCAAGAACGGGCATGTGATTTAGTGAGTATGGATTATCGGAGCGAGGAAGCGCAGAAAATTTTTCCAGAGTTACTAAGTTACCATCCTGAGAAGGAGCTGGTGGTGCGGATGATAGGTGATGATGGTGTAGAAATTTATCAGGGAGCTGAAGCTTGGGTTTGCTGCATGTGGAGCAGTATGAAGCATCGAGATCTGGCTCAGAAAATGAATGGCTGTGTGCTGCTACCGATAGCGAAGAAGATTTGTTATTTTATCTCTAAGAATCGCTTAGGAGTAAGTAGGTTATTTTTCAGAAATAAGAGCCAGTTAGTCACAGAGAATGGAGGGGAGAAATAATGAACTTCTTAAATTTTCTAATCTACTGGGCAGGCTTTGTGTTGCTGATGATTTTCTTAGCGAACTTCATTGCTCCTAAGAAGCTGAACTACGCAGAAAATATCAATCGGATGGAGAATTTTCATCGGCAGGTTTTCTGTGTCCACTGCGGCTATACGGCACTCACTCTACTAGCAATGGCTCTGGTGTGTGGGTTCTATAATGATGAGCTAGTCACAGCGGAAAAGGGTAGCTTGGCATGGGCTGGGTGTCTATTCATGGCAATTTTCTGGGGAACCCGGGTGGTGGTGCAGATTGTTTATTATGACAAGGCGATGAAGAAAAGGTACCCTGTTTTTAACATTATGTTTTTTATCGCGTTCGCCTACTTGGCGGTGATTTTCACTTTTTTAACCATAAATTAATACAAAGCAATGAAAGCAATCGAATGGAGTTATATCAGTTATTTAGCGGTGGCGGTGCCACTGACTATCTACGTGGCGAAGAGTCTTTATCATAATGGTAGAGTGTTCTTGGTCGAATGTTTCAAAGGAAACGAAGAACTGGCAGACAGCGTGAATAAACTGCTGCTGGTGGGGTTCTATCTAGTGAATCTGGGGTTTGTGAGTCTCTATCTCCAGAGTTACGGAGAGGTTGTGGGCTTGCGTGGCATCTTGGAATTATTGAGTAAGAAAATTGGTTTTGTGATGCTGATCCTGGGAGGAATGCATTTCTTTAACCTCTACTTGTTCACTAGAATTGGTAAAAAGCCAGATCCTGATCATGGTCACTATGTGACTCAGTCTCAGCGGGGCGATAGTTATCAAGGGCGCAGTTGGCCTGAAAAATTAGCAAAGTAATGAACGATTATTTAATCATTTTACTCAAACTAGCGGGACTGGGGCAGCTTGTTCTAGTTCTTGCTAGTATTGCTATTCCACGTTGTTTGGATTGGAAAGGTGGGCTTGCTGGGCTCATTCCTCTGCTGCGGCAGATGTTTTGGACGTATGCGGTTTATATTACGTTGATGCATGTGTTTTTCGGAGTAGTGAGCTTGTTCGCGACTGAGGAGTTGCTGGATGGAGGCTTTATTTCTACTGCACTCTGTGGGCTAATGTTTATCTGGTGGTTTGCTCGGATTTTGATTCAGTTTTTCTTTTTTGACAGAACGAGTGTTCCCGAAACGAAGTTTAATCGCTTAGCCGAGGCGGGTTTGGTGCTACTATTTGTATTTCTATCAGCGGTGTATGGCTGGGGAGTTTGGGAGAATTTGGCATGATAAATTGATGATGATTTGGATAACATTTTTTAGCATAGCGGTCGGGCAAATCCTAGTTGCGGGATTACTCAGAGGTAAGTTTTCTAGACTGGCTGTGTGGGTGATGATGTTAGGGTGCGTCACCGTGATGCACTGGGTTTCTCTGGGTGAACCTGCCTTGATGCGGATGATCTGGATTTGCTCAGTCTTGATGGCTGGGATGAAAGCGATCACGTATCGAGAGTGGTGTGCAGATGGAGATGGTAGATTGACTTGGAGTCGCTGGCTGATGTTTTCCTGTCTGTGGTTCGGGATGAATCCTGGAGCGTTTGAGGTAAGCAGAAAAATGGAGTGGAAGAGCCATGCGGTAGTGGGGAGCTTGTGCATCATTTCTGGCTTGGTTGGCGTTTGGATTTGTTATTTGTTAGATGTTAGAAACGTAGTCATTTTATTCGTAGTAATGAGCGTAGCATTTCATTTCGGAGCACTGAGGCTGATGACTGCTTTCTGGAGAATGATGGGTTTTCCTGTGAGAGTGCTATTTAGAAACCCATTTAAGTTGCGAGGGTTTAGAGATTTCTGGGGGAAGAGATGGAATCTAGCCTATTCTCAAATGATGGCGAGAGCGGTGAAGAGACCATTGACATCATTTCTGGGAGAGAGGGGAAGCATGTTTGGCGTGTTTGTGGTGAGTGGATTGTTGCATGAGTTGGCTATCACGGTTCCTGTGGGTGGTGGATACGGGTTGCCTACTTTATTCTTTTTGGTTCATGGGGCTTTCTGTGTATTAGAAAAGAAAAACTCTGTGACGATGGGGATGCTGTGTGGGCTGGTGCTGGTTTTTGGTGTGCCATTTTTGTTTGGTAATAAGTTTGTAGAGGAGGTTATTCTTCCTAGTAGGGATGTGATGAAATTGATAACATTTTAATATGATGAGTGAGCAGATAGAGAGTAAAAAAAAGACGATGATGATAGCCGGAGCGAATGGCTTTATTGGTAGATATCTGAGTAGGTATTTTATGAAACTCGGATGGAATGTTCTGGGGCTTAGTCGGCGTGAAACTGGACTTGCGCAGGGTGTGGAAATGGTGAAGTGGGATGGTGAGACTCTGGAGCCTAGCTGGGCAGAACGATTGAATGAAGTGGATGTCTTGATTAATCTTGTGGGGCGCACGATAAATTGTCGGCATAATGCGGTGAACAAAAAGCAGATCATGGATTCACGTATAGTGAGTACTACATTGTTAGGTGAAGCAGTGCAGGCAAGCAAGTATCCTCCGGAGGTGTGGATGAATGCGAGTGCTTCTAGTATTTATAAGCCTACCAGGGAAAGAAGGCAGACGGAGAGTGATGGGGAAATAGGTGAGAACTTCATGGCCGAAGTAGCTATCAAATGGGAAGAGGTGTTTTTTGATGCTCAAGTGGATAAGTCAGTTCGTAAGATAGCACTGCGGACGACTCTGGTGATGGCTGACGAAGAGGGGACGGTGCTAGATATTCTTAAGGGACTCGCGCGTAAATATTTAGGAGGAACCTTAGGTGATGGTGGTCAGATGGTAAGCTGGATAGATATAGAGGACTATTGCCGAGCTGTGGAGTGGATGATTGAGAATAAAGATGCTAGCGGACCTTATAATTTGGGCGCACCTCATGCACTGACGAATAAGGAAATGATGAAGCGTGTGCGTGAGAAGGAGGGAGTAAGCTTTGGGTTACCTGCATTTGAGTGGATGCTAGAGATAGGAGCATTTTTTATGCAGACCGAGGCTGAGCTAATGATTGGCAGTAGCTGGGTTTATCCAGAGAGGTTGTTAGAAGAGGGGTTTGTGTTTGAGAGGGAGGAGTTTTAGGGAGAAAAGTAGGAGAAGAAGTGAGAGGAAACAAAAAAAATCCGTATCTCGAAAGATACGGATTTTTTGTAAATTGGAACCAGAGGCTGGCAATGAAGCCAGCTTGAGAAGCGGATTAACGCTTAGAGAACTGGAAGTTCTTACGTGCACCTGGCTGACCAGACTTCTTACGCTCCTTCATGCGAGGGTCACGTCTGAGAAGCAGAGCTGCCTTTAGAACAGGGCGGAGCTCAGGGTCGATCTGGATGAGGGAACGTGAGATAGCGAGGCGGATCGCTCCGACCTGACCAGTTTGTCCACCACCTTTGGTAGAAATTCTCACGTCATACTTCTTGAGTAGGTTAGTGATCTGGAATGGCTCTAGGATGCCGTTCTGGTGTGCAAGCATTGGGAAGTAGTCCTCAAATGGGCGCTTGTTGATGGTGATCTCGCCTGTGCCTTCTGTTAGCCATGCGTGTGCTACAGCATTCTTACGTCTGCCGGTAGCGTGTGGTGTTGTTGTAGTAGCTTCGCTCATGATAAATTATTGATAAAAGTTGTAGTGACTGGATTACTTGATCTCGAAAGCTTCTGGGTTTTGAGCTTCGTGTGGATGCTCAGAACCACAGTAAACGCTAAGTTTCTTAACGATTGCGTTACCTAGCTTGTTGTGTGGGATCATTCCGCGCACTGCCTTTTCTACGAGGAGCTCAGGCTTGCGTCTGCGGATGGTCTTAGGTGTCTCTACTTTCTGGTTACCGACGTATCCAGTGTAGTGAGTGTAAATTTTCTGTGTCTCTTTGTTTCCAGAGAGGACTACACGCTCAGCATTGATGATGATGACGTGGTCACCTGTGTCAACGTGTGGTGTGAAGATTGGCTTATGCTTTCCACGGAGGAGTACTGCAGCTTCGCGAGCTACTTGTCCGAGGATCTTGTCTGCTGCATCGATGACGTGCCACTTGCGCTCTACGTCTTGTGCTTTTGCGGAGAATGTTTTCATTGTTACTATGTTTCTGGTTCCTGTGATTTTTCCCTTTTGGTTCACCGTGTTAGAGGTAGTCAGCTGTGACAAAACCATGGTGAAGGGGCGCGCAACCTAGGTAGCGGAGACGCAAGTGTCAATCGAAATCTGGGATGAATTGCTAATTTCTGATCTTTTTTTTTCTGTGGGGAATAATTTATCGCTAAAAACCTTCATTTCAAGTAAATTAAGTGTTGCGAATGCTTGAGAAATCAGGATGATACGCGCGTTTCCCGATTTAGGGCAAACAAACCATTTAATCAAACAAGGAGTAATTATAGCAGGAAGACCAAAAAAAGGAGCAGGCGCCAGAAAACGTGCCGCAGGAAGAGGAAGACCATCTAAGAATAAGGGACGCCCTTATAAGAAGAAGGTAGTAGATGATCGCGAAGATAAAGCGGTTGAGATCGAGGGCATCGTGAAGGTCGTATTGGCTGGTACTATGTTTAAGGTAGAGCTACAGAGTGGGCATGAGGTTTTAGCACACATTTCAGGCAAGATGAGAAAGAGATTCATCCGCTTGGTAGTGGGTGACAGAGTGAGAATGGAAATGTCTCCTTATGATACCACGAAGGCGAGAATCACATTTAGGATAGGGTAGAGGGCTTGCCTTCGCTAGGCTCAGCCGCAGAGGGCTTGCACTCTCCCGCGGCTGCGGGATCGTCCGCAGGTGGGCTAGTTTTTCATTATTACTGAACATTTAATTTACTCGCTATATGAAAGTAAAATTTTACGGATATAAAGGTTGAAGTAATTGCCGTAAGGCTAACAGTTGGTTAGCTGAGAATGATATCGAGTTTGAATCGATCGAAGTGCGTGAGCAGCCGCCAAGTGTGGCTGAGCTTGAAATAGCACTGGGTGCTCTAGGAACTCTGGGGCTTAAGAAATTATTCAATAGCTCAGGGATGGATTATCGTAGTCTGGGGATGAAGGAAATTTTGCCTACGCTTTCTGATGAAGAAGCGCTCAAGCTGCTGAGCGAAAATGGCAACCTTGTGAAGCGACCACTAGTCATCAGCGGTGAAAGTGCGATCAATGGCTTCAAAGAAGAGCTGTGGGCTGAGTTTTTTGGGTAAGGGAAAATTTTAATATTTAGAGCTCACTTTTTCCTAGATGGTGGTGGGTTGTTAGGATAGAAGGTTGTCCATGTCAGTAGAGCAGATATTTCTTAGCATCCTTATCGTGGTGGTTTTTGCCGCTTTTGTGAAGGAGTGGATTTCTGCGGAGCTGGTGGCGATGGGGGCATTGCTAGCCTGTGTGCTGGCTGGGGTGCTAAGCATGGAGAATGGGGCGGCTGATAATGCGCTGAGTGTTTTCTCTAATCCCGCGCCTATCACGGTGGCGTGTATGTTTATT
>CAKZMG010000191.1 GCA_937128235.1 uncultured Verrucomicrobiales bacterium
TGGAGCGTTATTGAAAAGTATAGTTTGCCCTGCCGCTTTAAGGATATGCGAACCTGACAGGGCTACTGCTTTCCCATAGTCACGACAGTAAAGCTGATAGTCTCACCACCAGTCTGCTCAGTCAGAGCTATCTCAGCATTCGCCACAGCATCTTGAGATTTGTAGAAGAACTCACCACCAGCCTTGATAGGTAGATCTGCCACATTATCAGTGTCAGCACCTAGCTTAGTCATATCTAGCAGCAGAGTAGTCTCGCCATCATTGCGCACATGGATACACCCCACCTCGCTCAGCAGCACATCCTGCCCATCCGCATCCTTGCCAGCCCCACCTGTCTGAGAGCCACCAGTGATAGTAGACACACCAGTCAGCAGATTGACAGTAGCACCTGTCACTGCCACAGCTGCCACAGCATGCACCTGATCGATATCTGTCAGATTCTTACCAGAGCCTAGACCTAGCTGAAATGAGCCAGATGCCGTAGCATCTACAGGAGTGACGGTTACGCTAGTGCGTGCGGTAGTGACGATAGAGTTGATATTCATAATCACCCCCCAAATGTCAAATCCCCCAAACTAGAACTTCTGCCAAGCACCACCATGATAACAGCGATAGCTCAGCTTTTTTAAATACACCTTACCAGCCGCCACCTTAGGCACATCTACGAATGCAGTCTTATAACTATCCTCATCATTCACATCCACCACACCTGTCCACTCCACCTCTGCTGCACCAAATCTATAAGCAGGCACTGCCACATCATCAGGCACGCACTCATACTCATATTTCACAGCAAAATACGTTCCCTCATGACTCAAAGGCACTGACAACCTAAACTTAACATCAGACCTCGACAACTTCAGCGGAACGCCTGGATAATTCACTCCCAGATAGCTACTCCAAGTCTGCACATATCCGGAATAAGAATCACCCACACCCACACTAGCCTCCGCATCAAAGATCTCATCCACTCGTGCTTCCATCCTACCCCACGTCACCAGCCCCTCATAGCTATTACTCACCCCAGTCGTTGTATAAGTATTCCCCACAGGCACACCAGTCTGCACAGTAGTAGATGGACACGTAGCTCCACCAGCCAGCTTATTACCAGCATAAGCATAAGTCGTAGTTGTCACAATAGCCCCCACATCACCACTGCCTGACTCCACAATATCCGCAGTATGAATATTCACAGAATAAATCACTGGCGGATTAACATAATCAAAGTTTTCATCCAGCGCATGGAACCCACACCTCACAATCTCCAGAAAAGAACTCTCAAACTCCACCGTAGGCTCAGCACACACAGCCGCACAGCATCCACAGCCCATCCACTCCTCTTTACTCACATCACTCATCGTTAAATCCCTCCCCTCA
>CAKZMG010000192.1 GCA_937128235.1 uncultured Verrucomicrobiales bacterium
GTCCCATTTGAATTCATAGCCGATCTCCAATCAGTCAACATTCTAGAAAAAATTCAATACTTGCCGCGTCCAGATGGAGGCAACGGAACTCTAAGCAAAGGCTCCATTTCCTACAGCCTAGATGGTCAGAGCTGGACGAAAGTCACTGACTTTAGCTGGGAGAAAAACGGAAAAATGAAAGAGCTCGTTTTCGCAAAACCAATCAAAGCTGCCTACCTGCGCTTCGATATCACAGGGGCCGCCGGCAACTTCGGATCCGGTCAAGAGCTCTACATCTTCAAAGTCCCTGGCTCACCTAGCTACATCCCTGGTGACATTAACGAAGACAACAAGATCGACTCCAATGACCTCACTTCCTACGACAACTACACAGGACTGCGTAAAGGCGACTCGGACTTCGATGGCTACATCAACAAGGGCGATGTAAACAACAACGGGCTAATCGATGCCTACGACATCTCACTCGTAGCCACTAAGCTAGAAGGCGGCACCAACAAGAAAGCGAACGCAAAGCTCGCCCCTCTCACAGGTGAAATCATACTGAAAGCGGATAAAGCAAATTACAAAGCGGGAGAGATCATTGAAATCACCGTAGCAGGAAAAGATCTCGCATCGGTCAATGCCCTGAGCTTCGCCCTGCCATACGATCCAAAACAGCTCGACTACATCAGCACCAACGTTGTAAACAAGAGCACAAAGAAGATGAAGGAACTCACCAAAGACCGCCTCCACACCAATGGAGATAAAGCGCTCTACCCTACATTCGTAAACCTCGGGCAAGCACCTAAAATCAACGGCAGCAGAAAGCTCTTCACCATAAAGTTCAAAGCCAAGCAAGCCTACAACTACAAGCTAAAAGCTAAAGACGGATTCCTAGTAGACCCAAATCTCCGTCATCTCAAACTCTGGGAAAATTAGACATGCTGGAAATGACTACCTCCTAAATGATCAATGCTAAATGTTAAAGCTGATCCACGATCGGCTTTAGCAAGGCTCCTTCCAGTTTATCTACTTTTAGATCACGGAGTCTTTTGGATTTGCGGATGTCTTTTTTAAAGAGGTCATTGATGAGTTCATTGGCTTTCTTTTTATCAGTGAAAGCGATGTTGATTTCCTCATTGATGCGCATACTCAGGGCATCGCAATTTGCAGAGCCTAGACAGACCCAGTCATCTACGATGAGAGCCTTGACGTGTGAGAATTTGGGGTAAGCGTAAATGTTAGCACCCTCTTTGTAGAGGCTGTGGACGAAGTGCTCATTACTTTTAGCGAGTAGCTGAGAATCATTTTCTTGTGGGTAAACGAGATTCACTTCGACTCCGCGCTCCAAGGCGGCGATGAGTTCTTTTTCTAACGAGTTTGAGGTGAAATAGGAATTCTGGAGGTAGATACGTTTCTTCGCCATTCGGATGGCAGCTATCATCGCCCGTTCAATCTGCGTCTTCCCCGGCGAGGTCTTGAGGACTCGGATGCCTAGTTCATTTTGACGAATGGTTCTACGGTAGCGTTTCGTAAACTTAAGCGGATAGGTCCAATCCCCTGTCCTACCTTGGAGCCTCCAAGCTTTGTTAAATTCATTCTGGAGAATATTCACTACAGGCCCTTTCACGCGCACCATCATGTCATGCCATTCCACTCGGTATTCCCTACCGATGTTCATCCCTCCGAGATAGGCTTCCTTTTCATCGATGATAAACAGCTTAGCGTGATCAGTCACGAGCCCAGGATTTTTAGAGAGCCTGACGCTAACTTTGCTGTTCTTCTCAATGTAATGTGGCATCGATCCAGGCGATTTAAAACCATCAGGCATTTTACTTTCCGGGTCTCCCCACCAGCTAGAAAGCGAGCCTAATTCATCCATAATAACTCGGCATCTCATATCCTTACTCTTACGTTTGAGATGCTCCGAGTAAGCCACTGCTAGGTCATCATTATCGTAGATGAAGACACGGGTATCGATGCTCTTCTTAGCATTCTCCACCGAGTTCTGGAGTGCCCCGAAAAAAGCTTCGCCATCGATGAGATAGTCCACCGTGCCAGCGACTCGTGCGGGGATTTTAATTTTATCTAAGTGCGCTTCTATACTGTGATTTCTACGGTAAGAATCATCTACAGTAGCAAACAAGGCAATATCCCCTGCCACAATTTCTGAGCGTTTCTTAAACATCCAAAGACGCTTTTTATTACTAGAAATGGGGTTTCTAACAAGCGTGGTCAGATTCCCGAGAACAACTACCTTTGTGAATGCCTCAGCTGGCATACCGATAGACTTTGCTGTGCTCCTCTCATTCCACAGCGCAGTGTCAGGCACGCTACAGGAGCAAATGACAGAGAACAGGAGAACAGACAGAAACTTGAAATACATGCCACTTTTTAGCTCAGTAGAAAATATTTACGACTCTAATGATCAGTATTTCTCTGCTTTTTTAATGTGCAGCCTGTTTACGCTGCGAGGAAGTGCTTTGGAGTCGAATTATATCCATGAATAGCCAATTAGAACCACAAAATTTCACGAATAACTTACGAGAATAGTAATGGCCGTCTAGTGCATTAAGGCATCAATGAAGCGTCATCTGATTAGAGGTTTTTGAGTTACCTTTGGGACTACAGCCAATGCTCTGGGATCTTTAGTCCATAGGTGTTTACGGGGAGACCTAGGTTGGTGATGATGCGCTCGTGCTCATCTTGATCGTAGGATTCTCCTGCTTTGCGCTGATCTATTAGGTGCTTGAGTTTGGGGAGTTCGTACATTTCTAGTGCATAGAAATTTGCCCATGTTGGGGTGCCGAAGAGGCGATAAACTACTTGGTTGTCATCGCGATCACTAGCTAGACGATGAGTGCCTGTGACTTTCCCCTTAGCCGCCTCCGCCTCGTCCTGATCATCATATACTGCGAGTAGTTCCATCTCTTCAATTTTAAATATTTAATCTTCAATCCCCTACTCCTACTCCCCAACATCAATGAGAATCTCTCTCGCCTTCGCTCCATCAGCAGGTCCGATGATTCCGCGCTCTTCGAGGATATCCATCATTCTGGCTGCTCTGGTGTAGCCGAGTCTGAGTCTGCGCTGTAGGAGTGAGGTGCTGGCTTTTTTCTCTTGGTGAATGACTTCGAGACACTTCTGAATCACTTCTTCGTCCGCGTCTGAGACATCGCTTCCTCCATCATCTGAGGCTCCACCTTTTTCGATACTTTCTTGGATCGCTTTTTCAAATTTCTGTTCACCTTGCTGCGAACAATAATCGACAATGGCTTCCACCTCTTCATCAGAAACAAACGCACCCTGAGCGCGCTCTAGCTTGGCTGATCCTGGAGGGAGATAAAGCATGTCACCTTTTCCAACTAGCTTGTCTGCCCCCTTGGTATCTAGGATGACTCGTGAGTCTAGAGCACTGGATACTTGGAAGGCGATTCGACTTGGGATGTTCGCTTTGATAATACCTGTAACCACATCCGCACGCGGTGTCTGGGTGGCGATGATGAGGTGAATTCCTGCCGCACGTGCCTTCTGCGCGATACGTGCGATGTTCATTTCCACATCAGCCGGAGCAGTCTGCATGAGGTCTGCAAGCTCATCAATAATCACCACGATGTATGGGAATCTGTCTGGCAGTTTATCTTCCGCAAATTCTAACTCATCCTCATCCACTTCCATCGGTGGCCCTAGCTCGCCATCTTCTAGCGCGCGGGCGATGGACTCTACCATTTCTGGATCTGGCTCTTCGTCTGGTTCTTTCTCTTCCTCTGGAGTTTCTGGCTCAGGCTCCTTTTCTGGTCTCGGTCTATCATTGTAGCCATCGAAATTTCTCACCCCACACTTGGCGAATACTTTGTATCGTTTCTCCATTTCATTCACCACCCAGCGGAGGGCGGCTACTACCTTGGCGGGATCTGTGACTACTGGCACCACAAGATGTGGAAGTTTGCCATAGATCTGCATTTCCACCACCTTCGGATCCACCATGATGAAGCGGAGTTCGTCTGGAGTGAATTTGAAAAGAATACTCGTAATGATGGAGTTGATACAGACTGATTTACCCGCACCAGTGGCACCTGCTACGAGGAGGTGAGGCATGGCTGCGAGGTCACCTATGACTGTATTTCCATAAACGTCTTTACCAAGCGCGAGCGGTATCTTCTTCTTCGCACTGGTGAATTCTGGATCTTGCACTAGCTCACGGAGCGGCACGGCTACTTTCTTGTCATTAGCAATTTCTATCCCAACGGTATCCTTACCGGGAATAGGTGCGAGGATGTTGATCCGCTCTGCCTTAGTCGCACGCGCGAGATCTGCCTCTAGCTGAGTGATCCGGCTAACGCGAAGCCCCAGACTAGGATAAACCTCGTATCTAGTAATCGTAGGTCCACGAGTGATGTCCCCCGCTGTCACATCCACCCCGAACGCTTTAAGCGTATCCACGATGATAGTTTGGTTCGCGAGGAGTTCTTCCTTATCTGCTTCTGGCTCTTCCTCTACGCTCTCGTCATAAGATAGCAGATCGAATCCTGGAGTCTCGTAGTCCTCATACGCATTGGTAGATAGGCTGAGTTCCTCTGGATCTTTTTTCTTCTTTGCAAATGGTTTAGCTCCCACGTCTGCCATCGGTTTTTTGCGCTGTGAGGCATCGATAATTTGCGGCTTAGGAGTCTCTTTAAGCGCCATTTCCGTCTGAGGGTTTTTCGCCTCTTCTTCCTTGCGCTTTGCTTCTTCCTCGGCAGCTTGTTTTTTCTCTTCCGCTGCACTGATCGCCTTTTGCTTAGCCGCCTCTTCCTTCGTTTCCTCTTTGGCAGCGATGCGCTCAGCAGTGCGGAGGTTTCTCTCAGCGCGGCGGTTTAGTTTAGCATTCTCTTTTTCTTTCTGCTTTGCCACTCGCTCAGCATTATCCTCCTTCCAGGCTGAAAATTTCTGCCAAGACAACTTCGTAAATTTTATCGGATTGAGCCCAGTTAACATGATCAAGCCAACCATATAAGCCACGAGCAGAACGATCACGGAACCAGTCTTATTGAGTAATTTCTCAAACACGTTCTTACCGATGAAATTACCAACCTCCCCGCCCGAACTTCTAAAGCCGGAGTTATGCGCCCACATATAAAGATTCCCTTTATCCTGCGGATTTCCCTCTATCACACTGAGCAGACAAGCACCTACGATGACAAAACAAGCCAGCCCAATCCAAGTTCTGCGGGTCAGTGACCCTTCCATGAAGGCGTAGGCAGTGCCCAGCCAGATCAATCCGAGAGAGATAAGAAATGCGGCTGCTCCAAAAAGCAACAAAGCAACCCATGAGATGATGGTACCTAAAATGCCAATCATGTTTGATGTTGGTCTGTCTGCCTCATTCGCATTTCCCCCCATCCACTCTGGCACATCTCCATAGTCAAATGATATAAGCGCAAGTAACATCAGGATTCCAAAACCAATCATCGCAATCCCAGCCACTTCATTAAACCATGATGGTCTGCTGCTCGCCTCATTCACTCTTTTGGATTTATTTTGTGCTGCCATTCTTTGTTGTTTTCCTAAATTCTGCTGTTAATACGACTAACCATCCCCACAAATCCCCCATTTTGCAAGAACCGATTGCCCTGATCTTAACTTTTCTTAATTATACCATGTAGTGATTGAAATCGGACAATAGCCAGAGTGAATCATTGATAAATCAAGGCGCGATGAAGGAGTGATGTGGGCATCACGACTGAAGAGAAACGCAGGTTTATCAATGATTCGCCTGGTAACCTAAAATAAATGCGAAGCACTATTTACCAAACTCACTAAATAAATCTATTGTCCGATTTTTAATTGCGGAGTGGTATTATAATCTACTCTTGCTTCGGGTGCCCATTTAGACAAAAATCCACTCGTTCAGTCATCCTTCATCCTATGTCTCTACCGCATATTTTAGAAATCCACATCGAGGAGCCTACAAGTGATCCTGCTCAGCCTAGCATTCATCATGCACTTGCAGATGATCTGGCTGTGGCGGAGAAACGTTATCGAGCGCTCATTCGTGTGCTCATCAGCCAACTAGTGGGACTCACTCAGACTCACGTGAGATTTATCATTACGCCAGCAGATGATGATGCGATCAACGCAGTGAGCTACTGGATGCTTCCATTTTTTCGCGGAAATGTTAGAAAATCAGAGAGCGGAAACCATTTCTACTACACGCCAGAACAAAACGCGCCAAGCTTCACCATCTCGTTCACCAGCGATAAGAACCTCCCGCTGGAGAACCACCAAAAATCTGCGAACCTGTCCGCCCACTGCCCATCCTGCAGCGCGCGATGGATAAACACTGCCATGATGCAATGCACTGAGCTAAATCACGTAGTGGGAGAAAATTATCTGAAAATCCAACACCGCCAACACCTAGCGCATTGCAACACACTCTCGCTACCTGAGCTGGCTATGGTTCATACAGACGCGGATTGGCAACTCGCCATGGACTCCCCCATCGGACCCAAGCTGAAGAAATTCTATGATGAAATTTGCCGTAATCTTTAAATACTCTTAGCCACTTTTTACGTTGATTTAGCTCCAGACTCAGGCAACATTCGCGCATGAACTTCGACACTATCATCCCGAGACGCGGTACTGGATCTATCAAATGGGATCGCCGCCCCGAACTCGATCCCTTCTGGGTAGCTGATATGGATTTCGCATCGCCACCATGCGTCCTAGATGCGGTGCAAGAGCGCATCGATCACGGAGTTTTTGGCTACGCTCACGCTCATGATGGTCTCAATGAAGCACTCACTGAGTATCTAACAGCTCGCCACAAGGCAGAAGTCAGCATCGACCACATCATCCACCTTGGTGGACTCGTAGTCGCCCTCTCACTCATCGCCAGAGCATTTGTTTCTGCGGGTGAAGCCATCATGACCTGCACCCCAGTTTACCCGCCATTTCTCGGAGTAGCGCATGATGCTGAGGCAGAAACCATTCAGGTGCCGCATACTCTAACAGATGGAAAATACAGCTTCGACTGGGAAGCCATGGAAGCCGCCATCACGGATAAAACCAAAGTCTTCATCCTCTGCAATCCGCAGAACCCACTCGGCAGATCCTTTACTAAAACTGAAGTCACACAAGTAGCAGAGTTTTGTCACAAGCATGACCTTGTGCTCGTCTCAGATGAGATCCACTGTGATCTCGTATTCAATGAAGACGTCCAACCATTTTTCAGTGCCATCCATCTCCCAGAGAAGCTCAAGCAGAAACTCATCGTCCTCCAAGCTCCGTCTAAAACTTATAACATTGCGGGACTCGGCTACGCATTTGCCATCATTGAAAATGACAGCTTACGCAGGAAATTTAATCAAACCAAGGGACACACCCTCCCTGAAATCAACTGCATCGCCTTCTACACTGCTGAAGCAGCCTACCGGCATGGAGAACCATGGCGACAAGAACTCCTCGCCTACCTAAAGAAAAACCGCGATACCATCACTGACTTCGTGAGAAATGAAATGCCTTATCTCAGCATCCCTGACATCGAAGCCACCTACCTAGCATGGATCGATTGCAGTAATCTCGGACTCAAGAACCCTGCCGAATATCTAGAAAAAGATGCCGGGCTATTCCTCTCTGACGGAGCCTACTTCGCAAGCCCTCAGCACATCCGTTTCAACTACGGCTGCCCTCACTCACGCGTGCTAGAAGGCTTAGCTAAGATCAAGGCATCCTTTGATAAACTAGCAAGCGCAACCCAATCATAGAATCATGAAACTCCTCGCCAGCACAGCCATCTTCTCTCTAACAGCTCTCACTGCCTCAGCAAATGACACCATTTACAAGAGCGTAGAAGGAGACATCAAGTTCGGGCTAGAGGGGCTCACCACCTGGCGGTCAGAATACATGTATCGCGGTTTCAAGCTCGCTGACAAGAGCATGGAATTCCAGCTAGCGGGTCAAGTTGCACTCTCTAACACCGAGACCATCGATCTCGGACTCTACTTCGACACCGCCACTGGTGATGGTGATTTCACAGAAGCGGGAGCCTACATAGATTTCTCTAAGAACATCGGCGATCTCACTTACACAGCAAAACTTACCCTCAGAGATTACGCGAACTCACAGTTTAAGTCCGGAGCTGACATAGGCGGAAGTGTGAACTGGAAAATGAACGATACCTTCGACTTCACCGCCCAGCTGACCTACGATACCGGAGCCGAAGGAGCCTACGGAGAGATCAAAGCCACCGCCTACAAAGAACTCTCTAACAGTTCCTACCTATTGTTCAAAACCGGGCTAGGTGCCACCGCCTCATACTATGACCGTAGTGGAGTCCACCACCTCTTCGCCAAGCTAGAATACACCTACAATATTAGCGATAACGTCTCCGTCACGCCATTTGTAGGAACTAGTGTCGGCATTCACGATGAGGCAGAAAATTCTGTCTATGGCGGAATTTATTTTGCCGTTAGTTTCTAAGCTGATGCATCACGAGCGACCAGCCAAAGACTATCTGACAGACGGTTCAAAAATAACCGTGCGGTCATCAGCGCATCATCCTCCACAGCCCAGCAAGCCCGCTCAGATCTACGGCAGACTGTCCGTGCTAGATCAAGATACGCTGAAGCCAGCTTCCCCTCTTTCCCCGGTCTCGCCCATCCTTTAAACCGAATCCCTTTGTCAGATTCCGACTCAGAAATAACTGTTTCGAGCCAATCTACATCGCTTATTTCTATTCCTGAATATCCTTTTTCCGCATATTTTTTATGATCCTCTTCATGCGTAGCCAGCACGCCCATCAAGCCCACCAGCCTCTTCTGAACTTCATCCACCCACTGCACCATTTCATCCGCTATTTCAACGTTTCTAACAATTCCTAAAACCGCATTCAATTCATCCACCGCCCCACACGCCTCAACCCGCGCATCCGTTTTAGAGATCCTCCTCCCAAACATCAAATCCGTCACCCCTTCGTCACCACGCTTTGTGCATATACTCATGGGAAGAAATTTAACGGGACAATAACAAAAGTAAAGCTCCAGTCAGAAACGATAAAAGCCTTGTTAACTAGCAATAATCTCATATAATACACATAACTACACATGAAAATTGACCGCACACAAATCTCTTCCTTTACTTCTTTTGAAGATGCTGATGATGCAGACCGCTCAGAGCGATGGTCAATGAGTCCAAAGGCAAGACTGGAACTGCTAGAAAACTTGAGACGCTACAAATACCCAAATGGAAAATCTGCCCCGAGACTTCAAAGAGTTTTTATCTCTACTAAACGAACATCAAGTTGAGTATCTTCTAGTTGGAGGCTATGCTGTGGCGTTACACGGCTACCCTCGCTATACTGGAGACATTGACTTCTGGGTTAGAATCACAGAAGAAAATGCTCTAAAAATAGTTACTGTTCTCAAAAAATTTGGCTTTGACCTTCCTGAGCTTTCAAAAGAGATGTTTCTTGATCTAAATAGAATGACACGTTTAGGCCGAGAACCTGTAAAAATCGAAATCTTAAATTCCATCTCTGGACTCACGTATGATGAAGCAATCAAAGGAGTCAAAATATTTGAGATTGATGGCATCCAGATTCCCGTAATCGGACTAGAAGAATTAAGAAAGAACAAAAAAGCCAGTGGCAGAGCTAAAGACCTTGCCGACCTAGAAAACCTCCCTGAGTCCCCTTCACTCTAGA
>CAKZMG010000193.1 GCA_937128235.1 uncultured Verrucomicrobiales bacterium
GTGGGCGTCTCCCCGATCACTCCATTTCCCTCTACCACCACACACTCACCATCACTCTCGCTCACCACCCATTTTCTGCCTAGAATCTGGATCACTCTATCCGAATCATTATATATACTAATAAAATAGATAAAGGGATGCGGTTTGTCTGGCGGGCTGTGTAGCGATGGCATGTAAACTACATTATCCACTACCACTCGGACCCCATCAATATGCCTAAACTTCTCCATTAGTCTCCTCCATTAGACACTACTTTCTGAGCCGGCTACTCATCACTAATCGGATCACCGCCAACGGCAACAATGAGATTCCAGCAGCAGCAAGAGCCACCTGCCATCCTGGATAGACACGCGCTTTATGTCTGCTCAGCCCCCTTAGTGCCTTCTCCACCACTACCGCTTTATCCACATAAAACATCTCTCTCCCAGGTAGCTCCTGAGCATCCGCCGGCATCGCCACGGAGCCAAATTCAGTATGCACCGGTCCTGGACAAAGTGCCATCACCGGAATGCCATCGCCCTTTAGCTCCAGCCGCAAAGCTTCAGAAAAACTCGTCACATACGCCTTAGTCGCAGCATAAACAGCGAACTCCGGCATGGGCAAAATACTTGCGAGTGAACTCACATTAATAATAGCTCCACCACCAGGTCCTCTCTCGCGCATCTGTGGGATGAGCCTATGGGTGAGATGCGTCAGAGCCGTCATATTCACCTGCATCATGCTATCTATCTTCTCCCACTTGGAATCGCTAAATAACCGATAATCCCCCATCCCAGCATTATTGATCAATAAGTCGGGCTTAGCTCCATTACTCAGAAGCATGGTGATAAATTTTTCCCTCTCAGTAGCAGACGTGAGATCCACTACAAAAAACAAAACATCCAGACTAGGGTTATGCCGCCTCAAGTCAGCAGCCAGATCACGCAGTCTGTTTTCCCGCCTCGCCACCAGAATCATCTGGTGACAGCGAAACACAAGCTGACGAGCAAACTCCTCACCGATCCCTCCAGAGGCACCAGTAATTAGTACAGAATCATAAAATGACTCACCAGGCTCACTCATCATCACTTGTGAATGGTCGAGTTACGCCTGCTGACCATTTTC
>CAKZMG010000194.1 GCA_937128235.1 uncultured Verrucomicrobiales bacterium
AAATATGTCTAGTTCATCTTTCATTCGACAGAAGCCAGACTCTAACATCTAGCTTAGATGTAAAGAGGCAAATTTTTTCAATAGAAGTATGTTAATCATAGGAAACAAAACCGATGAGAACTCTCAAAAGATACATAATTCTATAAAATTAGCTTTGTCTCTAGGAGCTAATGAATTACACTATCCATCAACCCCAACATCAAAATTTGAATGAGTCAGACCAACAATACAGCATCGACTACAGAACAGGCTTCCCCACCGCCATCCGTGGAGACTCTGTCTCAGACTCCATCCGAGCAGCTTGCTCTGCCCTTAACACAGCAAGAACGCTCGGAATCAAGGAAGCAGCTCGAATCACTCCAGCCGGGGAATCGGTTCCGCTTGATGTTTGGACAACCTCTTTTAAACGAGTAAGTTCACAATGGCAGTTACCTGTTGTATCCCTAGATAAATTAAGTATTTTCTGTGATGGTGACGGTATTCTCACTTCAAGTGAGTTAGAAAAATTACCATCTGGTGCAGAAGCTGAACCCTATTTAGATCCTGTAGAATCAGTAGTCTACAAGCTTTTTGATCTCCGCATCGATGGTTCACTTGGAAAAAAAGTAGCCTTTGAGTCCAATAGCGAAGGTGAAATGGAGCTCGTTCTTAAAAGCGCTATTCTAACAGATACACTAGAAAAACTCTCCATTCTCAACGATGCAGGAGCACACCCTACTGAGATCATAGGTTTATCTGAAGATGGTTTTTATCTATTAGCAAAACAGCCGCTGGCATATCCAATGAAGTCTTTTCACGAGGATAGGGACCAATCTCTCAAGCTCATTCAGGCTGTATTACCCACTGGTGGAAATTTCCGTAGCACCGTAGCCATCATCTGGCTACACAATCAATCCTGGATCATCGCAGATCTCCACGACAGAAATATAATGATCGATGCCAACGGCAACCCCACCATCATTGATGCTCTAATAGGAGCCATTCCTCCTCTAGCCAGTTCTGCATGTTACTTTCTGAATATGGCAATCCATGATGCCAAAGAATGGAAAGACACTGGTCAGCAACCCCTGCATTCACCATTCGAAGATGTGCCAGATGATGATCTTTAAATGATCACTACCTGAGACCCACAGCCTTGCGGACGCGGTCTAGAACCTTAGCAGATTCTTCACGGGCTTTAAGCGCACCGTTAGAAATGACTTGCTGCACGTAATCTAGATTATTTTCTAGTTCCTCACGCTTCGATCTAACAGATTCAAATTTATCCCAGTATGCTTCGAAAAGTTGCTGCTTGAAATGTCCGTAGCCCTTCCCCTCTTCACCTGTCAGACCGTGCTCATCTATCATCGTCTGCACCGCAGCTTCATCAGCAAATAATTTATAGAGAGCGATCACTGTGGAGCCATCCGTAGGCTTAGCTTCCGCCACCTCATGTGAGCTAGTGACTATTTTCATGATGGTCTTACGCAGTGCTTTTTTACCACCTGTTAGAGGGAGTGTGTTGCCGTAGCTTTTGCTCATCTTTTGTCCATCCAGACCTGGCACCACTGCCGTGGCATCCTTGATCTGCGCTTCCGGCACCACTAGCGTTCCCTCGCCAAATTTATCATTGATCTTACCTGCCAGATCACGCGTCACTTCCAGATGCTGTTTCTGGTCTTTCCCTACTGGCACAAGGTTTGCATCATACAGTAAAATATCTGCCGCCATCAGTGCCGGATACGCAAACAGCGCATGATTCGCATCAAGTCCCCTATCCACTTTATCCTTATATGAATGGCAACGTTGCAGCAGTCCCATCGGGCAAACCGTCGAGAGAATCCAAGCCAATTCATTCACCTCTGGAATATCACTCTGGCGAAAAATAGTAGCCTTCTCAGGATCCAGCCCACAAGCCAGAAAATCGATCGCTAACTCTCGCACATTATCGCGCAGAGAAGCCGCATCAGTCATAGAAGTCATCGCATGATAGTCCGCGATAAAATAAAATGCCTCGCCCTGATCCTGAAGTTTCACTGCGGGTTCCATCGCTCCGAAATAGTTCCCTATATGAAGCTTACCACTAGGCTGAAGTCCTGTAAGAATGCGCATGGAATTGATCTAACGCAGGACAATTAGAAATGCAATCACCAACAGTTCAGAGACTTAAAACTTCACATTACTCATCATCAGGAAAACTCTGTGCCCAAATAACAATCATAATATCCATTAATTCTTCAGCTTTTAGCCCATAAGTATCTGGTAAGCCAGCTTCTATACCAGTGATCGCTTTACTCATTGCTCGGCTTTTCTTTTTCTCATCGTACTCTGGAACATAGTCCCATCCCACCATTTTGTTAACGGTGATTCCTGATTGACTCTGCTTCATGATGCCAAACCCTTCAATATCTTTCCACTGAACTGAATGCTTACGAAACAATGAAGCATATTCAAAACCATCTTTCTTAAGCTTAAGAAATGAGGCTTGAGGCATCAGTTGCCATAAAAAAATAGGCACTCCACAGCCAAAGAAAACAATAGCAATATATCCATACCATTTCCCTTCATTTACCATCATCACGCCACCTGCTACAAACGCTAATGATACAAAAATAAGCAGCACATTCTTCCACTTACTTGGATATAAAATCAATTCTTTAGCATCTTCCATGGTTATGAATTAGTCGCTAAATATTTATCAAAATTATCAATATAGTCATCGAAATTTTCCTCTAACATTTCAGTGTATTCATTCACAAAAAATTCAATCGTTTCTTTCTTTGATAACGCTAACTCTTCTGAGCTAGACCAGCCCATAGAACTCAGCCAAGCATTAAACCTTGCAGTGGCATACATCATCGAAGCACTCACCTTGCCAGCATTAATTTTCTTATCAATCTGTTCATTTGATAAATTAATATGCGCATCAGCACGATCAAAAAACTTACTATCTATATTTTGCATTCGTTTTCTATGTTTGATAATTTCTGTAATCTTCTAGCCAAACATTTTCTATCCAAGCATCCTCGCCTAGCTTTTGAATTTGGTCTTCTAGAAACTCTGTAGTGAACTTAAATGGTAATAATTCAGTTGCCCTCGCTAAATCAATTTGCAAATTGACTAAGTCATTCACTACTTGCTTTTTATTTAGCGAAAAATAATGAAATCGTTCTCTGGGAAACTTTAGGTTTTGAGGACTATACATCCAATCTTTATCACAGATATTAGCTATTTTAGAAGGTACACATTTAATAGGATAAGCAAAAGGTTCTCTTTCAAAACCCTTCAAACTCTTCTCATCTAGGTTTCTAAGAAAGCTATGTCTCAAACAGAAAGTATGACAAATAGATCCGGGTTCAGAATGTCTTCCTCCTAATCTGATTAATGATAAAACAGTATTATTCTTAATCATAAATAAGCTTTTCCCTGACTCTTGAAAACCTAGTTTTAGTAAAGGATTTACTACATATTCTAGCCAGAGTTCTTCAAATTCAAGTTTCGTCATTTTATGTTGTTTAGAAAAAAATCTCATAACTCTAATCCAAAAACTTCCCCGGGTTCAAAATCCCTTTTGGATCTAACGCCGCCTTCACTGCCTGATGTGCATCGAACACCTCTTCCCCCAGTGCCTGCTTGATCCAGCGCTTCTTGGCTAAGCCCACTCCATGCTCACCCGTAATCGCTCCACCATTGCTGAGCACCCAGGTGAAAAGCTTATCCAATGCATCATCCGCCACTGCCTTTATCTCTGGATCAGCGTAATTTTCTACCATCAAATTCGTATGAATATTTCCGTCTCCGGCATGACCAAAACACGCGATCGGGATGCCTGTTTCTGCTTGTAGTTCCGTGGCGAAATCCACCAGATCCGTGAGCTTAGATCTAGGCACCACGATGTCTTCGTTCAGCTTCGTCAGTCCCGTATGTCTGAGCGAATAGGAGAAATCTCTACGCAGCTGCCAAATGCGCTCGCACTCCGCTTCATCTGCCGCGACGTCTATTCTAAGCGCACCCAGATCTGTGAGGAATTTCTGGAGTGATGAAATTTCCGCAGCCACAGAACCCACCCTACCATCGATCTCCACCATCAGATAAGCATCGCCTGGAGGTAAGTTTTCCTCTCCTAAATAATCTCTCGCAGCTGCCAGCGTAAACGAATCCGTAATCTCCAGCGCACTTGGCAAAACACCACTATCTAAAATAGCCTGCACCGCCCCCGCCGCCTGGGTAAAATCTGTGAATGACGCACCTAACATCGCACGCGTCTCAGGGTGCGGAATGATGCGCAAAATCGCCTCAGTGATCACCCCCAGCATCCCCTCGGAGCCACACATCAGCGTGGATAAATCAAACCCCGTCTTATTCTTATGGCACCTCCCACCCAGCTCTAAAACCTTACCTGTAGCCGTCACTACGGTCATTCCCAGCACATATTGCTTGGTCACTCCATACTTCAGGCACCGTGGACCGCCAGCATTCGTAGCTATATTTCCCCCCAGCGAGCATTCCTTTAGCGATGCCGGATCTGGCGGATAATACCAGCCCACAGCACGCGCTGCATCTTGCAGATCTCCCGTGATCACACCCGGCTGCACCACCGCACAGCCATCGGCAGGATTTAGCTCCGTGATCTCATTCATCTGAGCCACCGACAGCGCTATCCCACCATTCACCGGCACACACCCGCCCACATAGCCCACACCCGCACCACGCGTATAAACTGGCACCTCATGCTCGTGCGCATACTTCATCACCGCCGCCACATCAGCCGTGCTCTGCGCTAGGACCACCACATCCGGCATCCCACTCGCATACCATCGGTCTATCGAGTGCTCAGCCATCACATCGCTCGCAGTGGTGACTATTTCTGGAGAAATAATCTTACAGAGGTCATCATAAAGTGTATTCATGGCTAAATAATCAGAAATTTCTAACAAAATTGCAACATTGACATGGATTTATCAGAAAAAACACGTAACATAGAGCCATGGACACCCTCATAAACATCATCTCAGAGCCATTCACATGGGGAATTGGCGTGGGACTCATCCTCCTCTTCCTCTCATGGAACTCTGCACGTAAGGACAAAAAGCACCTCAAAAATGAGCTCAAGCGCATCACCAAAGAGAATGCAGACCTACAAACTCACCTAGGCACTCAGCTCAAAATCAATGCCAAAGGAAATGAAACTCTACAAGCTCAGCTAGACGACATGCGCCAGCAGAATGAAACCCTGCGCATGAACATCCAGACACTCCAGCAGAAACCAGGCAAGGTAGAGCAGCGCAAGCTAGAGATTATGGAAATAGCCGTCAGCACCATGCGCGAGCAGGCACCAGGATTCGCTGCCGCTTGGGAGAAATCCATGCGCTCAGCTGAGGACGAGCTCCAGGCAGCCGAGGGCGGATTTACCAAACTCATCCACAAAATAGTCCCAGGCTTCAGAGCGACACCATCCATCTCTACAACGAAAGATCAAGATGATGCCGATGGAAAAACCATCCAGATTGACTCTGCGAAAGAAGGCTAATAATTTAGCATGTGGGCATTTAGGATGTAGTCATTTCTTGTAGGATGAAACACTAGCATCCTATCCTCTTATTCATCTTTGTCCTTGTCCTTATCAGACTCTGGTTCAGCAGCAGTTTCAGCTTTAACTTCCTTAGCTTTACTCGCCACAGTTCCCTTTCTTGGGCGAATGATCGTCGTATATTTTCCGAAGCTTGCAGACGCACCCGCAGACCTCAGCAAATGATCTAGCACATCACCAGCTGGGACATTTCTTAGCTTCAGCGTTATCTTCGCCTCATCTAGCACCTTATGCTTGTCTTGAATTACAAAGTTAGGGATGACCTTACCCTTAGACTCTTTTTCAACAACCATCGCCAGCACCTTGATCGCCTCTCTTAGGCTAGCCTCATCCAGCTCTACCCGAGGCACCATCACCGCATTGAAGATCCGCTTACGCTTCGCCAGCACAGTCTGGTTACCGCCAGTCCGCATCTTGCGGGCTAAGGCGATGGAATGAGCATGACTGCGGTTCAGAGCCAGAGCAGAGCGCAGTGACTCACGCGCCGCCTTGATGTCTCCATCCTCATACGCTCTCTCTGCCATACTGTAGAAGAGCTCCACCTGCTCTGCCCGCTGCTTGCGTTCCTCGATGGTTTCCTGAGCACTCAGCGTAGCTGTAGTAAGCAAGATGCAGGAGGACCATTTAATAATTGTAGTGATTCGTTTCATAGGTTTATAGTTAGTTAGGTTCGTAGTGAATGAGAGACTCATTGAGTTGAAATAAATAATAGCAAACAAACGACACCTCTCTACTAGAAGTAAGGTTACTTACTCACAAGGTTACTAAACTTCTTTTTAAAAATAGAAAACATTTCTTCTTCTTAAGCGTGTGAACAACTCGCCAAAATCGCTGTTCCTCACCATCAGACTAGCTGTTCCACCATGTGTATAGAGTGGGTAAAAAGTCTGAGTGGCTAGGTGAAAACTAGCAAACCGATACAATAGATATTCACTATTATTCCCAATCCACAGCTTGTTCACACGGTTAGACTCGCTTATTGGCAGTTGTTCACAGATGATTTTGTCATTAAAACATATCAGCATTTCTATAATACTCATAACGAAACGCAGCTCAACAGCCAAGCAAACCGAGCAACTAATCTGTCAATTTCTAATATTAGTGTACTAAGATTTTTGAATTGTAGTCATTGGAGCTTGTAGCAACGGTCAGTTTAGAAGCAGGAAGTAAGATTATCAATCGTTAATAATTTTGCTTTGGTGTTTCTAGCTGCCACAGTGACTACGTTTAAAACTGACTGAGAATATAGAACCTCACAAAAACATCGCTAACAATCACACCCAAAAAAATAGGATGTTAAGTGCTCTGAAAAAACACAAAAAACTCATCACCGAG
The DNA here is from genome assembly GCA_937128235.1 of uncultured Verrucomicrobiales bacterium. Taxonomy (GTDB): domain Bacteria; phylum Verrucomicrobiota; class Verrucomicrobiia; order Verrucomicrobiales; family Akkermansiaceae; genus Rubritalea. The sequence goes on from CAKZMG010000194.1 coordinate 6,905, forward strand.
TTTGTGAATCATAATTTTTGTTGTGTATTGTGCATAGTAATATATTATTAAAATCTCTTATGATTAGTTTATCTAGAATACAGCAGTTTGCTTTGCAAGAAATTACACTAGAAATTCACAGAGCCACTTCGCGTGATGATCTTGTAGCCATGACATTATTACGTATTCCAAAGATTCTCGGTATCAATTATACCGTTTGGCATGATAGACTCAAAAATTCCGGACTTACGGCAGATAAGGTGTTAGCTAAGCCAGATCACAGAAATGCAATTATTGATTACCTGGAAGAGATTAATAACCATTTATTGACGCACCCTATCATTACAGGTTTGGAAATCCAAGATAGCATGGACATTCCAAGAAAAGTGGTAACTATGAGAGATTTTGCCAGTCAAAGGGAAATTGAGAATACTCCAATATTTACAGATGCTTACAGGCATTTAGAAATTAAGAATCACGCAGTCGTTGAGTTTTTCGACCCGACTGGCGAAGGCGTTATGATCTGTTTCAATGGGCACAAAGAATATACTGCAGAGCAGAAGTTTATGATACAGTGTATTCGTGACCATTTTGAAATAGCATATTGTAAGTTAAATACCCTCAAGCACCAAGATGGGATGATCAGATCCATATTCGATCAGAACATTTCTTCTTCTTTATCCAAGAGAGAGCGAGAAGTTTTTCCTCTTATCATTTCAGGTAAAACAAACCCAGAAATAGCCATTATCTTGGGCATTAGCCCGCGCACTGTAGAGAAACATGTCGCTGCTATCCTCGAAAAATCGGGCATTGAAAATAGAAAGGCACTGATGTCCTACATTCTGAGTAAATCTAAAATTGGGTAGACATACCCATAGACGTTAGTGATTATGATTACATATGATTTACTCATTATGAAAATAAAAAATATGTTAAAAACCGTCAGTCTAATATTAGCAGTTTCGTTGTCTGCTTTGATCTTAAATTCATGCGATAATGATGATGATTCTGTAGAAAACAATTCTGGCTTCACGGACGATGCAGTGGCTTTTATTGAATCTCTAAATGAAGATGTAGATTTTAATCTTAGATTAGTTCTAGCTGAAACTAATGAAAATGGATTCCTTGTAGCCTATGACCCCTTAACAAAATCTTTTGATGCTATAATTATTTCTGATTGGAATCCGAATACTTCTGCCTCTGATTATTACTATGCAAATTCAGCCAGATTCTTTTTTGATCTGTTCAAATTAAGCGATAGCAAATACACAGACAGAAGTTCTGACTTAGTTTTCGAGTCACCAAATTCACCAGTTAATATTATCGAAACAGATTTAGCCCCAGAAAAGATAAATGGCATAACCCTTGATAGTGTAATTACAAAATCTAGTCCTGCAGTTTCGGATGAAATTGGAGACTTAACCAAGTATATTTTCAGAAATGAAACCGAAATTGAGATTAAGTTTAATGAAACTACCGAGACAGGTACTTATAATTATAGTAAAATTAATTCTGAACAATCTATTGTAGTAGAGACTACACAAGATGGCACATCGACAATAGAATTAACATTTACATCCTATGCCTCAGGAACTTTTCGAGAGGAGTTTAGAGAGGGTGATAACGATAATGGAGCTTTAGAATTTTTTGAAGGTACGTTCACGATAAGCCCCTAATATAACGTAATGATTCACAAATTAGTAATACAAGTAGCCACGCACGTAGTCGTAAAAGTCATTAGTAATACAAGTAGCCACGCACGTAGTCGTCATGAGATTTCTTTACGATCATCCAGAGTATGGAGAGATAGGTGAATGCGCTGAAGTCTGCGAACGTTTTTGTAAATCTGAACCATATAGCTGTGGCAATGCACTGCTTAAGTTGGGGCGAATATATATTAGAGGTTCGCATGGAGTTCATAAAAATGTTAGTAAAGCCATTGACTGTTTTAATAAAGGCAGAGCATTGGATCATCAAAATTCAATTATGGATTTAGCTTTTTTGTATGCTCAAGGCAGAGAAGTTGAGAAAGATTTAAATCTTGCAGAAGAATTGGCGGAAAAATGTCCAAATCATATTATGTATGAAGATATTATGGATCTATTGAATAATACACACAATACAAGTAGCCACCCACGTAGTCGTCTGATTCAGATGCAACAGTCATATTTCTCGCATTAACTGAAATAGGTGCTACTTTTCTAAGAAACTACATTGAATATAAATCATGCTACTATCTCTATATTTTGCTTCCTATCTTGTAAATGCTAACGCTCATAACGAAACAAAGCATCCTTATCCATCAATAAGGTTTGAAGTTTTACCTAAAAAAGACTCCACAAACAGGGAGCGACTAGAAAAATTTAACTTACTCGTTACTAAAGATCATATTGATATTTCTCAATTTAAAGAAGTTTGGTGTGCTGGACGACCAGTCAGAGATCATCAAGGATTTAGATTTTCAATACGACTGACACCAGATGGATCTCAAAAGATGCAAGCTATTCTTCATAAGGATGAAATTAAATCTGTAGTTCTTGTTTTCGATGATATTTATTTTAAATTTACAAAACCTGAGAATATTAAAAAATGGGCTAACACTCTGACATTTAGCACTAATCTCAGTGCCACAAAACTAGGCTTACTAGAAAATGAAGTAAATAAGGCTATAGAAAATTCTCTTAAGTTGAGAAAAGGAAAAGAAACTATTCCGAAATAAACAAGTCAAACAAGTAGCCATCCATGTAGTCGTAGGACAGTAGGTCTATAAATTAAAAGCGGCGATACTTGCCGCACTCAATATAACAGCAAGCAACTACTCGGGCATGAAAAACTAGAAACCACGGTCATTTACACGCACGTAAGCATCGAAGTAATACAAGTAGCCACCAAGTAATACAAGAATACAAGTAGCCACCCAATACAAGTAGCCACCTACCAATACAAGTAGCCACCCACGTAGTCGTAAAAGTCATTAATCATTTATATAGAAAAACTAACATTAATTTCATGCCTACTTAAAAGGGCGAAAAGCACCCCAAACAGTCAGCTACGATTCCCTACCAAATCCACCCCCGCACTCCGCACCCCAACGCCCTTGCACGCTGCCTGCTTTCATGCCATCTCACAACAGACGTAATGTGTCATGGTGCTATGGGCTGAGATACTTCCTCAGAGAGCACTCCTTCTCAGCCCGCACCGTTGCGTTCACCCCTGAAAAGAGCGGGGTTCTCTCCACTCCATGCCGCATTACGTCGCGTTGTGCGAAGGAATGAGCAGGCATCGCGCCAACAAGGGCTTAAAAAGTCACCTTGAGGAATGGCATCTATCTGTAGCATTTCTGATTGAGTTTATTGTTGAAAAACAATAAAATCCTTACCTAAACCACCATTTTGCATCTTTATGGATTGATTTTTGATGCAAATGTAGTATTTTTTCCTTATGAGAATAACAATAGACTTAGAAAACGACTTAATTTCTGACGTATTGAGCTACACAGGTGAAACCAAGAAGAGCCCAGCAGTGGCAAGGGTGGTTGAGGAATTTATCAAAAGACAGAAGGCGAAAGAGTTTGGCAGAATGATGATGGAGGGAGAACTTGACTACCCATCCTCAGCTGAGGAAATCCAACAACTTGACCGTTAGTATGTCTGATCTTGTATTAGTAGATTCTTGCATGTGGATTCATGCGCTTAGGCTAAAAGGAGATAGGGATGCGAAGCTAGGCATCAATGGATTACTACAAGAATACATGGCACTACTCTGCGGACCCGTGGAGCTGGAGGTGCTGGGCGGAGCGGGCAAAAATGAACGCAAGAAGATCAAAGATTACTTCGACATTCTGCCGTACCGCAAGAGTGATCATAAAATCTGGAGAGCGGCAGTGGAGACCAGTTGGCTACTCCGTGACCATGGGCTAAGTGTTCCGTGGAATGATGCCATCATAGCTACCATTGCACAGGCATATGGGTACAGAGTTTATTCAGAAGACAAGCACTTCAGGGCGATGGCTGAGATTCTCGGGATCAGACTCTACAAGCCCGGCTATATGGGTATGTATGATCCACATGGATAAAGCGGGTGCTAAAACGGAGGTTACGAATCTGTAAATTAAAAGAAGCTCCCTTTATTCTTTAACTGCTGCTTCGTAGGTTTTGATCCAGGTAGCGAGATCTATTTTCTTCACTAGTTCAGTGATGAGTTCGTAGGGGATGGTTTTTGGGTTCTTAAATCTAATACAGCACTTGCCCATATCGAGCTTGGTTTTCATGTGCTTGGGGTATTCAGCAACGAACCAATCATGCAGCTCGGGCATGGAATAGATGGCAGAGTGATAGATCGCGATATGGTTTTTCTGAGAAGCGAGATTGATGAAGGGCAGGGGAGTATTAGGGGTGCAGTGGTAGCCAGCAGGATAGGAAGAGAGGGGGACGACGTAGCCAATCATTCCGTAGCTCATGGTTTCTTCAAACCCTAGAGGTAAGTTTTCATGCATGATGTCACGGAGTTTTTGCATCACTTCTTTTCTGTCATCTGGGAGTGAGGAAATGTATTCATCTGGTGATTGGGCATCTGATGTCATGCCATCATGATTACCATAAAAAATCCTGTCAGAAAAATCTAATAGAGTTTGGTGATTGAATTTATGTTTTTTACGTTGGCTAAACCAAGTTGCCACCCACGAAGATGCTCATAGAAACAATGCAAGACAAACCACCAAAAGACTGCTAGACTATGATTATGAGCGAGAGAATAACATTCAATCCGAAACAATGTGGTGGACGTCCCTGTATTCGTGGTATGCGAATACGTGTGCAGGATGTGTTAAGTATGCTTGCATCTGGCATGACTCGACAAGAGATTTTAGATGACTATGACTATCTAGAGTCAGAAGATATCAATGCATGTCTTGAGTATGCTGCCGCTGAATCTGCTCACCCAGTATTAATTACTCAGTGAATATAGAGTTCATCGTAGATGCTCAGTTACCCGTAGCTCTGGCAAAATCAATATGTGATGCAGGATATAAAGCAGAACATGTAGGCAGAGCGTTACGACTTGATGCTGAGGATGCAGAAATATGGGAGCTCGCAATACAAGACACTCTCGTTATCATTAGCAAGGACGATGACTTTGCCAAACGCTCAAAACAAGCAAAAAATTCACCAGCAATAGTCTGGTTACGAGTAGGAAATATCCGAAATAAAATCCTAATTGATAGGTTTATAAAGTTACTCCCTCAAATAGTGGAGCTCATTAAACAGGGTGATTTACTAATAGAAGTCCGCTAACACTGATCTTTTGAAGTAATTGGATTTCCGAGATTTTTCTATCTAAAGCGCGTCAGAAATAAAACTTAGAATCAAATGATGAAGAAGATTTTAATACTGATCATGGTTTTGATCATTCTTTCTGTGATTGCAGTTCTATATATAAATAAAGGTTCAACCGTTAGATTCTCTGTTCATGAAGATAATGTAGAGGCATGTATGAAGAGCGTGATGCTTGAGTTTAAAGATGTTTATTATGATCTTGAACTCGAAAATGAAGAAGAGGTAAACCTTATGAGAAATGACTCATATATTTATGAAATGAAATTCAAAACCAAAAGTGACTCAGATCCTATTTATGAAATTTTGAGGCAATTCGATGCAGTAATGTTAAAATAATAACTCCTTTTGGAATGGAAAAATCTGGAATTCATTATTTTAAAGTCATTGGCATTTATCCACAAAAAAACCCCTGCTAGAAATCTCTAACAGGGGTTGGTGGTTGAATTTATAGTTCTACTTTAACTGATCCTAAAACTCGTAGTTGATGTAGAAGTTGAATTGTCCTCCTTTGTCTGCATCGTCGTCTTTGGAGCTGAGTGGGATGGCGTAGTCGATGGCAAGTGGTCCGAACGGGAGGTTGAGTCTAAGTCCAAGACCGAGGTCTGTGTGGAGGTTGCTGGTGCTGAAGTCAAAGCTGTCTTCGTTAACAAATCCTGCATCGAAGAAGGCAGCGAGTCTGACTTTCTCAACGATGGGGAAGGTCATCTCAGCGGTTACGAAGGCGGATGTATTGCCACCGAGGACTTCTCCTGTGGCAGGGTCTCTTGGTCC
>CAKZMG010000195.1 GCA_937128235.1 uncultured Verrucomicrobiales bacterium
CAGTGCAAGATGGGGCGTTATGCTGATGCTGTGGAGCGTAGGCTTTGCCTTGATTCCAAAACAAGACAGTGCAAGATAGGAATGACAGTTGAAGTTGACGTAAATAAGCTTTGCCTTGATTCCAAAACAAGACAGTGCAAGATCTATTGTTGAAAACACTTGCTCTCTCACAGGCTTTGCCTTGATTCCAAAACAAGACAGTGCAAGATGAGCCAAAGACTGATTGCACCTTTTAGCCAGCTTTGCCTTGATTCCAAAACAAGACAGTGCAAGATCACCGACAGCACAAAGCGACTACCTCCAGAGCTTTGCCTTGATTCCAAAACAAGACAGTGCAAGATTTCAGAAATGAAACCTCGCCTGCCCGACTAGCCTTGCCTTGATTCCAAAACAAGACAGTGCAAGATCACACAAGCAAAGGCAATCTTGAAAAACTAGCTTTGCCTTGATTCCAAAACAAGACAGTGCAAGATGTTCTGGAAGCTATTAAGAAACCAAAAGGTGCTTTGCCTTGATTCCAAAACAAGACAGTGCAAGATTATAATGCTAACTAGCACGCCACCTGATTTGCTTTGCCTTGATTCCAAAACAAGACAGTGCAAGATACCTACAGCTCCGCGCTCCGCTTGGGGATGCTTTGCCTTGATTCCAAAACAAGACAGTGCAAGATCCTAGGATGACTATTGACCAAACCACGGATGCTTTGCCTTGATTCCAAAACAAGACAGTGCAAGATTGCAGGTCAGTCCGACCTCTTCACCGCATGCTTTGCCTTGATTCCAAAACAAGACAGTGCAAGATGGTCTAGCGAACGAAGCCTGAGCAGTGGGAGCTTTGCCTTGATTCCAAAACAAGACAGTGCAAGATAACCTTGGTTCTCAAACTTCACGCCTTCTGGCTTTGCCTTGATTCCAAAACAAGACAGTGCAAGATGTAGTGAAAGCGCAGATCAAGCGTGATGCTGCTTTGCCTTGATTCCAAAACAAGACAGTGCAAGATACTCTGCCGTGGTGAACACTGACCCGCTAGCTTTGCCTTGATTCCAAAACAAGACAGTGCAAGATACTTGCACTGTCTTGTTCTTATCATCAGTGAGTTACCAAAGTAGGGTTTGTTCGGGGAGGTCTTCTGGGGGGACTTGTTCTGCTGGGCTGCCGTGGATAATGTAGGAGCGTTCCCATTGGGCACGGGTGATGTAAATGGCTCGGACTGAGCCTTCTGGAGGCATGTGGGCTTTGACTCTTTTTAGGTGGGTTTTCTGGCGGGCGGCGGTAACACAGGGACGAACATATACGCTGAATTGCATCATTTGGTAACCATCATCGAGTAGGTATTTTCGGAATTTAGACGCATTTTTCCTGTCCTGCTTTGAGGTGGTAGGGAGATCGAATGCTACCATTAGCCAGCCCATTTTGAATTTTTTTGTGTCCATGGTTTATAAGGGCCTGCTTGTTGTTTTATGAGAGCCTTTCGGAATGTGCGGATGACTCCTTCGATACAGCTTCGGATATCGAGTTGGAGTCCGAAGTAGTCGATTTCAGTTGTAGGAAATCCTGTTACCCATTGGCGATATTCTGGGCTAACTTCCCATTTTGTGGTTTCAGCATTTTGTTGAATCCACTGCGCAACTCTCCAATCCACACAGGGGCGAAAGGGTTCCATGAGATCGTAAGCTAGAGGAGTAGAGTGTTCACGGGTAGCGTGATTGATGCCAAATGTGGGGTCGATCCCTAGGGCAAAACATTTTTGCAGAATGGTTGACAGTAAGATTGCATAACCGTAATTGAGTAGTTGGTTGATCCCTCCTTCATGGCGACCACGTTTGAAGTGGATGTTGCCTGCTAAGGTGTCACCATAAATGCCCCAGAAAGCTCTGGCACAGAGTGATTCTTTGTGTGGTTTTCTGCCTTTGGCTGTGTTTTCAAGTAGTGTGATGCCTTGGTGCTCAGGGGCAATGAGTTTGGCTAGGCTGAGTTGGTTTAGGGTCTTGGCATTGATTGTTTTTGTCCACAGGGCGTCTCTCACTTTTGTTGGGAGGTTGATTTGAGAGCGAGTTAGAAGGGTATCGGTAGATCTATTTGCGGGTAGGACTAATGATACGGGTTTGAATGCTTCGCAGATGATAAGTGCTACTCCATACTTTGCCGCTTCTAGGAGTAGTTTGGAATGAATGGAGGCTGAAAAAGAGGTGATGACGATAGCGGCTACGTCTTCAAGCGGGACTGAGTTTGATGTCTTTTCATCACGACAGGTGAGTTGACCATTTTTACAGGAAATGGAACATTCAGGTGAATCTATGTTGACGATGTGGTAGGACACAGCTAACAGCTATTAAATGATTGTATATGAATTCTTAAAGGGAGGCGAAATGACAGAAAAGTTGCACTTTATCGACTCTAGATTGATTGTTTTAGAGTGTTTTAATTGATCTGGTTTAGCCACTTTAATAGTAAAAGGCTTTAGTCTATCAATGGTGAAAAACCTCCAAATACCTTGGTTTTTTCCAGAGAGAATTTTGATAACAGAGCCATTCCGAATAAGATCAAATTCATTATAATTATTTTCTTTTAGAGTCTGCCGTAATCTTTCGTTTACATTGTGATATGGAATAATTTTAATTAACGGGTCATCGCTGGATTCTTTATGAGAGCGTAAAATTGCTATCCCAAAGTTTTCTGAAATAATGGAGACTGATTTGTTAATAGACAGCGCACCATTGGATAGACCTATGATTTTATCTGGACGAATACTTTTGATTTTTAAGACACCACGCTTGATTTGAGATAGTTCTGATCTAGTAAAATTAGAATTTGAGCAGGAGTTTATCAATTTTTCAATATCATCTAACTGTTTGGAGTTGAATTTCTTTTTACGATAAAAGTGAATCGAGCCATTTTCAGCTAGTTTTGATTTAACGGCACTGTCTCCTGGTCCGTCTCCTCCTTTTTGAGTTATAATGCAAAAATCATCGCTTATGTGTCGTAATCTCCACTGGTTTTGCTCTAATATGGCACCACTTTGATCTGCAGGAATATGCTGAACTACATGTTTTTCTGCCAGTTTATCCGCTAGGTTATTTTTTAAGGTTGAAGGAATGTCATTTAGACGAGCTCCATATAATGGGTTACCAAGCTTATCAGTAACGGGTTTACCTTCTTTATTCTTTTTTGGGTAACAATTGAAAAGTCCTGTGAGGGTAAGGAGAGTTGCTTGAGTTTGGGTTTTGTTCCGTTTGAGCATCGCTTCCCAAATAGCTCCTTTTTCGTTTTCTGCTTGGTAAGGGAGGGCGCCTGGCAAGTAATGATGTGTGATAGCTAAGGTGGCTGCATCGAGTGCGTGGTGCAGATGTGTGATGTCTCTGATGGCTGTTTTGTTCTTGGGTTCACCAGCTATTCTCTTGGCGTCTTCGGGGATTTTATCGATAAAGGTTTGAATGAGCCCTTCTCTGTCTTGTTCCGTAAGTGTTCCCAATTTGATTTGTTTCTTGAGTTCTTTTTCTGCCTTGGTTGTGGCGTCTTGTTTTAGCTGAGCAATACTCGGTTCGAGAATTTCTGGACATGCTTGTGCTAGTGTACCTAGTAGATTCCATGATTTACGTGTTTCTGCTGTCACTTGTCCGGGAATAGAGTGGATTTGCACTGAGGGTTCGCCAGTAGTGGGATCGATGAATTTGGATTCAAGTTGTCGGGCGGAGAGTCTATTTAGGTGTGAGGTCTGAGTGAGTGCTCCAGCTGTAAATCCATGATCTTTGGCTTCGTAGTTTTCTACCATCATGAGTTTCTTCCTAGACATTTGCCTGTGGTAATCATCTGGATAAGATTTTTTATTGGCTGTCTTTAAGCCTGTGACAAATTTCTCATATTGCTTTGGAGTGAAGAAGCGATCATCTTCTGACATGTCTTTGATAAAATGAGCGCCAGTTCTTTTGCCTTTGAGTTTGTTGACCCAATCGAATGTAAGCACTAGAGCGTTGAGAGCATTTGTAGGCCGATCCGCATAGGGGATAATGTGTTCTCTTTCTAAAGATTTTAAATCCATCACGTCATAGCGTTTACCTGTAAACGGACAGTGCCAATCTAGATCCATAGCTATGCGACATTTGCGGATAAGGGAACCGTTAATTGTAAGATCAGGCGCATTTTCTTCAAGGTATTTCACTGCGGACTTGAAATGACTTAAGCGTTTGGAGAGTTCGCCTTGCATTTCTTTCGCTGTAAGCCCTGAGTATTCTTGTAGATCTCTGGCTACTTCTACGATGACGTCAGTGACTGTGCTTGGATCGTTGTTAGCGTAGTTCTCTATGATGTCATCCGTGAGTCTGAGTAGTATTTGTAATCGCTGGCGAATGAGATGGTTGTTAGTGAGCACAGGAATGCTCTTATCTCGTTCAGTAGCTTTGACTTCTTTTGATCTATAGATAGGTCCAGCGGGAAGGTCCCCTTTATTTGCTTCAGTGGGGTGACGGTCAGAGGACAAGACGAACTCATAGACGTCTTGCATGACTTTACGTGAATATCTAGCTCTGCCACTGAGTTCTTTAGGAGCGAAATTTTTTCTAAGAAGATGTGCTTCGGTTAAAAAGCTGGGCTTCTTCTTTTTTTGATCAGCTTCAAAGTATTGTTGAATTTGTGCTTTGAGTTCAGAGTTGTCATGATT
>CAKZMG010000196.1 GCA_937128235.1 uncultured Verrucomicrobiales bacterium
CTTATGATGCTGACGAGATTGGTATTTTAGGCCTGGAGCAAAAACCTCAAAAAGAAATTTCAGCTGGAAATGTAGGTTACCTCATTTCTGGAATCAAAGTAGCGAAGGAAGTGAAAGTGGGGGATACCATCACCCATGTAAATCGTCCGACTCAAGAACTGATCAAAGGTTTTGAAGATGTGAAGCAAAAGAAGTAGATGGGCAAGTCAGTCAGATATTTTGGAGGAACAGGCACCGCCCCAATGGACGGTGTCATTCCTTTTTGTAATAAGATCACCGCAAGCCAGACTCAGGATCACCCATTCCTATGCGACATCGATCAGCTCGCAGAAATTTACTGGAGAGTAAAAAAATGGGAGCTAGAAATCACTTATTATGATACCGCGCTGGACGAAACAAAAACCCATGCTGAGACGCTAGAAAAGCGAACCAGCCCGAGTTTCGTTAATGCTGTCCCCGCGCATGAAACAGACCTCACCTGCCCGCACCCATGGTCAGACGGTGGAGCTACCAGCACGCCCTCTATCTTCCTCGCTGGCACACCCGGAGACGATTCCAGGTACGTTACGACAAACTCAAAATACGCACCTCAGTTCTACCTCAATTATTATGATCTCAACGGCACATTCACCCTGACCAGCCACAACACAGGCACGTCTAATCTCTCACTAGAACTATCCAACAGCACCATCAGCGTGCCGATTACTATAATGGGAGGCACGCTAACCTCAGCCACACTCACAGCCACAGAATACTGGCCATACGCGCAACAGTCAGACGGATTAGCAGTCTATAACACCACCACAGGAGCAGTCTTAGCAGGACGAGATCCGCATTCATAATTCCAAATGCAAAGCCCCCGCACCATCCTTGCAACCACCCAAAAAGCCCAAATTTCTAAAACCTCTGTCCAAATTTCTAAAATCGAATGTCCAGCTACATCTTTGTGGAAAAGGGTCACTAAGGCAGATTAAAAAATCACACCATTTTAGAATGGACAGTGTGTGATTTGGTTCTTTATATTGAAGGTAACTATTTAACAAAGAAATTTATCTATGAAACTACTTACTTTATTTACACTTATCATTACGGCTACATCTAGCTTTGCGGATGTGGCGGAGAAGAAGGCTGATCCGGCTAAGATTAAGGCTATTCAGAAAATTTATGAGGCTACGAATGCGGCGATAACCGCGATGGAGAAGTCTGCTGATACGGCTAAGGCGTCTGACATCACGGTGGATATCTATAAGAAGAATGCTCTAAACCGTAGCTGGGAGGCGGTGGGGAAGTATAACATTACTTATAAATCTTATTATAAACATAATCCGGTGAATGCTCAGGATAGTGTCTTGAAACTAACACGGACGGTGGAAAGCACAGGGAAGAACCATGAGGAGTTTTATTTCAATGAGAAGAAGCAGTTGGTCTTTTATTATCAGAAGTCTGATACGCCTGATCTGGAAATAGAACGCAGATTTTATTTCGATGGCGACAAGGCGATCCGCATTATTGTTCCTAATGAAACGCGTGATGAATACACGGATGGTGACAAGGAGATAGCCGCAAATATTATTTTCCGAAGCAAGGTGCTGAGACAGAAATTTGATTTGGATTACCAAGAGCCATAGGTCACTGGGTATAGGTGATGATAATTTAGAGGGCTAGTGCTTAGGCTGTATTCGCTTGACCATTTGGTTGAGTCGATTATTGGTTGCGGACAATGACGACTATCCAAGGACAACTGCAGGAGAAACTAACGAACGCGATCACTAAGCTGGGTATTGATTTACCGGCGGATTTTAGGGCTGCGGTGGCTATTTCTGCGGATCTGAGGTTTGGGGATTATCAATCGAACGTGGCGATGATGCTGAAGAAGCATCTGGGTAAGAATCCGCGTGAGATAGCTACTGAGTTAGTGGAGAGTTTAGAGCTAGGTGACCTAGCTACGGCAGATATTGCAGGTCCAGGGTTTATTAATTTCCGAGTGACTAAGGAGGCGTGGGCTGAGAAGGTGAACGCGCTTTTAGGTGATGCGCGTTATGGGGTTCCTAGTGTGGTGAGCCCACAGAATATCGTGGTGGATTTCTCTGCTCCAAATGTGGCGAAGCCGATGCATGTGGGACATATTCGTTCGACGATTATTGGGGATTCGCTTTCGAGGATTTCGAGTTTCTTGGGACATAATGTGACGACTGATAATCATATTGGCGACTGGGGAACGCAGTTTGGTATGATTACTTATGGCTGGAAGAATCTGTTAGATGAAGCTGCTCTGGCGGCTGATCCGTTGCAGGAATTGTTGAGAATTTACCGCGCGGTGAATAAGCTGTGCAAGGAGGATGAGGCGGTGAAGGAGCAGTGCAAGCTGGAGCTGGTGAAGCTGCAGGGGGGCGATGCGGAAAATGCTGATATTTGGCAGAAATGCGTGGAGGTTTCTAAGTTAGGATTAAATGCGATTTATGATAGGCTCGATGTGAGCTTCGATTATTGGCATGGTGAGAGTTATTATAATGATCAGTTAGCACCTCTGGTGGATAGTTTAGAAAAAGAAGGACATGCTCGCGAGAGCAATGGTGCGCTGTGTGTTTTCTCTGGTGAGGCTGTTGATCCGAAGCAGGATCCATTTAAGGAAAAGCGCGATGATGCGTGGTCTGATTTACCGATGATCGTGCGTAAGGCGGATGGGGCATTTAACTATGCTACTACGGATATTGCTACGGTGGACTTCCGTTTGAAGGAATGGAATGCGGATAAAATATGGTATGTGGTGGATGCGCGCCAGGCGTTGCATTTCCGCCAGTTGTTCGATATTTCTGCCCGCCGTGGTTGTGATGCTGAGCTTGAGCATGTGCCGTTTGGTACTATTTTAGGAAAAGATGGAACGCCGCTCAAGACACGCGATGGTGATCTGCCGCAGCTCGGCGATGTGCTGAATGATGCGGTCGCGCAGTCCCGCACGGTGATCGATGAGAAGAGTGATCATTTATCTTCTGAGGAGAAGGAAGAGCTGGCTGAGACTATTGGTATTGGGTCGGTGAAATTCACAGAACTATCGCATAATCGGAACTCGGACTACGTGTTTGATCTAGAGAAAATGGTGGCACTTCAGGGAGACACTGCACCTTATCTGCAATATAGTCGGGTGCGTTGCCTCTCTATTTTCCGGAAGTTGGATGAAGAGATTGATTTCGCTAAGGTGTCCGCTCAGATCACTGAGGATGGTGAGATTTCTCTCACACGGATGCTGGCACGCTATGGAGAAATTTTACCCAATGTGCTCGATGATCTGCGTCCAAATATACTTGCAAATTATCTGTTAGAGCTAGCGCGTAGTTTCCATAGTTTTTTCGAGGCGTGTCCAGTATTACAGAGCGAGGGAGAGACGAAGCTGACAAGACTGGCACTCTGTGAGCTTACGAGCCGCATCTTAAAACATGGACTCGGTTTACTCGGTATTAAAACGCCTGATCGAATGTAAAGTTCGGCAGGATCATTCTAATGCTTGCCTTGTGCTGAAATCGCGAGTAAATAGTAGATGTTACTATGATAGAAGAACGTTACGAAATCATCAAACTTTTAGGTAAGGGGAGAACTGGAGGCATCTATGAAGCCGAGGATACAAACCTAGGCAGAAAAGTGGCGATGCGTAGATTCTTCGCTCAGAATAAACAAACGGATTTATCAGAATATAAGGATGATTTCGAGAAAGTAGCTCATTCGCTGAGCGCACTCCAACATCCTAATCTATTACGCGTGTATGATGCTGGTTTTGATCACGATGGAGCTTACATTATTTCACAGCTTTTGCAGGGCGAAACCTTGCATGATAAGCTTAAGACCGAGGCTATTCCTGCCTATGAAGTGAATGATCTAGCGCAGCAAATGCTGGATGCACTTAGCACTGCACACAAGGAAGGTTTTGTGCACGGAGCGATCACGCCTGGCTCTATTCTCATGTCGCCACGCGCCCGCGGAGGATACCTTTATGTAATCTTGGACATGGGTCTTTCTAGGCTTGCTCCATTGATTCAGGGGAAAGATTCTGTGCTATCTATCATGGCGGATCCAGCTATTCTCGCCCCAGAGCTATTTGGAGATGCTGAGGCTACAGAACGCTCAGATCTTTATATGCTCGGTCATATTTTATATATGTGTTTGGCTGGTGGTCATCCATTTGGCGGTGTTTCTGCTGAGGAGGCAGAGAAAATGCATCATACTGGGCTTCCTTCTCTGTTAGATTTCAATGCGGATGTGCCAGAAGATTTCCGCCTATGGATAGAAAACCTCACCCAGATCAATCCAGATGATCGCCCTGCGTCCGCTGTGGATGCTCTTAACTCTCTGCCTAAGGTAGCACGTCCAGCCAAGGCGCACTCGGCAGAAGTTTACACCGCTACAGCACATCTCAGTGCTGGCACTGCCGCCCAGCTTCAGTCGCCAGCTGGTAATGTCACGGGACCTCTCAGTTCCTTTGGTGTGGCTCCAAACGCCGCTAACACCGGGCCTTTATCTAGCGTAATGCCAGCAAATCCCGCTGCTCCAGGAGCAGGAACAGGGGTTCAGGCTCCGACTCTTCCATTACCTAGCACCCAGCCAAAGAGCTCCAAGAAAGCGCTTTATATCATTCTCGGTCTTGTCGCTGCCATAGGTGCTGTTGTGGCAACCTCGATGTTATCTGGTAAAGGTGAACAATCTTCCGGAAAGGTAGAAGATGAGTCAGATGATACTGATAAGTCATACGCAGAGAGGCATGCCGTAGAATCAGAAAAAGTGACTATTACCCATTTCGATGGTGCTAAAGCTGAAGAAAGTGACTGGAAATACGTTGCAAAAGCTCAGCAGGAAGTAGTAGAAGCACTAAATGGCTGGAACATCGACACCAATAACACAAAGACACTTCCTGGAATTAAATTCCCACTGAAAACGAATGAAAATGACATGTTCGATCTCGGTTGGAAACTCACTTACGTAGTGAGACCGGTCAAGGGGCAACACAGACTAGGCTTCCACATCAGCTCTAAGATGAATCCTGGCTGGGAGGGCGAAATAGTGAGCCTGTACTTGGCTATCGAGCACACCGCTGATCGAGAAGTGAAGATCTCCGCCATGACTTCTGGAAACACCGTCAAAGGCGACAAGACGATCACCGTCCCTTACGCTGGAGCAAAAGGCTGGAACAACATTTCTATAGAGCAGAAGCCAGAAGACGAGGCTGGCACCTACACCGTTTTTGTAGATGGTAAGAAAGCCTTTAGCGATACCTTTACTCAAGACAAGAGCTTTAATCGCACTTGGAATGAGCATCTTTTCAGCTCAGCCTTCGCAAAGGATCTAGAAGCGAATTGGGTGATCAAAGAAATCAAGCTTGAGACACTCTAGTAGAGTATTTAACTTAACCTCTAAATCCAAATGGTGCGCGCTCAGCGAGCTGGTCCATCAGTCGCGATAAGATTCTGGGTCCATCGACTCCTATCCCGTTATGTTCCCATTCGTTGGTGACCCAGATGCGGAAGTTTCCTACGTGTTTGGCTGTTTCCTCTGACCATTCTATGGGCACATACATGTCATCGTAGTAGGAAATAGCAGAGACTGGCACCTCATTCTTGGCGAGCTGATCTAGGTCATAGAGTGCGCCCCAGTCAGATTTCTGGGCCAAAATTTCTGCTACCTCCTTGAGTGGCTGGAGTGATTTGTAATCATCTAGCATGGTGGGTGAGACCATTTCTCCTGTGAAATAAAACTGCTCAGCGTCCACATCGAACTCCGGGAATTCTGATCTCAGATCTTCTGCTGCCCATTGTGTAGCATAGCCTTCTGCGTAGATAGATTCATGCATGATGGTGAAGATGGGGCTGTTCTCGTAGGCAGATGCCTGCTCGACTTTAGCAATAAAATACTCACTGAGCTCGCGACCCTTTGCACCCTGAATGAATGCCTTTTCTATGAGAAAATGCATCGCTTCAAGCCCGCCGCTACCACCAAAAAACATCCCTAAATGCTGAAACCTGCGGTCTGTCAGGCGCACTCCACTAGGTAGGTAAATTTCTTCCTCTTGCAGACACTTCACGATCTCGTTCACCACTGCGGCATCTTCTGGATAGCGTTGGAAATACAAGCGGTTCTTCTCGATGACCTTTTGATAAGTAAGCCGGTAGTTATCCTTGATGTGCTGTTTGATACAAGCCACTCCACCAGTAATGATGACACCAGAGAGCCCCTCCGGGAAAAATGATAGATAGGTCAGCAGGCAAAATCCGCCATAGCTCTGTCCCACGCCCACCCATTTTTTCTCACCTATCAGAGCCTCGCGGATGACCTCTGCATCACGCACGATGCTGTCTGTTCTGAAATGTGTTAGATACTCAGCCTGGGCTGTAGCGTCACCTCGGGTAGCGAGCGTCTGTGGCATCACTTGGCTGCTAAGTCCAGTGCCGCGCTGGTCTAGCAGAAGCAGTCGGTGAGTCTTCAACACCTCACCGCACCATCCAGATGATGCAGCTAGTCTAGGGCTTTCACCTCCTGGACCACCTTGGAAAAAGATCATCCATGGTAGATTTTTACTAGCATCTTTCAGTGCCACTTCCCGCGCGAACACCTCTATGCTCTCCCCATCTGCATGAGAATAATCTAGCGGGACATCAAAGTAATGATCAGTAATTTCTAAACCATTGGTGAGCCTAGGATCGGTAGATTTCTTTTTCGCAGCAGGTAGTTTCATGTGAATCATCATTTTCATTTTCCCCCACATGTAAATAATAAGATAAATTAAACCCGCCAAACCAAATCAACCAAACTATAAAAACAAAAGCCCCACCGTGAGTTATCACGGAGAGGCTCCTGCCACCTTTTTAATGAGGCGTACACACAAAATATATTATCTTCACTTATCTATACGGAGATGAGACCAGATAGTTTAGAAAAATATTCATTTTATTCACGAATTGTAAAAAGCTTACCCCAAGTCCACTTCGTACCATCTAGCGTAGCACCCACTGGTCCGCGGATGGTCTTCTGGGAAAGGGATACTTCCAGTTTGCTAAATTGTGCAAACTTCTGCATCTGCTTGATCCCTTCTTCCATCGCGAAAATCTGCTCTTCTATCTCAGACAGCGTTTCCTCTAGCTCCAGCTTGGCAGTCATGTCTTTTGCGCCTAAGCTACGATAGACCGCTTCCAGCCTACTCTTGCGCTTTTTTAATTTAGCCAGCCTCGCCTTCTGCGCTATAGCCTCACGCGTCTTGTCTTTTACCGTGATCTTGCGGTATTTCACCTTCCCTAACGCAGCGATCTGATCCATGGTGCTCACCAGATTCTGCGCTGGCACGCGGATGGAAAATGATGCGTTCTTCGTTTTATCATCCCGCTCATCATAGCTCAGCATGTGTCCGCCCTGTGCTAGGGTGATCTGTTCTATTTTTTCGCCCGCCTCGCGCACATTACCTGCATCCAGATTGAGCGAGCCAGTCTTCACCACCGTCCGCTTAGCAGTGCTGACGCTGTTTCTGTTTAGTGAACTTCCAGATATAGAAGGTGCCACATAGGTAGGTGCCATAGCGGGAGCTTCAGCAGAGTAGCCCACCATCCCACAGCTAGTGAGTAGAGAAATAATACCTAAGCTCAAGCAGAGCCTCATCGTGTGAATAAATGTTATATAATTCATTGTGCTAGAAAATTAGCATTTAAAAAGGTGAAGCGCAAGGATTATGTGCTGAAAAAACAGCATTTAAATTAAAGAGTCAAGAAATTCGGCATAAATCCTACCACTAAAGGTTGTTTTTTAGAATAGAATAAGTATCTTCATACCTATGTCAAATCTGCACAACGAAGCATTAGCTGGTAAGCGCAAGAGTAATAAACCAGGCTTCCTAGCGCGTATCTGGTGGATACGCGCAGCACTATTTTTTCTAGTCTGTTTTGGGATAGTTTTTCCCTTCACTAAGACAGGGAAGGACGCGGTGAGAGCCTGGAATAGAACTGCTACTAAAACTGTAGTGGTGAATAAACCCTCACCAAAAGATGCTGAAAAAATCATCGAGCAGGCGAGACAGATTGAAGCTCTTAAAAAGGAAATGGCGTCTAGACCTCAGCCCCAGCCAGCTCCTGTGGAGAAACGTATCCCAACAGTTGCCATCGAGCGTGACGCTGATGTGAGAAATACGCTCAAAGGATTCGGGCTCAAGTATCAGGCAAATTTCCCGAAAGGAAAGACAGCATCCGTAGAAAGAAAAAGGGATGACAGCTACGTCGCGAGCTTCAGCCTCGATGTAAAAATGCCAATCCCAGCCACAACCGCTGAGCAGCTCTCCGAGATAAATCCACATCTAACAAAAATGCTTCCAGGTCTCCCAGATCTTACTAAAAATGGCAAAGTTTCACCACTCTACACCAAGCTCTATAACAACAAAGCCGCTCGCTTAAAACGTGAAGTCCTCAACTTAGGAAAAGTCCTCACCAGTCACAATTTCTATGACTGTGAGACGATGTTAGAAATGAAGCACCCTGAGAGCGGGAGAAAAGTGTTCTTGTTTCAGGCTGACATGGATGTGGTCACAGACGGCTCAGATGGTGACCGCCTAGAAGAAATGCCAGACGCTGTGGTGAACTCCACTCACTATCAGCCATTCACCAGTTACAGCTGGGATAAAGTCACTAAGAAGAAAAACCCCATGATAAAAGGCTGGGAGCAGCGTATGAGAAATGCCAAGGCAGAACTAGCGCAGAGCTCTACATCTGCTGAGCGTAAGGCTTGGCTCCGTAGCCGCATGAAAATGCTCAAAGTGGGCATTGATGACATGAAAGTTCACAGCTTCCTCATCGCCGAGCATGATCCCTTCATCGTAGTTTCGATTGACAAAATCAAAGCCAGCAGAAGACAAAAACATATCCCCACAGTGGGCGACTATGTGGCAGTGATTCATAAAGATAAAATCTATCCTGCCATCGTCGGAGATGGAGGTCCTACGTTTAAAGCAGGGGAAAGCTCGTTGCGTTTAGCGAAGGAAATTAACCCAATCGCTACCTCGTACCACCGTCCTGTTTCCACGCTTGGAGTCACCTATGTAGTTTTCCCGGGAACCGCTAAGAAGCCGAGAGCCGCACCAGACTATGACCTCTGGCATGAACAAGTAAGCAAACTGTTAGAAGAGATAGGAGGGCTTGGCGAAGGCTACACACTCCACCGCTGGACCGATACATTTCCTAAGCCACCAGCTCCACCTTCTCCAGTGGAGCCAGAAATTTTACCTAATCCTGTAACTCCACCAACAGAGAACTAAGCGATGAAAAAGTGTATCATTTGGCTGAGAAAAGATCTCCGTCTAACAGATCATCCAGGCTTTGCCCATGCCATAGAAAATGGCTATCAAATTCTGCCCATATTCATCTGGGATGAGACTGAGCACCGCTGGCAAGACGGAGCCGCCTCGCAATGGTGGCTGCACCACGCACTAGTAGATTTAAAAGAGCAACTTCAGCTGCACGGAGGTGATCTATCCCTCTATAAAATCGACTCTAGAGGTAAGTTTTCTGCCTCTCTGATTGAAATCATACGCGAGCATCAAGCAGATGCCATTTACTGGGGCAGACGCTATGAGCCAGAGATCATAGAGCGCGACAAGAAGCTCAAAAAGCATCTAACAGAACAAGGCTACGAAGCAAAATCCTTCAACACCCATCTTCTGTTAGAGCCGCACACCATCAAGAATAAATCTGGCGGACACTATAAAGTCTTCACCCCCTATTGGAAAGAATGCCTCACCCATACCATCGAGCCACTCACCACCATTTCTAAGAAAGAGTGGGAGAGAGTGAGCTGGCTAGAAACGAAGTCGAGCACCAGCATCGATGACCTAGAACTGCTGCCAAGCATCCCGTGGGATGAGCAATTTTATGATCACTGGCAACCCACGCGAAAAGCAGGTCTCGCTCGTCTAACAGAAATGGTCAAGTCCAAGGCGAAGACCTATAATCAGCAACGCGACACTCCATCCGTTGATGGTACCTCGCAGCTCTCGCCCTACCTCCAGTGGGGGCAGATCAGTGCGCGGGAGATTTACCATGCTTTCAAAAAGAGCTACAACGACATCGTAGAAAAAGGTTACCTCCGCCAGCTCTTCTGGCGTGAGTTCAGCTATCATTTACTCTTCCATGAACCACATACCCCGGAGCGACCACTGAGACCTGAGTATGAAAATTTCCCCTGGAAGGCGGATAAGAAATCTCTAACAGCTTGGCAAACAGGGCAGACAGGATTCCCCATCGTGGATGCTGGAATGCGCCAACTCTGGCAAACTGGCTGGATGCATAATCGCGTAAGAATGATCGTAGGCTCACTCCTCGTAAAACACCTCCTGCAAGACTGGCGCGATGGAGCGAGCTGGTTTTGGGACACCCTAGTGGATGCAGATTTAGCGAACAACACCATGGGCTGGCAATGGATAGGTGGCTGTGGAGCAGATGCCTCACCGTATTTCCGCATCTTCAATCCCATCATTCAGGGCGAGAAATTTGATCCCAACGGAGACTACGTCCGCAAGTACTGCCCCGAACTAAAAGACGTGCCTAACAAGTACCTCCACAAGCCCTGGGAAATGCCCGAGCTAGAACTAGCCGCCACCGGAGTCACTCTAGGAAAAACTTACCCCTACCCAATCATCTCTCACGAAAAAGGCAGAGAGAATGCGCTGAAGGCGTATGGGGATTTTAAAGCCAGCTTGGAATAGTTGACTTGTGATGGTTATAAACAACAATAGAAATTTGAACTACTAGTGCCTGATAAGACTTGGCTCAATACGAAAACAGATCCTTTTGATTTAGGTAATGACTGACAGTCATAGGAGGGCTCGCGCGTCTCATAGCACGAACCCTCGATGTTGAATAGACCTTAGACTGGCTTCGCTAATTTGATCACTGCGAAGGCTGCGCCTTGGGGGTCTGTTAGATAGGCTATTCTTCCTACTTCTGGGCAGTCGAATGGTGGCATGAGAATTTTTCCTCCTAGTTTTGTCGTGGTGGCTGCTGCTAAGTCCACATCATCGACATGGAGGTGAATCCCCCAGTGGTTAGGGATGCCAGAAGCCATTGGTTTCATGGCTCCTGCTACTTCTTCACCATCGCGGTTGGTGAAGCAGGTGTAGGTTCCTGAGCCGTCTTTCATTTCTGTGTCTTCCGCTGTCCAGCCGAAGACTTCTGCATAGAATGCTTTCGCTGCCTTTGGATCTGTGGTGGTGAGTTCTGCCCAGCATACTGCTCCGTGTTGGTTTCTGATATCTTTTTTCATGTTCTTATTAGTTTGTGGTTAATAGGTTGGTTTGAATCTACGTGTTGCGTAGATTGAGGACATATAACCACAGCCAACTGACAACCCTATGTCAGTAGGGTTTGAGAAATTGATTTTTTCTGTGTTTTTATTTCACTTGATGATGTAGCGCTAGCTCGGCGGCGCGCTCAGTGAGGAGCTGCTGGAGCTCAGGGGAGTCGATCACTTTAGCGCTTGTGCCAAATGAGAGCAGCCAGTTGACGAGCCACTTGAGTTCGCCAGAATTTAGGCTCATTTCTATCCAGCCATCGGATTCAGAAACTCTTTCTCCTCCCAGCATCCACTCGCGCTCCACACGATCTATCGCCCATTTATCAAACCTTACCTTCACAGTCTGACGTGATTCTTTCTGAATCCAAGCTTGGAGATAATCCGACATAGACTGGTGCTCACGGAGTGGGAAACACTTGTCTAATGGCTCTATTTCCACTACGCGATCTAGGCGGAAGTCCCGGAAATCTTCTCTCAGTCGGCACCATGCCAGCAGGTGCCATTTCTCAAGATAATGCACCATCTCTAGTGGCTCCACCAGCCGCTTACTCTCATTTCCAGATGAGTCTTGGTATGTGAGACTGACTATTCTCATTTCCACCAGAGCTTGCTGAAGCTGTGGAATATCGACAGTGTGATGGTCATGTGATGAAGAGCCTTTCTGATACAAAGTGGTGGTGCATGTTAGCTTGTGAAGTGAGTCACTTTGTTCTTGAGGCAGCACAGAGCTTACCTTGAGCAAGGCGTTCTTCATTTGTTGCTGCATCGCTGGATCTGTTAGACTATCCACCAGCGCGCCACCCATCGCCAGTGCCATCGCCTCACTCTGAGTAAACATGACAGGTGGCAAGTGGTAGCCTTTCATCAAGCTATAACCCACTCCTGCCTCAGCAATGACAGGCACGCCAGCCTCTCCAAGAGCCGTGACATCACGGTAAACAGTGCGCACACTGATCTCAAAATGTGATGCTATCTCATCCGCTGTAATGGATCGTTTACTCTGCAAAAGCAAGATCATAGCTACTAGTCTATCTACCCGATTCATGAGTGTAGTGTCTATGTTGCGAGAGTATATTCAAACTAAAAACTTACCTCTAGGTTTCAGTTTTTCCCTATAGGTCTGTGGCGATGAAGATTGATGATGTGAAATTACGTTTGACGTAATTATCGGATGTGATAATATCTATTTGTGATCGAAAACTTCGGCGATTCTAGAACTGAGAGCATCTATAAGGGACTGCGAGTGCGTAAGCTCCCTGGTGACATTCAGCAGCGAGCTAGACGTAAACTACGGATGATTAATCAGGCTCGAATTGTTCAAGACTTACGAGTTCCACCTGGTAATCGGCTAGAGCAGTTAAGCGGGAATCTAGAAGGCTACTGGAGTATTCGTATCAACCAGCAGTGGAGGATTATCTTTCGTTGGGAAGATGGTTTGAAGCATGATGTAGAGATTATAGATTACCATTAAGATTATGAGCACAACTAAACATTTACCTACGATCCATCCTGGCGAAATTCTGTTAGAGGAATTTATACGTCCCATGGGATTGACTCTAGCAGCAGTATCAAGAGCCACAGGCATACCAGCATCTAGGCTGACTGAGATAACAAAAGAGCGTAGAGCAGTCACTGCTGAAACAGCCTTGAGGCTCGCGAGATATTTCAGTACCTCAGCGGCGTTTTGGGTAGGGTTACAATCTGAGCATGACCTTGAAGAGGCTGAGAGGTCATATGGAAAGCAGATCGACCGCGAGGTGGTTTCAATCGAAGTATAGCTTGAAATTTTAGCTACTAAGAAATGGGAGGGTATAAGGATAGATGACTAAATAAAACTTACCTCTAGCTACCCTATAAATCTCTCCAGCTCTCTGAGGATATCTTTGTTTTCGGTGAGTCTGACTTTGAATTTATCTGGGAGCTCTAGTTTGGCGCGGTTTCCTAGGGTGTTCTGGATGGTGATGATGACGTCTGCTTTGCCGGGGTATTTCTTGAGGATGCTGAGGATGTAGTCTAGGTCTGCTTGATCGTGGCGGGAGGTCCAGAGGTTTAGGTTGAGAGTTTGGCTGGCTTTTTCTTTTGATTTGGCTGTTTCTTTTTTCTGGAGCGCTTTGATCTGGCTGCCGCTGACTCTGCGTTGTTCGCCGCGGTCATCTTCTTGGATGTTGATCGCCATGCGGACGACGTTTCCTGGCTCTAACAGACCTTCTTCTAGTGCGGGGGTGTAGCTTTCTGCCCAGGTGAAGAGTTCTCGGACTCCTGTGAGGTCCTCGATGGTGATGATGCCAAAGGGTTTTCCAGCCTTGGTGGTGCGGTGGTCCACGTGCTTGATCATGCCGCCTATGGTGCGGCGGATCTTTCTGTCGCGGATGTCCACTTCTTCGATGGTGTTGATCTTGGTGAGTCGGTCGTTATTTAAAATGGTTCTCACAGCGTCTAGCGGATGCCCGGAGGTGTAGTAGCCGAGGAGGGTTTTTTCGTCATCGAGACGTTGGTCTTTTGGCCATTCTTTGACGTAGCCGTGGGTTTCTGTCCCTGTCTGGGCGGGTGCTCCGAAGTCCATGCTGTCAAACATGCTGCCTTGCCCTGATGCGCGATCTTTGTGGGCGGAGGATGCGGAGGCGATGACTTGTTCGAGCTTTTCTGTTAGGGTGGCTCTGTTAGAATGGGTGAAGTCTAGAGCACCAGCCTTGATGAGACTTTCTAGGATGCGCTTGTTTACTACTTTGGTATCGAGTCTGTTAGAGAGGTCTTCCATGCTCTCGAATGGACCGTTGGCTAGTCTATCTTTAACGGCGGTGTGCATGGCGGCTTCGCCTACGTTCTTGACCGCGGCTAGTCCGTAGCGGATTGCCATTTTCCCAGAGGGGGTTTTCTCTGGTGCGAAGTTTGGCATAGAGCGGTTCAGGCACGGTGGGAGGATTTCTATGCCCATGCGGTGGCATTCAGAAATGAAGACGGCGATTTTGTCGGTGTTGTTGAGTTCATTCGAGAGTAGCCCAGACATGAACTCTACGGGGAAATTTGCTTTTAAATAAGCAGTCCAGTAGGAGATGTAGCCGTAGCAGGCGGAGTGAGATTTATTAAATCCGTAGCCCGCGAAGCTGGCGATTTTGTCGAAGACTTTGTTGGCTGTGCCGGCATCGATCTGGTTGGTTTCTGCACAGCCTTTGACAAAGGTCTTGCGCTGTTCGTCCATGACGGATGCTTTTTTCTTACCCATGGCTCGGCGGAGGATGTCTGCGCCACCGAGGGTGTATCCGGCGAGGAGTTTGGCAGCATTTTGCACCTGTTCCTGATAGATCATGACTCCGTAGGTGTTTCCACAGATGGTCTCTAAGAGTGGGTGCTCGTATTGCACCTTGGTGACGCCTTTTTTGACGTCTATCATCTGGTCGATGAACTGCATGGCTCCCGGACGGTAGAGGGCGAGGAGGTCAATGATGTCTTCTATTTTATCGATTCCGTATTTCTTACAAGTCTCGACCATGCCGCCGGATTCCAGCTGGAAGACTCCCATGGTCTCACCACGGTTGAGGAGTTCTAGGGCGGGTTTATCATCGAGTTCTATCTCGTAGATGTCAAATTCTGGGGTGTGTTTATGGATGTAATTTACGGCATCCTGAATGACGGTGAGGTTCTTTAGACCGAGGAAGTCCATCTTTAGCAAACCTATCTCGGTGATGGCATTCATGTCTGCCTGGGTGACTACTTCTCCTTCCTTCGCGCGGGCGAGGGGGACGTGTCTGTCTAGGTCTCCGTCACCGATGACTACTCCGGCAGCGTGGACGCCGGTATTTCTGATGAGTCCTTCTAGCTTAGTGGCGAATGTCCATAGCTCGGTGAAGGTGGTGGAGGCTTCTACTGTGTTACGTAGTTCTTCCTTAGCATCCCATTCAGACTGGAGGGTGACTCCAGGTACTGCTTCGATGAGTTTGGCGAGTCTGTCTGCATCTCCGTAGGCTACGCCCATCACGCGGGCCACGTCTCGGATCACGGATTTGGCGCCTAGTTTTCCGTAGGTGATGATGTGTGAGACGCAGCGTTCACCGTATTTTTCACGCACGTATTGAATCACTTCCGGGCGGCGAGTTTGGCAGAAATCAATATCGACATCGGGTGGTGAGACTCGTTCTGGATTTAGAAATCTCTCGAAGAGAAGGCCAAAGCGCATGGGGCAGATGTCGGTGATCGCCATGGTGTAGGAGACGAGAGACCCGGCTGCAGATCCACGGCCGGGGCCTACGGGGATGCCTTGCTCGCGGCCCCAGTTGATGAAGTCTGCGGTGATGAGAAAGTAGGATGCAAAGCCAAGTGAGTTGATGGTTTCTATCTCGTAGTCTAGGCGTTCATGGAGTTCTTTGGTCTGTTCTTCTGTGGTGTAGCCATTTTGCTCTGCGAGTTGCTTGAGTTTTTTCTCTGGGTAGCGTTTTGCTAGTCCTTCGTAGCAGACCTTACGGAAATATTCATTACGCGGGGTGCCATCTGGGGACTCAAATTGTGGGTATTTCTCAGATGAGGTGGGATCTAGCACCATCTCGACGTTGCATTTTTCTGCTATTTCTAGGGTGGCGTCACAGGCACCGGGGATGTCTTTGAAGATCTGCCGCATTTGCTCTGCGGTTTTGAAGTAAACTTGATTGGAGTAAGACTTTCTGTTTTCATCTAAAAGTAGGCGGCCTTCACCGATGCAGATGAGGCAGTCTAGGACTTCGTGATCTTGTTTTTCTATGAAATGGACGTCGTTTGTGGCTACTACTTTTAGCCCAGCGTCTTTGGCAAATCCGCATAAGAGGGGAATGTTTTTGGACTGGTTTTCTAGCTCATGATCCATGAGCTCTATGTAGAAATCTTCTGAGCCAAAGATTTCTTTGAGTGTTTCTACTTCTTTACGTGCTTGGTCAAGGTCACCTTTTTCTAGCCATTCGTGGATGGGGCCTTCACCACAGCCGCTGAGGCAGATGAGCCCATCTGCATACTGGCGGAGGGCGTCTCTGTCCACACGTGGCTCGCCCAGATATTCTCCGTCTAAGTGACCGAGGGAGATGAGTTTGGTGAGGTTATTCCAGCCGATTTCATTTTTAGCGAGTAAGGTGAGGTGGGTGGAACGCTTGCGACCGGGGAAGTCTTTTTTCTGTGTGAGTTCGAAGGGTGCGAGGTAGATTTCACAGCCGAAGATGGGCTTCACACCGGCTTTTTTCATGTTCTGGTAGAATTCTACCGCTCCGAATAAGTTGCCGTGATCTGTCATGGCGACGGCGGGCATGTTTAGCTCCGCAGACTTAGCTGCGAGGCTCTTGATTTTTACGATCGAGTCTTTTACAGAGTATTCTGTGTGCACGTGCAAATGCACAAATGATGAGTCAGCCATAGCCATATTCTTGCGTCACTCTAGCTATTTATTCCTGCCTGACAACTCAGTATATTAGAAAGTGAACATGAAGATGTCTATTTGTTGGTATCCTTTTATGCATGGAGAGAAACCCTGAGTCTCCAGTGTGTAATCTTTGAAGACAGGTAAGCTGTGAAGATGATGTTTTTATAAAAAATAACGATTCAAAGCGAATTAATTAACCAAAATTAAACAGATTTCAAAAAACATCAAACAGCCTTCAACGAAGCAAAAAACATCACAACTTATTGATAATAATAAAATAATGGATTTTTCTTTGGTTTTCTCAATACTTTAAACGATATTTATTTATAAAAACAACTAGCCAAATAGTCAAAGTCACCTTACTATCATCATCGATGGAAAGATAGCTACACGTTATCTTTATTTGGTAGCTCAAATGAGCCGATAATTACTCCATCTACATCCCTAACGATGAAAGCAGGATTTAAGCTTAAAGAGGCTTGAATGCTTCATCAACCAACGAACGATAATATTATGAAAACAAAACTAATTACATTAGCAGTAATCGCAACTGCGGCATCAGCACAAGCTCAGGTAGCAAACGGAAATTTCGATAGTTTCTCGGTATCTG
This sequence comes from uncultured Verrucomicrobiales bacterium, assembly GCA_937128235.1. Classification (GTDB taxonomy): domain Bacteria; phylum Verrucomicrobiota; class Verrucomicrobiia; order Verrucomicrobiales; family Akkermansiaceae; genus Rubritalea. Next base: position 17,295 of record CAKZMG010000196.1, read on the forward strand.
GAATAAATAATGGCGTAAATACAGAAATCAATAAAGGTGATATATTCGCCACAGATTCATTTTCTAACTGGAGCCTTATCAATAAAGCAAAAGTTTATGTTACAGGCAAGAGTACTGCTGCTGCTTTTATAGAGGCAGACAGAGCTACAGGAACTAACAAGGTTACACAGAAGATCAATATTAGAACAGCTGGACTTTATACGATCTCATTTGACTCCTACACAATAGACAAGTCACCAAATACTAGTTCATTCAATGCATATATTGGTGGTGTTACTACCAATGCGTATAAGGAAGAGTCTGATTTATCTTCTACAGCTCGTTCATTCACAGCAAACCTAAAGGTAGGTAGCTATGAGCTAGGATTCGAAAACAATGCTAGTGGTACGCAAGTAGGTACATACATCGACAACGTAAGAATGAGCACTGTGCCAGAGCCTAGCTCTACAGCGCTTCTTGGCCTTGGTGGGCTTGCTCTTATTCTACGTAGAAAGAAGTAATCTGAACCACTACGATAAGTTCTGATTTTATTCTAGAAAGCCAGTCCGATTCGCTCGGGCTGGCCTTTCTTTGCTCTATCCATTGCTCTATCTGCTATGCCTCAGAGGCATTCAGGGCGAATTTGATGGCAATCAATCTAACCGTGGCGGCTGCGATGGCTGCGATGAACATGGAGTGTTGTTGATCCATGCCTAGCTGGTCTAGAATCATCATCAAACCTGCACCGAACATGGCTGCGGTGGCGTAGATTTCTTTTCTAAATATCAGTGGTACCTCGTTTCGTAAAATATCACGTAATACACCACCAAAGGTAGCGCTAACTGCTCCCATGCCTAGGGCAGCCCACCAGGCTAGCCCATTATCTAGTGAGACTCTGGCTCCGATACAGGCGAAAATTCCCAGTCCAAGGGCATCGATCACGGATACCTGACGGCGGAATTTAAGCACCGCATCAGGAAAGTATATAGCGATAGGCACCGCTAACATGGCAACGATGATATAGATGGGATCTGTAAGGATAGCGGGTGGGGTATCGCCTATGAGAATACTGCGGATCACTCCCCCTCCAGTGCCAGTGATGAGAGCCATGAGGAAAAGACCAAGATAGTCAAAGTTTACCTGTTTAGCGGCGAGTGCACCAGAGAGGCAGAAAAAGAAGGTTCCGATGATGTCCCAGATGAAGAGCATAGAGCAATGATTAGCCATTTTTTAGCTAAATGACCAGTGTTAATCTATTTCTTTTCTGTTAGGATACTTATTGAGTCAAGTAGTGGTAAGGGATTGAAGCTGAGCAGTTGAGGATGATCGTTTTGATATACATTTTTGCTTTTTAATCTGTGAAATTTATGTTTACATAATGATGTCAGGAGAAATTTACTTCTGTTCTACCAAGATTATTTATTAACTCACTACTACAATTAAACATATGAAAAAAACAATTTTAACAATCGCAGCACTGTCAATGGGTGTTGCTACATCACAAGCGGCTTTAGTAATAGCTGGAGTCATTGACGGTGATCTTACAGGAGGAAATCCTAAAGCGATCGTTCTACAGGCTACAGCTGATATTGCAGACCTATCAACATGGGGTGTTGGATCAGCAAACAACGGAGGTGGTTCGGACGGAGAAGAGTACACCCTAAGTGGTAGTGTAACAAACGGACAATATGTTGTGATTACAGGAAACAATGAATCTACTACATTTTTCTCTACTAATTTTTCTGGATCTAACTACCTAGGATTTCAGTCAGGCGCGGCGGGTATCAATGGTGATGATGCAATCGAACTATTCAGCGGTGGTGCTGTAGTTGATACATTTGGAGATATCAATGTTGATGGAAATGGTGAAACTTGGGAATATGTTGATGGATATTCAGTAAGAACTGGAGGCACAGCAGGTGCTTATGTAGATGGAAACTATTCTCATAACAATGGAGCCCTTGACACCTTAGATGAGGCTGCTCAAGCAGCTGCATTAGGTGGAGCGTTTAGTAACTTTAACGTTGTTCCAGAGCCATCATCAACAGCACTTCTTGGACTTGGCGGGCTAGCGCTTATCCTGCGTCGTCGTAAGTAATTTTAGGC
>CAKZMG010000197.1 GCA_937128235.1 uncultured Verrucomicrobiales bacterium
GCGGTCTGGATGTCGAGGTCAGCAGGGTTTAGCTCTATCTCTATGCTCTCACTCATCTCTGGTGTGACATCGATGGAGGCGAATGTGGTGTGGCGTTTGCCAGAGGAGTCAAACGGTGAAATTCTAACTAGTCGGTGCACTCCTCGCTCATTTTTTAGATAACCATAAGCGTATTCTCCTTCTACTTTGACCGTTGCCGCGCTGATACCGGTGATGTCGCCAGCTTTGTAATCTACAGATGAAACCGTGTAATCCTTACCTTCAGCCCAGCGCGTGTACATGCGCATCAGCATTTCTGCCCAGTCGCAAGCCTCGGTGCCGCCAGCTCCGGAGTTGATCGTGAGGTAGCAGCTGGATGCATCATTTGGTTTATCGAGCAGTGTGATGAGCTCAAATTTATCTAACTCCGCAGCAATCGCCGTAAATTCATCAGCAGCTTCCTGCGCGGAGTCCGCATCCTCATACTCTTTCGCCAGTGAAATGAGTTCGGCTAGATCTGCCGAGCGTTGCTCTAGATCCAGAAACGGATGCAGTCTTCGCTTAATGCCATTTGCCTCATTGACTGTGGCTTGCGCTTTATTAGAATCATCCCAGAAGTCACCCTCCAGCATCCGTTTATCCAGACACTCTATTTCATTTCTCAGCTTAGGAACGTCAAAGATACCTCCTGAGCGTAGCTATTCTGCCATCGATGGATGCAAGATCTACTGCCAGGAGGTCAGCGTTGTAAGTTTCGGACATGGGAATTTGTTAATTGCATGGGTGTGAAGATGCAAGACTTTACTTAGTGGATTGCATGCGAAGTTTGTGTAATCTTGACAGTGTTTAATGGGACTATATACTGACAGAATGAATCGTCGAAATGCATTGTGTGTTCTTGGTGGGCTTCTTGCAGGAGGCAACCGTGGATTGGCTTGTCTATGGGATACTGATACGCTGTCAGATGAAGTTGCCACACAGGCTTCCTCATTGGATCTTATTTTGGGGCAATTTCCACACCAAAGACAGTGGAGGCTGAAATGGCTAGAAGGAAGATTAACAGAGTAAAATCGATTTGATTTAATTACATGATCTCCTTGTAATTATCCGTAAAATCCGTACATTACGGATAATTCATTATAGAGATCATGACTTATTCAGCCACACAGCTAGGTAAATTATCAGGGGAAATCATCCTCGAAGCTCAGAAGACCCCCGTGAGGATAGCTAAAAATGGGAAAGAATGTGTGGCTGTTATATCCATGTCAGATCTGGAACTGCTGGAAGAAGCAAAGAAAACTCAGCACTTGAGATCTGCTGTTCAAGATGGTTTTGCGCAAATAGAAAGAGGGGAATTTAGCTCTCGTTCAATGGATGAGCTTTTCGATGAAGCGAAAAGACGTGTGACAGCCCAAAAATCATCATAATTCTCTGATGATAAAATGAGGAAATTTAGAAATTCGGTTTTTGCAGATGAAGACCTCATTTTTCTATAGATTCCATACAAAGCGGATTATCTTTTTTAATACAATCATCTTAACTGGCTCATTTTTTGAGAATTATCTGTTAAATTTCTAATTTAAGCCTTGTCAGAAAGTGATTTATGAGTAACTTCGCCGCCCACACCGAGCCTCGCGCAGAAAGAGGCTCTATTAATCCATATTAATAACGGGTGCGAGCAGGATAAATTTAGTTTTAGGGGAGGGTCCCTTAGAGTTACCACCTTTCAGCAGACCATCCACCACAAATACAACGCTATATGCCAACAATTAATCAGCTAGTTCGTAAGGGACGCAAGACACCGATCGTAAAATCAAAGTCTCGCGCTCTTAACAACTGCCCACAAAGACGCGGAGTCTGCCTTCAGGTAATGACTCGTACCCCTAAGAAACCGAACTCAGCTCTCCGTAAGGTAGCTAAAGTCCGCCTCACTAACGGCCGTGAAGTCATGGCATACATCGGTGGTGAAGGTCACAACCTCCAGGAGCACAGCATCGTGCTAGTCCGTGGTGGAAGAGTGAAGGATTTGCCAGGTGTTCGCTACCACATCGTTCGCGGTGCTCTCGATACTCTCGGAGTCGATGGTCGTAAGCAATCTCGCTCTAAGTATGGTGCTAAGAAACCTAAGAAGTAATTCATTTTCTAGTAACCAATAACTAATAACCAATAACTTTTTTAATACTATGTCTCGCAGAAGAGCAGTAAATGCAAAGAAAGATCGTAGAGATCCACGTTATGACAGTCAACTAGTGGGAACACTAATCAGCAAGGTCATGAAGGACGGCAAGCGTTCCATCTCAGAAAAGATCGTCTATCAGGCAATCGAATCAGCTAACGAAGGAACTGATACCGTTGATCCATTAGAAATGATCACACGTGCTATCGAAAATGCAAAACCTCGTGTAGAAGTTAAGTCTCGCCGTGTAGGTGGAGCTACTTACCAAGTGCCACTCGAAGTTGAGCCAGCACGCTCAGAGTCACTCGCTATGCGTTGGCTCGTAACATTCGCACGTAACAAAAAGGGAGTGCCAATGCACAAGGCCCTTTCTAACGAAATCAAAGACGCTGCAAACAACCAAGGTTCTGCAGTGAGAAAGAGAGACGACATGCACAAGATGGCTCAGGCCAACCGCGCATTCGCTCACTTCCGCTGGTAATCCAGTCTTGATCTAAATTTCCAAAGCACCGAGTTTCTTCTGAGACTCGGTGCTTTTTACGTAAGGAGGCAGGGGTATATTGCCTCTGTGTGAACCACAAATTGTGGAATGATTTGCCTATACAAATCTATTCTTTGTTTTTGTCTTTCTTTTATGGAGTGTGTATTTAAATATGTTTTTATGAAAAATATACTCTGCCTATTTATTCTTAGTCTATTTGCAACGGTTGCTTGTAAGGATCAAAAACGCACTCATAATCTTAAGCCGCTGAGTGAATCTGCGGTGGTTTACATTGATGATGAGAAAAAGGAGTCGATGGAGAAGTTTGCAAGCGAGCTAGTAGAGTCTGTGAACGATGGAGATGGATCTCTGATGGAAGACCGGCTTAATGTTCAAGCTATGTATGATATTGCTCTGAGGGGGCTGGATTTGGAGAAGAAGGAGTTGAGTCAATTAAATCGAGCATTCTCAGAAAAGTTATCTGAGACAAAAAAAACTTTACTTGGGGTGTTGTGCAGTGGGAAGCTTAGTTGGATAAGAGTGGTAGCGCGTGCTCGACCAGCATTGCTCTACCGCGTTGATATGCTTGATGGCACGTTTACTTACGTAGAGTTACATTTGAAAAAACGCGAGAGTGATGCGCAGTGGGAAATAGTGGATCTACATTTTTTCTCAAACGGAAAGCCTAATTCTGGGTTAATAAGAGATCTGGCTGCAAAATCTCTGCCGAAATATGGTAAGCCTGACCCAGTGATGGAGGATGCGCTCATACAGTTGCCTAGCATTATGGCCAAGCTCGCAAATAAGGATAATGATGGGGCGTGGGCGGAGTGGCAAAAGCTGGGCTCTAAAGCAAAGGAAAATCGTGCGATTCTGGGTGTTGGCTATCAAATAGCTTTCCAAGGTTATTTTACTGATATGAGTAATCTAAAGTGGAAAGATGCTCTTAGGGAAGTGATGGGGGGTATGCAGAAGAACTTTCCAGATGATCCGGGGATAGCGATGATGCAACTCTCAGTGCATGAGATTAATGAGGAATGGAGCAAGTATCGTGAAGCGGTGGGCAAGATTAGAAATGCAGTCGGAGGGGATCATGATTTTCTTGATGTGCTGGAGCTGACTGCGGATCTGGGGGAGAAGAAGTTTAAAAAGGTGATCAAGGTAGCAAAAAATTATCTGGATAAGCATCCCAATGATCTCGATGTGGGTGCAATACTTTGGTATGGCTATGCAGGGAGTGGCGATTTTACTGAGCTGACGGACTCGCTGAGGAAGTTCTCGGAGAGTTATGAGTTGATCCCAGAAGCTCTACAGGAAGATGAATTGCTAAAGCCGTATCTGGAATCAACAGAAGGGAAGGCTTTTATCAAATCCTTGCAGAAGTAGTGCGTTTAGCAGTCCATGGTTCACTGAGAATCCCGCTAAATCGTAAAATTGGGCTTGCTTGCTGGTACTGGATAGTTAGTTTCTCTGCGTTTCACATCACCTGTATATTGTTATGTCTACTTCACCTAATCACCCCGACCGACCTTACCCACTTGAGCGCACTCGTAATATCGGAATAGCGGCTCATATTGATGCGGGTAAGACTACGCTTACTGAGCGTATTTTATTTTATACCGGGATGATTCACCGTGTGGGTGAGGTGCATGATGGTGCTGCTACTACGGATCACATGGAGCAGGAGCGCGAGCGGGGGATTACTATTACCTCAGCAGCGGTGACTTGTGAGTGGGAGCAGGTGCCTGTGGATGGGGTGGTGAAACTCTATGAAGGCGAAAAGCAGCGGGT
>CAKZMG010000198.1 GCA_937128235.1 uncultured Verrucomicrobiales bacterium
GATCTCTGATGACGAATGGCATGGCTCCGCCTGGGACTCCTGCCGCACAGAGCTGCTCTTTCTGGTCATCTGGGATGAGCTGGTCTTTTCTGTCGATGTCTGTGGACCAGATTTTGGTGATGGTTTTCTGAAGCTCCTGGTAGTCCTCACAGCTATCCGTTTGTCCTGCAGAAATTTTAGCAAGCGAGTGATGAGCTGAGCCGCCAGAGAGTGGTCCCTCAGTGGTCTCGATGGTCTGGACGCCATACTTCATGGCTTCCCGGATGGCTCCGAGCGAGTTCGCATCGTGGGTGGAGTGGATGTGGAGGGTGAGTGGGATTTGATGATTGTTAGAGGTAAGTTTTTCTAACAGCGCGGGGACGAGTGTGGATGCGCGTTCCGCAGTGAGCTGCCCAGACATGTCCTTGATGGCGATGGCGGTGTAGCCTTCTGCGATGAGCGCCTCAGCGTAGCTCACGTAGTAGTCATCTGAGTATCTGGCTGGGAAATCTGTGTAATGGGTGAAGCAGAGCGCGCCTTCGAGGGTGATGCCTTGGCGTGATTTGATGCTGGCGGGGAGCTTGAGGTTATCGATGTCATTGAGCGCATCGAAGAAGCGGATTTTGTCGATCCCGCATTTGATAAATTCCTTGAGTGTCATCTCGATGAGGTCTTTATCATAGTGCCTAAATCCGAGCGCATTGGCACCACGGAAGAGCATCTGCAGCTGGAACTCACTACGCAGATCGCCGCCCCCATATTCCATAGCATGGCTGATAGCATTGAGGATGGTGAATGGGTTGTAGCCAGAGGTAATGGCTATTTGGAAACTCTGTCCGCCAGCAATCTCCGCACCCGTGAACCCCGCCTTATAAGAAGCGGCGATGACTTTGGAGAGGTCCGCCGGATCAAAAACCCAGTCCTCCTGAGCGAGTGTGGACTGCTGACCATCACGGAGAGTGAGGTTGGTGAATTTGGGGAAAGTGGAATTTTCTGAGTTTTCTGAGTCGGACATGTCTAATGAGAACTTAGATTCGGGATGGTGTGGAGTAAAGGAATTTAGATGTGTGTATCTGGTGGGTGAAACTTAAATCATGGGTAATTCATAATTTAGTTTAAGGGTTTAAATTAAATTATAAATATTTTAAATTGAGTTTCATGAGATTAGAAGAGTTTAAGTCTGGAGGGTATAAAGAGCAATTTCAGTATAAGAGTTTTCAGCCAGACTACTATCCACGAGCGATGTCTAATCCTCAGCCAGCTGAGGCGTATCCGGTTTCAGTAAAAATTTTAACACTGCCCTGAAATATGGTTCTAAAAAAAGAATTAATTTGCTTACATTCAGCTATTTACATCTAATTCATAAATTAAGAGCGCAAAATCAAGTACTCATACGATTACCTCTTGACATGACCTGAAATACTGTTACTACTATAAATATGAAAGGTATTTATGATTCAGCTCAAGTCGCTAACTTCTTCTTGAAGAAAGCAGAAAAAGAGGATGTGCCTATATCTATGCTAAAACTAGTAAAACTTTGCTATGTAGCTCATGGTTTTTACCTTGGTCTTACTGGTAAACCTCTTATCAGAGAAGAAGTGCAAGCATGGCAATATGGACCTGTCATCCCTTCATTGTATCATGAATTTAAGTCATTTGGGAGAAGGTCTATTGACCGCTTTGCTTCTGTATTTGTTTTCTCAAAATTAGAGGTTGTCTATCCTAAAATTTCAAAAGACAACAAAGAGGATAGAGCTATTTTGTCAAAAGTGTGGGATTCTTATAAGGATTGCTCTGGTGAAATATTGATCAATAAAACACATGCGAAAGGAACTCCTTGGTATAAGGTGTATAAAGATGGGGTGAAAGGAATAGTGATCCCTGATGAATCTATAGAAGCACACTATAAAGGTATTATATCAGAAATAACTGCATAAGGCATGGATGATAAAGATCAAAAAAAACCCACATTAAATGATTTTCTCGATACCCCAGATTCAAGCCTTCACACAGAAGCTGATTACAAAAAAGAAGCGGAGAGAGATAATTACGGAATATCAAAAGCATTTAAAGACTGTCTTGCTAAAAGTGCTAAGTACATCGTATCTCTTTGTTACTTATGCCTTGCTGGATTATTAATTATACTGCTTTGCTTGCTTGGTAGATACCTTTTTCTGATATGGGGTAATGAACCCTCATTAGGAGAGGCAATCAGTAAAGTCATGTCATATATTGGTGGTTTAGTAAGTGCCGTAGCACTCAATTCATTTAAGAAAAAGAAGTCGTAATAATTCTAATGCGAAATCGTATATAATTATCTCTCCGTCAACGATGCATGACGGAAAATCTTGGCTCATTAGCGGTAGGGAGGGATTGCCAACCACACCGAGTGCGTGAGTCCTGCTCTTGAGCTATCCTTTATCTCCTACTAGCCCTGGTGGTCAAGTTTCACTGTCGGTCTGGAAAATGGTGCAATGAGTCTAGAGTCTGAGAAGAGCTAACACTCATTCAGTAGTAAATAGGCGCACTCGGTGTCTTCAGCGAAGCCACCCTACCGCTAGCATTTCTACGGAAGCCGTCATGCATAACTGACGGAGAACCGGATTACTTGTAGGTCCGGTGGTTTTTAGTTTGCGGGAATCTAGGCGAAAATAGATTTTTGCGATGTTTAATTCCGACCAGAGGTCGGAGGCACATTCTGAACTTGTGGGATCTGTGTAAGTGCTTTAGGTTGTCTTATTATGGATGAGAAAATAATTACCGAAGGTGGGTTTATCCCTACTTCTATTTCTAGGCGTGAGTTTCTGGCTAGGTCTGTGGTGGGTGGTGCGTTGTTGTTCACGGCTCCGGGGTTGTTTGCGGAGTTGTTAGATCTGACTCCTCGGCAGGCTGAGGGACCATTTTATCCCAATGTGATGCCGCTGGATACGGATAATGACTTGCTGATTCTGAGTGATAAGATCACGCCCGGAGTGGGTGAGGTGACGCATCTGCATGGGAAGGTGACGGATGTGAAGGGGAACCCGCTACGGAATGCGCTGGTAGAGATATGGCAGGTGGATAATAACGGTGCTTATATTCATACGGGTGATCCTAGGAATGCAAAGCGAGATAAAAATTTCCAAGGATATGGTAGGTTTTCTACGAATGTGAAGGGGGAGTATTATTTCCGCACGATCAAGCCAGTTGCCTACCCTGGGCGGACTCCGCATATCCATGTGAAGGTGAGCCATAAGGGGAAACATCTTCTCACTACGCAGCTGTATGTGCAGGG
>CAKZMG010000199.1 GCA_937128235.1 uncultured Verrucomicrobiales bacterium
GGACAGACCTTCTTCCTCCACAACCGCGTCCAAACCATCGAAACCATGCGGGATAAAATCCACGCACTCGTCCCAGAAGCCAAGATCGTCATCGGCCACGGACAGATGGAAAAAGACGAACTCGAACAAGTCATGCGCACCTTCGTCAATGGAGACGCAGACATCCTCCTCGCCACCACCATCATCGAAAGCGGGATAGACATCCCGAACGCCAACACCATCATCATCGACCGCGCAGACCGCTTCGGCCTAGCAGACCTCTACCAGCTACGCGGCCGCGTAGGCAGAGGCGGGACTAATGCCTACGCCATCCTCCTCATCCCACGCGACCTCACCATCGCAGGCGATGCCACCAAGCGCATCAACGCCATCAAACAATACACCGCCCTCGGCTCAGGCTTCAAAATAGCCATGCGCGACCTAGAAATAAGAGGAGCAGGAAACCTCCTAGGAACCAAACAGAGCGGCCACATCTCCAGCGTCGGATTCGACCTCTACTGCCAGCTCCTCCGCCAATCCATCGAGCGCCTCCGCGGAAACAAGAACGCCATCCGCATCGACGTCACCCTCCGCGCAGACTTCCTAAATTTCACCGAAAGCGTCTCGGTAGGGTCTGATAGCCGAGCAGACCGCGGAGCACCCAGCGATCTGGAATGCTACATCCCAGCCCACTACATGACCGAGCCCACCATGCGCATCCGTGCCTACAAACAGCTCGCAGAAGCCGCCACAGACAAAACCATCCATCAGCTAAGAGAAAACTGGACAGACCAATACGGAAAACTCCCCACTCCAGCCCAAAACCTCCTAGACACCACCCTCCTAAAAATAGCCGCCGCCAGAGCCAACATCACCAGCATAGAAATAAAATCCCAACGCCTCATGCTCACCCGCAACAACCAATACATCATGCTGAGCCAAACCAAATTCCCAAGGCTAACATCCACCAACCCAAACGCAAAACTCCAAGAAGCCCTCAACATGCTCAAAAGCATATGATTAAATTTAATTCAGCTTACCCAAGACCCCGTCCTCACAACGGTAGGGTAGCTTTGCCAAAGATACCGAGCGCGCCCCTTCACTACTCATATAACCTTACCACTCCACCTAGCCCCACAAATCACTATCAAGAACCCAATTCAGCTATTAAGAAGCTATTAAGTAATTCTTAACAGTTCAAATAGAAGACAACCGTGAAGCAAAACGGAATATTGAGCACAATACCCAAAACAATCAATACATCATGCTCTCCCAAGCAAAATTCCCCAGACTAAGAAGCACCCACCGAAATGCTACGCGGTATTTAAATAGTTCTACGTTTCCTCATACTTTACTTTAAAGGGATAGAGGCGGCTATTGATTTCAGCTAATATCCACTCCGCTCGTTGAGTTCTAAAGGTGTTAAAGTCGTCTCCCACTATACCAGAAACTTCTGGATCGCCTATCAGGTGACTTTTTAGTGTTTCCGCTATGTCAGAATTATCCTCAGCGAATTTTGCGATGTAAGCCGATGGCGCCTTTGCTCCTATTTCGCGCTTGTTGAGATAATCATCTACGAGGACGATGTTCATGAGCGAGTTCGCTTCCCATGGCTCAAATTCCGTCTGGTTCTTTAGAAATGCCTTTGGAAAGAAGTGATGGTAGTTTTTACTGGTGGAGACCTTTAGCCAGCTATTGTCTAAGATCACTTTTCCATTAGTCTTTAGAGATTTCGGTGAGTGCTCGGAGAGTAGGCAGATGATCATTTTAGACGTAGCGTTTCCTACTGAGAAATTTTCTCTGATCAGATCCTCTACCGTGAACTTAGGTAGTTCCCCTTTGTAGTCAGGTTCTACGTCATTGAGGATGTCAGTCATGCGCTTTATATCTACACTGACTTTAGTCTCTGCTGCTGAGTTGAAACGATGAGTCAGTGCGGCAAAGTAAACATACTGGATCAGCATTGCATTCTCCCTAGAGCTGACTCCCCTATTGCCTTTTTGCCCAAAGAACCAAGTCAACGGAACTAGGATCGCATTGTAAGGTAATATCCGTGAGACACTGATTCCGAGATGTGAGCGTAGGTAGTCCACCGCCTTAAATAGTGCATCAGTCACAGGCTCCCACTGGTCTATAAACTCTTGTTTATCGAGCTTGAGAATGTTCTTACGTTTGATCTCTAAGCTTATGTTAGAGGCTACGCACTGGAGCACTGTCACAGGTGGGATGCCATCATAGCCAGCAGTTTGCAGATTTCGGCTCGTGCTGTCATCTGAGATAAGCTCAGCATAGCGTTCTGCTAGATCGAAGTTGCGCTCCTGATCATAGGTTTTCGCCACCATGATCTCGAATAGCGTTAGGTCTTTGCCTCCTGTATTGATCCGGGTGAAGATCTCACAGGCAATGTCGATAGGGTAGCTATCGATGACTACGGTTGAGAAGTCATAGCCTTCGAGACGAGTTTTATAGTCTGATACCGCATCCAGATGGTCGGCATAGTCAGCCGCTAGTTCCTTGAAGCTGGCATTCAGCAGAGTATAGACAGAGATCGTAGTGTGTTCTGGATCTGGCTCAGCGAATACGATCTCATCTTCTTGGTTGTGCTCTATATCTAGATCTATGGAAATGTCACGGTAGTCCACCTCGGCATTATCTCTGGTGATCCTTACGCCTTTTCTCACTGCGTAGAGCGAGGTGATGCGCTGCTGACCATCCAGCACGTAGAAGACAGCATCGCCCACGTCTGGCTCAGGGAGGTCTATGTTCCCCACATTCCGAATGTGGCGTAGCCGCTCCTTAGTCTTCCAGAGAATGAACGTCCCCATGGGAAAACCCTTGATGATACTGTCGATGAGTTTCGCTGTCTGAGCCTTGGTCCAGACGAAATCACGCTGGAACTGTGGGACTTTTACCCTGCCTTCATCGATGTCAGTAAACAAGGTGGAATACTTTTTACTCTGGTTTTCTGGCTGTTTCATTACGGTTAAATTACTTGATTGCTGAGTGGTTCGTTGCCTTCGAGGTAGGCAAAGGCTGCCGCTTCGTCTTGCTCAATCGCTATTTCCACCGCTCGCTTGGCTTGTTCTAACAGGCGATGGGATTCAGTTTTGGCGGTTGCGGAGTCTAGGACGCATTGCTTGATCTTTAGTTGTATTTCCATTGGAGCTACCCAAATGATGAAGTTTTCTATGTCTTTGGGGTAGAGTTCTATTTGTCCTGATGATCCTTTAAAGTATTGCTCCACTTGTAGCTGACCTGCCGGGCTGTTCAGGTAAACGGAGAGATAAATGGCATCCAGTTCGGCACTTGTGGATTTAATGACGGTAACGTGGTTATCTGGGATGGCAGGTGCATCTCTTAAGTATGGAGCAGATCTACCAATGGTGCCTACTCCTGTTCCATTGATCAAGACGTCGCCTTTTTCAATAATGATGCTTTTCTCATCCCATATTGCGATTCGGTTATCATCGCTGATTTTTGCCTCTCCGTGGTTTATGTGTTTGGAGTTTAGGACAGGGATGCCTGTTTCAGAATACTTGGGTTGCTTGCCTCTTTGAATTTGGAGGGTTAGTTCCTTGAGCGTTTTGGTGGAGTTTGTCTGCTGCAATAAGTCATATAGTGAGGCAAATCTTGGCTGATAAAACTCCGCATCGATCCTTTCTGCTCCGAAGACTTGGCTTGCGGAGGCTTCGTAGCTAAGTGGGTTTGGTGGTTGCCAGTCTTTTAGACCGAGCGCATCAAGTAAGGTTTCTTCCGCTTGGTTTTGGAGAGTTTTTGATTTTAGTCTAGCTGCTGTTGCCTTTTGCACAGTAAGCA
>CAKZMG010000200.1 GCA_937128235.1 uncultured Verrucomicrobiales bacterium
TATCAGAAAGGATAGGCATGACTTCATCATTAAATGAAATTTCCCTATGTGGAACCGCAACAGCCAACTCACCATCAATAGCAGATTCGATCTGTGTCTCCACCTTCTTCTCACCACACGATACTAATATGGTAAGTGTTCCAACCCCCATGATTAGATGCTTTAAATGTTGATGGAATCGCTTCATTGTAGACTATTCTAATGCTCTTAAGAATACGCACAATGAGAAATTTTCTTTCACTCAGCCGCTAAGCTGAGAATGAGATCTACCATAAGAGGAGATTTACCTAATGCAGAGGTAAGTTTTACAGAATACTCTGACACGGTATGAGATTTAAACTGATCATAAACATCACGTCTCATACCGATCAGTTCAGGAATATCCCAGCCTCCGTGCTGACCGTCAGCAATGAGATATGGGATGAAAAGCACTTGCTTGTTTTCTGCTGAATCCTGCCAGTCTTTGATAAATGGTGGCTCCTCTAGCCAGAGATCCGTGATCTGGGCAAAACTGGTTTTCTCACGGAGCGCAGCGATATGCTCTAACAGAGTATCTTTAGAAGTTTTGCTTTTCGTTGAGCCGTGACCAAGTAATATAAGGCTCGTCTCCTCAGGCTTCCAATCTCCTAAAGATCGTTCTGTTAGATCGATAATAATATCTTGGATCGATTCATCCAACCCTAGTGGCTTGAGGTATTGAATCTGTTTATCCTGCTTTTCTAAGTTCAGTTTCTCAGGAATTACCTTCTTGGTATAATACCCTTCAGCGAGAAAATTTGGCAGAACCACTACCTTCTCGGCATCCACATGATCAAGACATTCCTCGATCAATGGCGTCTCCTTCAGAAACCCACAATGCACGGAATGAAACACGCCCATCCGCCGGATCGTATCCGCGTGGAGGCGACAAGGTATCGATGAGCTGGGATGCTTCGATGATCCATGGCCTAGGATGACCAGTGCGGTGTCTTTCATTTGAGTAATTATGACACCATCACTGTTCAAGACAATGAGTGGAACTCAGGATAACGCTGGGTTAAAATAATGTTACGCGTTTGCTTCGCTCACCTTTTTCGGGTGCTTGAGCAGTGTGCGAACTTCTGTTGAGTTTAGTAATGCAACAGCAGCTTCGTCCATACCGAGGTCAACCAGGCGGCGGCGTTGAACCTTAGTTCGCTTGGCTTTAGCGCCAGCTGATTTTGTAGGACGTTGTCTATTTGTGTTGCGTTGAAGTGAAGTAGCCATAATTTTAGTTTAATTTAAATTTTGTAGTTAAAATGGGAATAACCGCCTGATCAATAAACTCGTATCAGCTCGGTCTGAAGTCTCTTAAACCACCTGTTATATTCAGTCAACTGAAAACCAGCCCTTGCAAGCTCTTTAATAGCAACCTAAATTAAACCTAAACATACCTGCCTACTACCATCTAAGCATGAGTCAAAAAATCCCAAAAATCCTCACTATCCTCATCGCCTTGGTCTGGCTTATGAATGGGCTTTTTTGCAAAGTTCTGGGACTCACTCCGCGCCACGAAGCGATTGTCGCTCGTATTCTGGGTTCGGATTATGCACACCCGCTTACCATTCTCATTGGTCTTTCTGAGGTAATTATGGCAGTTTGGGTTTTGTCAAAATTCAAGCCTAAATTGAACACCCTCGCTCAGATTATTCTGGTAGTCACGATGAACATTCTGGAAACTATCCTCGTTCCTGACCTCCTGCTCTGGGGACACTGGAATCTCCTCTGGGCAGTCATGTTCTGCTTTATCGTTTGGAAAAATTACAAACTCACCACCACCTCATGAATTTTCTCCAGCACCATCCCTTTGCGGTCAAAGCCCACTTCGATCAATCACTCGTCCTAGCCTACGCTGTCCCGCCGGAAGAACTACGCAAGCACGTTCCAACCGCGCTCCAGCTTGACCTCTACGAAGATACACACGCATTCATCGCGCTCGCTATGGTCGAGACTAGGCAGCTCCGCCCTGCACGTTTCCCTAAATTTCTGGGTCGTTCATTCACCCTACTAGGCTACCGCGCCTTCGTCCGCTACACGGGTGCGGATGGGAGAACTCGCCGCGGACTTTACATTCTCCGCTCAGAGACTGATTCTCCATTCATGACGTTCAGCGGAAATCTATTCACCCAGTATCGCTACAAAACGGTCGAAATTGACTGGGAAAAATGCTGCGATGGTACTCAGAACATCACCACTAATCTAGGTCTCGCTATCCAGACTGCGCCTGCTTCAGAAGCTCCGTCACTCCCGCCCCAGTCTCCATTTCCTGATTGGAGACAGGCGCGTAGATTCGCCGGCCCCATGCCCTTCACTTTCACTCATGATCCCGAGACTCAGCAAATGATCTCGGTAGAAGGCGTTCGCCAAAAATGGACACCTACCCCGCTCGAAATTCTCAAACACAAGGTCCCATTCTTTGATCAATTCAACTTTTCCAGCTGCATACTAGCCAACGCATTTACCGTCCAAGACATCCCTTATCTCTGGAAAAAAGGCACCACCGAACACTGCCCATGAACCGCACATCCTATCAAGGCGTCACCAATATCATCCGGTTTAACCCTGGGATGTTCATCACAGCTGGCGTGCTCATCGTCCTTGGAATTATTGCTGCCAGCATCACTACAGGCTGGCTTCAGTTCCTCATCTTCATCTCTCTACTGGCTGCCATTGCTTCTCTGACTATTTCTCTCGTGGTCTCACATTGGATCTATGACAAGACTGACCTTTACTCTCTTACTTCCTTAGAGAAATGTGACCCTATTGAAAACGAAAACTGGCTCACCATCAACGCGGGATTTGACGAGATCACCCCAACGTTGAAAAACCAGTTCCCTGACATCAATCTCCGTGTCCTAGATTTCTATGACCCAGAAAAACACACGGAGCCCTCCATCGCACGCGCTAGGAAAGCTTACCCGCCACATCCTGATACGGAAACGATCACTAGTGAGCATATCCCAGCTGATGATGGCTCTGTTGAAAAAATAATCGCTTTCTTTTCTCTCCATGAGATCCGCAATCATGAGGAGCGAGTGCGCATCTTCAGAGAGCTTCACCGAGTCCTAACAAAAAGCGGAGAACTCCATCTAACAGAACACCTCCGCAACACCCCAAACCTTCTCGCATACAATCTCGGAGCCCTGCATTTTCACTCAAGGAATACTTGGCTAGAAACTTTCCATGAGTCCAACTTCGCGATCAAGTCCGAAGTCAACACCACGCCCTTCGTCACCACATTTATCCTTAGTAAGAAATGAAACTCCTCATTGAACTCATCGGTTACGGGCTGATTCTTTTAGCGCTGATCCACATCATTTTCCCAAAAGCTTTTGATTGGAAAAAACAGCTCGCCTCACTCACACTCATCAATCGGCAGCTGATGACCGTCCACACATTTTTCATCGCTCTAACAGTATTTCTCATGGGCTTGCTCTGCATCACCTCAGCTCACGAGCTACTAACCACTCCACTTGGGAGAAAAATCCTTATCGGGTTAGCCGTCTTCTGGGGAATCCGTCTCCTGACTCAGCTATTCTGGTATTCTTCTAAGCTATGGAAAGGTAAACCGAGAGAAACCGCCTTTCACATCATCTTCCTCACCATTTGGACCTCCATCACCGTCATCTTCACCATGGCTGCATATAGTGCCTATTAAATTTAGCTAAGCCACCCATTCCACAAAGAAAAACATAGACAATGTCATCATTTATGCTAATTTTGATGCATGAGGACGACGATTACTATAGACGATGACCTTTTTGATAAGGCGGCATTAGCGGCAGATGGAGATAAGAACGTTTCCAGTGTGGTGACTAAAGCGCTGAATTTATTAGTAGCAACTGATAGCAAAAAGAGGATATTGAGACTATCTGGTGCAATGCCAGATTTCACGGTGCCCAATAGAGGCAGAGGCGGCAATGACATTGATTACCGGGATCATTTAGGAACTGATAAAGTGCCAATGGTCGCAGAAGATTCACCTGAATAAGCTAGAACCATGGATGCTATTTTAGCAGATACTAATATTTGGTGTAAATA
>CAKZMG010000201.1 GCA_937128235.1 uncultured Verrucomicrobiales bacterium
CGAAAGATGAAGGGAGTTGAGGAGATGGAAGGTGAAGCGATCTGTGTGATGAGGGATTTACGGAAGGATGTTTTTGGGTAAGAAATAAGAAACATTACAGCATATCCGGTGTGATCAGGTGCTTAGCTCCGCATCTTGGGCAGGTGGCTTCTACGAAGGGATCACCTTGGAAGAGTTCGTCTTTGCGGTCTTTCCATGAGCGCAATGCTGGGATGATTTTCTCTGGACTACAGCCGCAGTGGAAACGGAATTTTCTCGTCTCTAACACTTTGGTCTGCTCTGTCTCTGTGATTTTAGCTACGTCTTCTGCGGTTAGGCTTTCTAACCATTCGGTGTCAGCATCTGGCTGGGCAGCGAGAAGGGCGAAGTTTTCGTCATCGAGCCTGAAGACTCTGGCGGGACGTTGCTCGCTTTGCATGTAGTACGTCTCTACCCATTGAAGAGGATCCTCGGTTTCTAGCTCGATGTGAGATTTCCTGCCCTCGGTGTTTTTTATGAGGGTTTGCGAGTAGAGCACATTGCGGTCTGGTTCCTTGACGTTTTCAGTGAAGAGGTGACCAGTGATGTTCTCAAAGAGTGAGCTGCCAGTGGCAAATAGATTCACTCTCGGAGCGCGTAGATTGATGGTCCAGGCGATAGTCTCAGCCCACGGTCTAGCTACGAGATGCAGAGTTAAGACTGCCATTAGATCCTTGAGCTTTTGGTCTAGCTCCTCTTTGTGCCTGAGTTTCTGCTCCATGAGGTGCAGGTAGTAGTCTGTGTAAATGGGAGTGAACTGAGCGCGCACCAGAAGCACGTTTCTATGCCGCACGAAGATGGATTCTACTTTGGTGAATTCTTCTACGGATAAATTCTCTGGTTGGTTTTCAGGTTGCTCAGGTGTTGATGGTGGTGTGTCGCTCATGATGTTGAGGTATCTATAGTGGCAGTGATTAACTTTGTGAAGCGAGAAAAACCCAGCACCTTCCTGAGAAGATACTGGGAACACTAATTACTCCAGCTATGAAAAAACTGTATTTAGGGAACTTCTAATAAATTAATTCTGAATGGAGATCTCTCTCGGTAGTGATTCCTCATGCTTGCTGATGCTGAGGGTTAGGACTGCGTTCTCAAACTTGGCTTCAGCGTCGGAAACGTTGAGAGTTTTGTCTAGTTCGAGATCGAGCTCATACTCTTCTGGCTTTGCTGCTTGGTTGATCAGCTGCCAGCCTTCGGGTGTGGTTTGTGTTCTGCTGGCGGATACTGTGAGCGCTCCAGCTTTAGAGGTAAGTTTTACATCTTCTTTTTTCACTCCTGGGAGATCGATTGATATGGATGCTCCTGTCTCGTTGTTTGCTATTTTGTAATGTGGTTTCACTGTCATGTTGCTAGATGAGTTTGTGGTTAAATGATTATTGAATTTCTATGTCTGTGCTCTCAAGAGATAGACTCTCTTTTTTAGGGAGAGTGATCTCTAAAATACCGTTTTCGAGTTTTGCGGAAATTGCAGTAGTTTCGACTTCATCGCCTAGGGCTAGTCTGAGATTTCTCTCTCCTCTAGTTTCATTTTCAGCTTTCAGAGTGAGGGTGTGGTCTTCGAAGTTGAGAGTGATTTCCTCTTTCGTATAGCCCGGTAGATCTACTCTGGCTGCCCAACCGGATTCGGTTGAGAAGAGTTGATGCTTAGAGTTAGGGTATCCTGCACATCTCTGCTCCACTTCGGAGTCGATGGCATTGATGCTCTGATTGATGATGTTGTTTAGTTCTGCGAAGATTCCGCTATTCCATGGTAGTATATTTCTCATATCGTTTGTTTGGTTCATTGGTTAATTGTTATGTTTTCATAGTTGCAACCTGTGTGCCAAATTATTTGCATTGTGATTAATGTATTTATTTTTAAGTAGTTATGTTTTTTCTTAGTAGGTAATTCATAACTGCTAGATGTGACAAAAGTAGATAACTGAGACAGCTTGTTGGGACAAAATGACGCGATTCTATTATGTCTTTACATTGTAAGATTTTAAAAGTAGCTTACTATTCATGATTCTTAGTAATTTATGCAGAATTTCTATCCCTTGTTTCATATTTTCCCATCTAGCACAAGCTGGTCAAGTAGCGAACCATGGAGCCAACTCTAATGATCGCTTTGCTGACAACGCGGCATTCATCGGGAGTAGTTTTGATCTATCGGGTGTGGGCAGGACGAGTGATGGAAACTGGGCTACAAGAATTGGCGATAATTATTATCTATCAGCGAATCACTTTCATTCAGGAACAAATGAGACGGTAACATTTCACAGCACCAATAGCCCAGTTGCGACTGCTTACTCATATCAGACGGCTGGAGGATTTCAGATAGCGGGATCTGATCTGTGGTTGGGTTACTTTAATGAATCCATTGACAGCACGATCAAGACTTACGGATATAATACGACGGCAGCGAATAGCTTAGCAGATGCTGGATTAACGAATAAAGATGTTTATATGTTAGGCAATAGCCCGACAGCGGATGCTACCTATGGCGGACCGGGTAAACTAACAGATATGGTCTTGGCGGAAAATCGCGCTGAGTCATGGTTAGAAACTGGAACGAATACTGTGGATGCTCCTGAAGCCACGAACAGTTTTGTAGATTCTAATAACAATCCAGTGAATGCTACATGGGATCAGATAGTTACTTTTAGAAATGTAGCTGGGGATGATGCTCTGACTCAGAGGTTTCACGAAGGACAGCTCCTGAGTGGAGACTCAGGTAGCCCGCTCTTTTCAGTAGCTGCTGGTCAGCTGCAAGTAGAGGGCATAGCCTATGCGGTGGTCACGGGTGGTGGTGGATTCACAGGTAATTTTGTAGATCAAGATGGTCTGCCTAACACTGGTGGTACCGCTCTGGACCCATTTGAGAGACGTCAGGGTTCCTTATTTACTTATACGGGTTCATTGAATGGCGCACTAACTACCGCAATAAGTAACGTGCCTGCGGGAGTACCTGAGCCCAGCCAGATAACGTTACTTATTGTAGGTTCTGCTGTTATGCTTAAGAGAAGAAGGAGAAGCTAGTCATCCTCAAGCCAGTCTTTGCTATTATTCTTCCTGCGCTCCTTGCGGTGTTGCATTTGGCGTAGTTGTTTAGGAGTGAGCGGTTTTTCATAGGTCTCAGCTCTGCCACTCATGATGCTGGCTAGGGGTAAGATTTCACCGATGATGTCAGCTAGCTGATAGCGTTCTATCTGCTCACGCACTTTGCTGGCTGGCTTGTATCCGAGCGGAGTCTCAGTGATGTCTGGTCTGCCTTGATACCATCTCACTTCTATTCCTTCTGTCCCACTCGCTAGATCTTGCTCTAACAGTTTCTGATCAAATCCCTTTTTCTTGGATTTTGTGTAACGTCTCAGCGTAGCTCTACGTGACATTTCTCTGCCAGCACCATGTGGTGAGAAACTCAGGTGTTTGGAGTTGTTAGATCCTAAGGTGAGCAGAATGGGCTCAGCCATGTTGAGAGGTATTAATCCGAGCAGGGGATTGCCTGCATTATTGAGCCAAGCGGGGGTAGCTCCCTTGCCATGGAGGTAAGTTTTTGTTCCGGGTTTCTTCCAGACAAAGTTATGCTCATTCCCTATTTCGGCAGCTGGCTTGGAGCCGATGCCTTGGATGAAATGCTTATGAATAGATTGATGATTCGCCTTCGTCCAGCGGCTCACATATTGTAGTGCATCCCAGTAGTGTTGTCCTTCCTTGGTGCCTAAGCTGAGCCAAGCTGCCTCATCTGGTATATCAGTGGCGTGAGTGCGCGTGTGCTTGATAGCAGCCTCTAGCCCACGTGTGTAAAGTGTAGCTCCGATGCTGCGAGAACCATGATGGGTGACGATCACATGCCAGTGATCTCGTTCTGAGAGTTGGCTCGCTAGTTCACTGTATCCATTTTCTGTTAGAGAAGTGATGAGTTCACGTGTGATGGAAATTTCACCGATAAAGGCAAAGTGGTTTCCATCTCCCTGATCAGCGATGTGACTTGCTGCCTTTGGTTGTAGTCCCTTTAGAAATGGATTCATCCAGACCTGTTCATCGATTACTGGATGATAGATCTGATTTTTTTTATCTCTTCCGCCTGGACCAAATCTGGTGTGCTGCATTAGGTGATCTACTTGCTCGGCAGCAGGCATTTCGGTGTGATAAAATGTTGCTAATAATGAGCAGCAAATGTCAGCACTGTGAGCAGCGGGAATGATAGCATTCTCCACAGCAATGGCTCCACCAACGGGCATAGATGCGGGTGCATTTCCAGCAGGGCACGCATCAGGCATCAGTGTGCCAGAGCTGACTACGGGGCAGCGCAGTAGCTCGGTGATTTGCTTCTTGGCAATGGCTAGGTTTTTTATAGCAGCGGGAGTGTCTGCTTCTATCGCAAGGCTTAACGGAGCTGGAGCATCTCTCATCGTGAGGGTGGCGTAGCAGTCTGGGAAGTCTCGTTTGAGGGTCTTAAATAAGTATTTCTCTGTGCTTACACCTTTGTCTTTGATGAGGTGTTTAGCATGTTGAATGATTTCATCGAGCTGTGGACTATCTGCCCAGCCAGCATCAATGAGGAATTGTTTTGTTATGGTATTTACTGTGAGTTTCAAAATAGAATTTGGTATGAAATGAATGTTTGCAGACATAGGAATGAGTCTGTGAATTCAGTCAGAAACTGTTAGCTAGATAACAAAATGCGAATTTACAAAATCAGAAATCAACAAAAATATCACTCTAACAGCTGAGCTGAAAAGTATGAAGAATAGTGTGATGTTCTGTGATGCGCATGTATGGGTGATAGTGTTGGATCAGCGAATTGTCAAAATGAAAAATTTAGATTAATCCGAAACATCATGATTTGGAATCTAATGATGCTATGATTTCAAAGAAAAGTAGCTGGCAATGCCATCCAGTAGCATTTGAGTAGATATGAGGATGAGGATCATGCCCATGAGTCTTTCCATTGTGCGCATTCCTTTACTGCCGAGATATTTCATCAGAACAGGGGAAAGTAGAAGGATCACGGCTGAGATGAGCCAAGCTGCAAATACCGCAGTACCTACCGAGAGCATATCATCGTGATATTGTTTGGCTAAGAGCATCACATAAGTCAATGATGATGGACCAGCGATGAGTGGGATGGCGATGGGCACGATGAACGGTTCCTCATCAGTTTCATCGTTAGTTCCACTCATTACTGATTTAGATGGGAATATCATACCTAGAGCTAAGAGTAATAGGATGAAACCACCTGATATACTGAGAGCTGAGGTGCTGAGATTGAGAAAATTCAAAAGTGGCTCACCTAGGAAAAGGAAAAACATCAGCAGGAATAGTGCAACTAAACTTTCGCGGATGATAATACGCCTCTGATCTCGCTGGCTATATTCGGATAGAATAGAAGTAACCATTGGTAGGTTACCAAAGGGATCTAGAACAAAAAAGAGAATGATGGCGAGCGAGAGTAATTCCATGCGAATGAGTTTAGGTTAATTATTTGATCTCTGAAATAGTAGGGAAATTTTCAGTCTTAGTGATGGTTCCCTGAATAGGGATGAAGAGTGCTTCTAGGTTAGGTTGTTGGTTAGCTAGGTCGAGAGCTTTCTTAGTGGGGAGGATGCGGAGGGCGGTCGCCCAAGCGTCTGCTTGCATCGCTGTTGGGGCGATAGTGGTGACGTTGAGGCGATTGCTTTTACCTTTGCGAGTTTTAGGGTCGATTAGATGGGCTTCGCGTTTAGTAGGGTCGCCGTCATTCTCAAAAAATTGATAGCTATCGCCAGATGTGGAAAGGGCAGTGTTGCGTAGTATGAGTTTCCCAAAGATTTTTTTCTCTGGGTTCTCAATGCCAATGCTCCATCCTTTTTTTTCAGGTGGGGGATCTGCCAGCACGGTCTCTCCTCCGATGATCACCGCAGCACGGGTGATGTTAGAGTCTTGAATGAGCTTCATCACTTCATCCGCAATGTAGCCTTTTCCTATCGCTCCGAGATCTATTTTAAGAGGCTTTTTTAATGTGACCCATTTATTTTTCCTATCAATAATGAGATCTTTGTAGCTGGTTAATGCTGATTTTTCTATTTCAGGATTTACGGTTTGAGTTTGAGTTTTGTTAGATTTTTGCCGCCATCGCTGCGAATGCTTGCCGAAGGTGATGTCGAATGCTCCGTTGGTTTTTTCTGAGACGTTCTGCCCAAAAATCATGATGTCTAACAACTCATCACTCACGCCATGTGGTTGTCCAATTGGCTTTTCGCTCAGCTGACTGACCTCGCTGTCTGGTAGGTAGTCGGATAGTTTGGCGTTGAGTTCTTTCACGCGGTTAAAACATTGTCTAGCGAGCTGAT
This sequence comes from uncultured Verrucomicrobiales bacterium, assembly GCA_937128235.1. Lineage (GTDB taxonomy): Bacteria > Verrucomicrobiota > Verrucomicrobiia > Verrucomicrobiales > Akkermansiaceae > Rubritalea. The sequence continues at coordinate 6,333 of CAKZMG010000201.1, forward strand.
CTGCTTGTTTTTTGTCAGAAGAATAGAAGACGATTCTGACAATCGTTCCCATATGAGGCTCGGCATAATGATGCTTGATGAGCGGCTCTTCGCTTTTTACCACTTCATCAGAAACAGATTTCTCACCAGAGCAAGAAACGCACAGGAATACTGTTAGAAGTGATGCGATGATGAGATTGACTAGTGATTTGTTCATGATGTTGGGCAGAGTGGTTTAAAAAAATGCCGCACGTGTGATACGGGCGGCATGATGATTCGTTTTTCTGCTAAGTTGCTCAGGAGTGAATTAGAGTTCTTCTTCCACTCCAGAGTTCCAGTAGTGATACATTTCCTCTGCTGTAGGAATTTTAGCCGGGCGCACGATACGGAATCCTAACCATGGAGTGTCAGTGTGGTACCATTGACTTCTAGGATTCTGAGGGTCAGATTTTTTCCACTCGGGGTCTGATTGCATACGAGCAGCAGCGGTAATCCCTTCTAGCTTGAGCTTCCAGTGTCCACCTTTCACAACGTGTGGATAGGGTTTAGTAGCCTTGATCCATGGATTAGTGACTTTGTCCTTTCCGAAGTATTCTTTGCGGTTGGGGACGTATTGATCTAGTGTCCATTCTACTACATTCCCATGCATGTCATAGAGGCCGAGTGCATTTGGTTTGAGTGTGCCAGGTGCTTTGTAGTGTGAGCCGTCATCACCACCGAACCATGCAAATTTATTGCCCTTAGCAGGGTCATCTCCCCAGCTGAATTTTGTTTTAGCGCCAGCTCTGCAAGCGTATTCCCACTCTGCCTCGGTAGGGAGGCGGTAGAAGTGACCAGTCTGGTAGCTGAGCCACTGGCAGTATTTATTCGCCGCATGCTGAGTCATGCTGAGTGCTGGGTGCCCATCGCGCTCCATGCCGAATGTCATGGGATGATATGGCGGAGTAGGACGCATGATGAAATCAATGTCATTCTCCACTTGCTCACGCATGAATTCTAGAAGTTGTCCGTCTTTCTGACGTGGGAGTTTAGTGAGCATGAATGGCTCGTATTCCTCCCAAGTAACTTCCTTTTCAGCCATCCAGAAGGGCGAAAGGGTGACTTCCAGCTTGTCGCCTTCACTCTCACCTTGCCAAGTGAATGTGCCGCCTTTTACTGGTACCATGTTGAACTGAACGCCAGCTTTGTTGGTCTCTTTGTATTTAGCAAATGGCTGAGGCTTGTGATTATTGGTCTTATCCTTGATGCCTTTGTAGTCGATAATGCGCTTGTGTATGACTTGCGCCAGACGCATCTGTTCTTCATCAAATCCGTCTTTATCTTTAGCAAGCGCGGGCTTGATGTCTGCTTTCACAGCATCCTCCTTAGCTTTGACAGCTGGCTCAGCATTTGCAGTGATTGCTACAAATGCTGTGGCAGTGGTGATAGCGATGAATGTTTTTTTCATATAGCTCACAGAGTTGTTCACTAGATAAACTTCGTCTTGCCTTGCTTCGCAGCTGGTCTCGCTGTGAATGGTGTGTCGAAACTGAGATCTTTTATGTTCGGCACTAGCTCATCCTTAGAACTCATGATTTTATCATGTGTGATGAGTTGCCCTGTATAGCCAGCAGTTCTGCCCATGATGGCGAGAAGGTGACTGTTAGCCATTTTCTCATTCACATCATTATAAACTTCACCTCTACGGATATGATCCGTGAAGATCTTGTGCTCATTCACATAGCCAAGACCACCTTTTTGACTCCAAGTAGATTTGCCATCGATCTGGATAGAGCATCCACTACCGTTCGCTACTGCGCGGCCTTTGGTACCAGTAATGATGTCACCACTAGCTGAGTAGGTGCCAGGAAGCTGACGTCCTAAGAAGTCTGATGTGCGTCCATCTTCAAATTCGTAACGCATCGCAAACTGATCCCAAGCATTAGCTCCAGGTACAGGATTGATGTTAGCTCCATTAGCGAAGCAGCTGATAGGCTTAGCATCACCCATCGCCCATGACATGCGGTCAATTCCGTGAATCATGAATTCTAGGACGCCGTCACCGCCAAACTCTAAGTAGTTCTGCCAATATCTCTGTGCCCATTCCATGTCAGACATAGTCTTGGGTTTATACTTCATATCTGGCATCTTGTTAGGGCGTCCGCCACCACTGTAGGATGAGGAGCAGGAGAGGACATCACCGATCGCTCCGTCTTGGATGCGCTTATGCATTTCCATGAGGTGTGAGCTGTAGCGCCAAACGAGACCTGTGAGGACGGATTGCCCATTGTTTTTTGCTTTTTCAGCATTTTTAATGATGCTCTTTAGTCCTGGGATATCGAGTGCGAATGGCTTCTCCATAAACACATGAAGACCGGCCGCTACTGCTGCTTCAAAATGAAGTGGTCTAAATGCTGGCGTGCTGGTGAGCAAGATGATATCTACACCACTTTCGATGACTTTCTTATAGGAGTCAAATCCTACGAACTCACGCTTCCCGCCACCGGTGTCTATACTTTTGCCATACTTCTTTTTGAGATTACCAAATTTCTTCATACGGTGGTCAAAAATGTCACCAGCTGCCCAGATCACTACATTTTTATCAGCACCTAGGATGTCACGTACTGCGCCTGATCCACGTCCTCCGATGCCAACTACGCCTACTTTTAGCTTCTTATTACCAGCTGCTTTCGTAGCTGCATTCGCTACGGGGAATGCGAGTGGGCTGAGACCGAGAGCGGCTGCTCCGAGAGTGGTGTTCTTGACGAACTTTCTACGTGTGAGATCAGAGTTCTCAATGTTGTTATTTTCAGTCATAAATTTTTCTATTCTATAGGTGTTGATGGTTAATAATTAGTCGTTTAATCCAAATGCTTTATTCATATTAGCAGATATTTCTTTGAGTCTGTTTAAATCTCCACCACCTACTTCCGCAGCACACCAGCCATGGTAGTTGATTTCTGTGAGTGCCTTGCGGACATCTGCGAAGTCGAGATCCCCTTCGCCTATCTTGGTAAATTTATTCTTCTCGCGCGAGAAGCCTTTGACATCGAGCTTGATGATGCGCTTTCCGAGGTGACGTATCCAGTCACCCATGCTGCCGTATTTCCAGTGATTCCCGATGTCGAACTGTAGTCCTACGAGTGGGGAGTTAAATTCATCCACATAGTTGGCGAGCAATTCTGCGGTTTGGTCTGAGCCACCATTGTGATCATAGCAGAAGTGATTCCAGACGTTTTCTATGACGATGGAGATGCCGAGCTTCCCTGCGAGTGGGAGAGCGAGTTTAATGTTAGCTACTGATCTGCTCCAGACTTCATCGTGCGTGCCGTCTTTTCCGTGACCTACCACGAGGAGTACAGAGCTGCCTCCCACTGCGTGTGTTTCCTCGATGCTTTTCTTGAGGTCAGCAAGTGCTTTTGCTCGGACTTCTGGCTTTGGATCACTGTGACGGACAGCCCAGTGCGTGCCGCATACCGTGCCATCTACAATGATTCCCGTTGCCGCAATAGCAGCTTTCGCCTCTTCAATAGGGACTCCAGGGGTGTTAAATTCTACCGCTTCAAAACCTGCGTCTTTCGCCATTTGGAAGCGTTCCATGACAGATTTCCCCTTGATCATGCCAAATTTCAGCGTCTTAAATAATTTCCCATCCAGACTGTTAGAAGCTTTAGCTGCTGCTGTAACAGTGGCAGGTGCGGCACTGGCTAGCTGGCCCGCAATTGGTGCGAGAGAGATGCCAGCGATCGCTGTTTTCTTGATGAAGCCACGACGTGTGTCGGTGGAGATGGTAGTTTGATCAGAGTTAGAAATTTCCATGAATTAGGAATATATACCCTACAGAAACGTAAATCTATCACAAATTTCGCGACATTATCTTAATCGTTAGCTCAGGTTGCTTAATTTTCCCTCTTATCCTTCATATTAGAGGGGATTCAGTGGCTTTTGATACCTTAGTTGATGCATGGCTTTTCCTTCTGCTTCCCATTGGATCTGAAAATCTGTTTTGGGGTAGAAGAAACTGTCATCATTCCATTCTAGTTGGGTGAATTTCTTGAACGTATCCATTTCCTCGCAGACCCACTCGAAGTATTCTGGGTGGTCGGTTTTGAAGCAGAACTCTCCGCCGGGTTTGATCACTTTGATGAGACATTCTAGGAAGTCTTGCTGCACGAGTCTCCTGCGGTGATGACGTGCCTTTGGCCATGGATCTGGGCAGAGTAGGTGGAGGCGGTCAATGGAATTTTCAGGGAACAGATACTCGATGGTGTATTTGCTTTCTAGTCTTAGAACCTTGCAATTCTTCAGTCCTGCGCGTTTTGCTTTCTTCGCTACTTTTTTCACGCGCCCAAGTAGGCGCTCTATTCCTAGAAAATTTCTCTCTGGGAACTGCTGAGCCATGGCGATAAGAAATGAGCCGTCACCGCAGCCGAGATCGACCTCTAAGGGCGCGTCATTGCCAAAGATCTCATGCTCAGCCATGGGGGCGAAGTAATCGCTCGGCATGAACTCGCATTCTTCTGGTTTGCGTTGCTTGGTTTCCATGCCGCGAGTCTGTACCTATTTTAAAAACTATGCAACCCTAAGCACCCAGCTCGTGCTTGATCACGCTGAGGCAGTAGAGTGTGGCAGTTTCCACTCTGAGCACGATGTCTCCTAGCGTCACCGCTTGATAGCCGGCTGCTGTGATTTCTTGGTATTCAGTATCTGAGAAATCACCTTCGGGACCGATTAGGAAACTAGCGGATTGTGGTTTGTTTTTGAAGACTTGCGCGAGAGGTTTACTCGATGGGAGAAGGGCAGCGACAAGATTTAACTCGGCTGATTTCCTTACCTCTAGCCATTTTTTAAACTCTAATGCAGGGTGGATTACGGGTAAGAAATTTTGTCCGCATTGCTTGCAGGCTTCGAGCGCGATGCGCTGCCATTTGGCGAGTTTCTTATCCATCTGATCTGCTCGCGCGATGGTGTTTTCTGTGATGAGTGGCTGGATAGAAGTGATGCCTAGCTCCACCGCTTTCTGCACGATGAGTTCCATATTTCCGCCCTTGGGAATAGCTTGGATGAGATGGATTTCGGCGGGTCTGTTAGAAATGGTAGGCTCAGATGAAAGTGAAATTTCTACCTGATCTTTAGCGAGCGATGTGATCTCGCCCTGAGCAGATTTTCCCTCACCATCAAACACTTCAACTGTATCGCCAAGCTTAGACCTCAGCACGCGGGTGCAGTGGTGTGCTTCGTCACCTGTGAGAGTGAGTAGATCGCTTTGCCATTGATCAGCGGGTAGGTAGTAGCGGCTGGTGGAGTTCATTTCTGGTGATTGTGGGATAGGTCTTATGAGTCTTATAAGACCTATCTTTGGTAAACTAGATCCACTTCTTAATTGTTTCTAGCAAGCTGGATTTGTCGTCTGGTTGTCCAGATTTTCCGAAGTGGTTTTGCATGATGTTGTTCATGTCGCCATCGATTGCTAGTAGTTGTTGTTCATCTAGGTTACCGGATTGTTTTCGCTTTGCTTTGATGAGATCTAGCAGGTGGAGCGCATTCACAGGGGTAAGGTTTTCCGGGATAGGGAAGTCTTGTTCTGGTGTCTGTGCTGCTGCGAGAATGGCTTTCTTTTTGCTAGACCGCACCAGATACAGAATGCCTGCTATGATGAATGCGGTGATTAGTCCGATGATGATCCAGGCTGTGGTGCTGATCTTCATGCTCGGGTTGAGGTCGATGCTACTGGTGACATTGACGAGATCCACGTCATCGTAGCGTTGGTGTGAGATGCCGTTTTTTTCCTTCACTGCTACTCCATCAAGTACGGTGGGGAAGGTGAAGCTGCTGGGCATGCTGCTGTTCTTGGGCTTGAGATGGACGATGGCATGGCGCTCACTGAGGACTGGGCTGCCAGTGGTGGTAGGATCTAGGGTTCTAACGAGGCTGCCTTTGTCTTCTATTTTATCGATTTCAAAATCTGTTAGGGTATCTAGGTTGATGAGCTTATCTACGGGAGGAATGATGCCGTGTGCTTCTGCTCTGACTTCTATCAGAATTTTTTCTTCTTTCTCTAACAGACGGTCATCGTAGATCTGACTGATGCTGAGATTTTCCATCGGGCGAGGTT
>CAKZMG010000202.1 GCA_937128235.1 uncultured Verrucomicrobiales bacterium
GAGAAACGGGAGCGCGCAAAATGAAAGCGATGTATGGTGAAGCTCTCTTTAGCATGCGGGATCTGAAGAAAGATGCTTATGGAGATACTGGAAATGCTGGAGATGCTGGAAAAACTATAGGTTAGAAAGGCTGCTGGTGCCATAGATTCTATTAATTTCAGGTTACCAGAGGCTCTCTTTAGAGAATGGAGTTTAGGACGAATCCTCCACCAAGGAATGCGAACATGAGGCCTATTCCGCGAGCGCACCAGTTCACGCCTGCTCCTTCGCTGGCGGATTTGATGAAGGTTCCCATTAAATTTAGTAGAAATAGAGGGATGATGACGAGGCTGACTTCAAGCTCAGCGAGCCCTTCTGGGATATGCTGTGGGAAGGTCATGTAGAAGACGATGACTGCCACTATAAACGAGGTAACGCAGAAGGCGATCAGCTCCAGGATACTTACTAGTTTGTTAAATTTCTTTCTGCCTGCAGTTTCTAGAAACTCTCTGGGGACATTCATGGAGGCGTTCACCATTGATCCTTCAGATGCATCACGCATCATCCGTTTTCTGGTTACTCCGAAATTTACTGGATTGCTCATGCACGTTATATTAATGAGATGATTATTTTCTATCTATTATAATCGCGCGGCTATTTTCTCATCAGTGAAAGTATAAAGAGTTGTTGTTGGTGAGTGATTCTTGTAGTTTGTAAGCATGTCTATTTCGGTTCGTGTAGGTTTGGTGGTATTAAGTTCAGTTTTGGGGATATTAGTGTTCCCTCCGTTCGGGATATGGTGGCTTGCGCTGGTGGCTTGGGTGCCGTTGTTTGTTGCGGTGCAAGGATTGTCTGCTAGACCAGCGTTTTATGCAGGGCTAGGGCAGGGGATTTTGCTTTATGGTGTGACGCTTTCTTGGCTCTGGGGGCTGTTTGGGCCTTCTTCTATTGCGCTTTGGATTATTGTCGCTGCGTTTGTGGGACTAGCTTGTGCTTTGATGGCTGCGTTGAAGTTGAAGGGATATTGGGGAGCGTGTTTGGGTGCGGCTATCTGGGTGGGCTGTGAGTTCTTTAGGTCAGAAATTTATGCGCTGCATTTTCCGTGGATCACTCCAGGGACAGGGATGACACCATCATATTTCTCTCCTATTTTTGGGGTCTATGGTGTAAGCTTTCTGATAATATTTGGTTCAATACTTCTGCGGGAAAAAGGAAGGGATAGAAATGTCGGAATCTGTTGGTTGCTCATTCTGTTGGTTGCTGGATTTACAAATAAGTCTTCTGTTAGGGGTGATTTAAAAGTCCTAGCTATCCAGAATGAGGAGGGAAGTTTTGAGGATAAATTTAAACAAACAACGGACTCGTTCGATGATCATGCTGCGATCGTTTGGCCTGAGCTTTCATTAGGGCGAGATCTTGACGAAATTGAACGGTCTAAGAAGAAATTGTTAGAGTTCACGCATGAGAAGAAAACTCTGATGGTAGTAGGCGGGTATGTGGATTCTGGAGGGGAGAAAAATTACAATGCCGCGATGACTCTTGATGCTGGAGCTGAAGCTGGGATGCATTTTAAAAACAAGCCAGTGCCGCTTTTCAATGACAGTAAGAAGGGAACAGAAGCTAAATCGATAGAGACGAGTATAGGGAAAATAGGTACTCCGATTTGCTTCGACTGCGACCACGAAGGTGTGATCCGCAGGATGGTGGCGGATGGCGCATCGCTCATCCTCGCTCCGAGCCTCGATGCTAAATCTTGGAGCGCGCGGCAGCATGATCAGCACTCAGAACTCTTCAGACACAGAGCTGCTGAGAACGGGCGCTGGATCATGGTGGCAGCTAGCTCAGGTAAAACCCAGGTCATAGATCCTTACGGAAATAGAGTCGCAGACATCCCGCTCATGGAGCCTGGAGTTCTTTCAGGGAAGGTGAGTTTGGAATCTGGTAGAACTATCTACAACCGCTTCGGTTGGCTCACGGGCTGGCTCTGTTTAGCAATAGCCGGAATAGCTCTTTTACTGGCCATTTTCAGAGGTGTTAGAGGTAAGTTTTCTGCTCGAAGTAGAAAGTTCAACGTGGGTTAAGTTAAAGCACTAGTACTTTTATAATTGAATTGACTTTCGTGGCTACTGATAGCGTATGGGGGTGTGAAACTTATTATACGAAACCTCTCTCGCGAGACGACTGAAGAGCAGCTTAGAAGATTATTCCAAGCTTATGGCGATGTGGAGTCATGCGATCTTGTGCTGGATAAAGTGACGGGTAAATCTAAAGGCTTCGGATTTGTGGAGATGCCCAAGGAGGTGAATGCTCTGTTTGCCATCAAGAAACTTAATAACAAAGAGATCAACCGCGCGCGCATTCGGGTGAAAGAGGCGGAAGAAAAGAAGTAGGGAATATTAAATGTCAGTATTTCTAGTCCCAAGTCTCCGAGTAACATAGATGAATATGGTTACAGGTGCGAGAATGATAACAGGGGTTAGGAGGTTTAGAAAAAAAGAATAGTAGATGTGTTCTCCTGCAGCCAAGTAAATGTAACAGCGGTAGTATTCTAACACCATAGGGGCTAATAAAAGTGGAAGCGTGATGATAATAGCCTGTAATCTAACAGAAAAGTTGAAGAACCTAACAAAGAAGAGAATCATTGCGATCGTTGTGGGTAGGGCGTAATGCCAGAGTCGGAAAGGGTCAATTACTTGATCATACATGGCTCCACCAGGGTCGGGATTAGTTATCATCATGTGTAAATATTTAGGGAAATAGGTAGGGTCAGGTAAGAGTATCAAGGTGACGTTGCAGAGTAAAAATGAAGCAACTCCTATGCCCCAGATGATCCAGAGAATTTTCTTAACTTGAAGCACATTCAACGTTCCGCGCGCAAAAAACACACAAGCTATTAGACCAATGAGCAGTAGCCCTAACAGGAAACCTGGGTAAGCATAGGTGGGATAAACCATTTCATAGACGAAGAGTGCAAAGCTCGTTTTTTCGAGGTGAGGGATTCCATCGAATCCCCACGCGAGTATGTTTGCTGTGTAAACAGTGACTTTAATAAACGCGATAAATAGCATAAAACACCCAGCGATAATCACCATGAATGGGATGGTGTCTGGGGGGAGTTTGCGTATTGAGTTCATGTGCTTATTCAATATCTGACCAGACAGAAAATTCACTGCCTCCAGGCTCGGTGAATTGGAATCTGCGACCGCCAGGGAAGGAGAATATATCCTTTGTGATCGAGGCGCCTAGCTTGATCGCTTCTGCCATCGTTTCTTCCAGATCCTCCGAGTAAAATACCACAAGCACGCTGCCATTTTCTGTGTGTGCTACTTTCTTTGAGGTGAAGAAGCCACCATTCAACCTGCCATCCTCGAATGCGGTGTATTCTGGTCCGTAGTCGGTAAATTTCCAGCCAAACAGCGCGCTGAAAAACTCCCTAGAAAGAGCAATGTTTGTGGTAGGGATTTCTATATAATCGATGGTCTTAGGAATAGACTGCGGCGTTTGATCTGACATTTTGCTAATTTAGCATGAGCAAGGAGTCAGGCAAGATACAATTTTATGGAGAGAGTTATCCGCTTCTTGATTGATTTAACCCAAAAGCCTGCATATGCTATCGTTATGACTAAAGGAATATCAATAGATCCGAGTGTTTGCCATGGTAAGCCTGTGATAAAGGGGACGAGAGTTCTAGTCTCAACTGTTCTCGGAGCACTAGCTGGAGGAGATACCTATCAGATGGTTGAGGAAGATTATGGAATTTCTGCTGAACAGATTTCTGACGTATTACAGTATGCTTCGGAAGTTTCAGATTTCCAACTTTCGTCTTATGAGACCGTAGCATGAATTTTTTGCTAGATGAGAATTTTCCTAAATCTGCGGGAGATTTATTGAGAGATTTAGGTCATAATGTCTATGATTTTAGTTTGCTGGGTGAAGAAGGCGCTTCTGACTTCAGAGTGATGGAATTGGCAATTATAAAATCAGCATTAGTCCTAAGTACGGATAGAGATTTTTTTCATACCATAGGTAGACAGTATCCTGAACATTTTGGCATATTGGTTATCGCACTTAAGAAACCCAGCAGAGAAGCTATTATAGATAAGCTGGCGTGGTTCATGACTAAGTTTGGCGATATGGATCTAGCAGGAAGGGCATTTCAGCTACGCACTAGGGCATGGATGGTTTATCCTCCATTCGCAGACTGATTTTTTAATTCAGAAACCCTGACTTTTTACTTGACCGTCCCGAATCGCAAGCGGGCTAATGAAAAAAGCAGGTTGACTTTGGCTTGGAAAAAGTGTAATTAGTCGCCCCCGCGCTTCTCAACCTAGACTAGACTACTTATAACATGATGATTTATACTGATTTTTCGCCTGCAACTAACTCAGTAACTCATTCTATTTTATAACATTAAGAAAAATTTTACATTAAGGTGGCTCCGACTCAAAACGGTGCCGCCTTTTTGCGCCTAAAGCACTAAATATCATCCAAAATCAGACAAAAAACGAAATAATCAACCATAAAATGACATAATCTTTGACTAGAATTCAGCTATTTTTGAAAAAAATTCAGAAAAAATGGTTGCATTCTGTTCAGCGGAAATGCCTGAGGACGCTCAGTGTAGATGCAATTTACAGACACCGGACTTATTTAACAAATAACCACCAATTTCAAGACTAAGACGCGAGGCTTGAGACTGGTTCTAACCGAAAAACAACAACAACGATCATGCCTGAAAGACGATATTTTGGATCCATTGAAGAAGCCATTGAACCACCAAACCTCATCGAAGTTCAATCCAAGTCCTACGAGGACTTTCTTCAGAAAGACGTGCCTGCTAGCCAGCGCATTGAGACTGGCTTACAAGCCGTGCTCATGGAGGTTTTCCCTATCAATAGTTATGACGAGACTATCGAACTTGGTTTCCTAGACTACGACATCGAAGAGCCAAAGGCGACTGCTCTAGAATCTCTCCAGACTGGTGAGAGCTTCAGTGCTTCACTCTATGTAACATTTAAACTCAAGGACGAGACAGGAACGAAGAAAGAGCGCGTTTACATGGGCGAGCTTCCTATGATGACTCGCCGCGGAACCTTCGTGATAAACGGAGCTGAGCGTGTTATCGTTTCACAGCTTCACCGTTCTCCTGGTATCTGTTTTGAGAAATCTTATCACCTCAACGGAAAAGAGCTTTTCTCATTCCGCATCATTCCTGACCGTGGATCATGGTTAGAAACTCAGTTCGACACGAACGATCTACTCTACGTGTATCTCGACCGCCGTCGTAGAAGACGTAAGTTCCTCGCTACTACATTTCTCCGCGCTCTCGGGTACCCTGACACACGTTCTATTGTGCAGGAGTTCTATGACATTGAGAAGCTTAAGCTCTCTGCGAAAATGGACGAGGAAGAACTTTCTTCACGCGTTGTTTTCGAGGACATCATGGATGGCGAAGTCGTCATTGCTAAGAAATATGAGCCACTCACCATCGGTGTGGTCAAGCAGCTTATCGCTCTAAAGATCAAGGACATTGAGGTCATCGATTCTCGCCAAGACGAGATCATTCTCAAGTCACTCAAGAAGGACCCAGCGCACGATGAAGAGTCTGCGCTCAAGGACATGTATCGCAAGCTTCGCCCGGGAGATCCTCCGACAGCGGCAAACGCGCGCGCGCTTCTCAAGCGTCTATTCTTCGATCCTAAGAAATATGATCTCACTCGCGTGGGACGTTACAAGATCAACCAGAAGCTTGGCATTGATGTCGAGTCTGGCGAGCGCACTATGGTAGGGACTGATTTCCTCCACGCAGTGAAATACATCCTCAAGTGCAAGAAGGGTGACGGAGTTCTAGATGATATTGATCACCTAGGTTCACGTCGTGTCCGTGCTGTTGGTGAGCTTCTAGCTAACCAGTGCCGCGTAGGACTTGCTAGAACTGAGCGTCTCGTGAAAGAGCGCATGACTCTCTTTGATGTAAACATCGAGGGCATGACTCCACAGAAGCTGATCAACCCTAAGGCTCTTTCAGCAGTTGTTAGAGATTTCTTCGGTAGATCACAGCTCTCACAGTTCATGGACCAGACGAATCCGCTGGCTGAACTCACTCACAAACGCCGTCTCTCAGCGCTAGGACCTGGTGGTCTAAACCGTGACCGTGCAGGCTTCGAGGTGCGTGATGTTCACCCATCACACTACGGACGTATCTGCCCTATCGAGACTCCGGAGGGACCGAATATTGGTCTGATCAACTCCATGTGTACTTACGCACGCATCAATGAGTTTGGATTTATCGAGACTCCTTACCGCCGTGTGGTGAAAGGAAAAGTCACTAACAACATCGAGTATCTCACAGCGGATCAGGAGGAAAGTTACCTCATCGCTCAGGCGAACAACCCGCTTGATAAGAAGGGTAATTTCCTGAACAAGCGCATCACAGCACGTGAGCGCGGTGAGTTCCTAGAAATGGACCCAAGCGTGGTTCACTACATGGACGTTTCACCGAAGCAGCTCGTATCTGTTGCGGCTGGTCTCATCCCATTCCTAGAGCATGATGATGCGAACCGCGCACTCATGGGATCTAACATGCAACGCCAAGGCGTGCCGCTCCTCGTTTCAGACGCACCACTCGTGGGAACTGGACTAGAGGCAAAGGCAGCATCTGACTCCCGCTCAGTAATCACTTCTGAGTCAAACGGTATCGTAGCCGCTTCCACAGGTGAAATGATCGTCGTCACAAAAGACGGTGTTCTCCCGGTGAGCGACGAGGCATTCCTCTCAGACACGACTTCTGTGAAAAGCGATCCTGCCAATGGCATCTTCGTTTACCCACTCCGTAAGTTCATGCGCTCAAATGCTGGAACTTGCATGAACCAGAAGCCAATCGTAAAGCGTGGTGATAAAGTCAAAATCGGTCAGTGCATGGCGGATGGACCTAACACAGAAAACGGTGAGCTCGCTCTCGGTCGTAACGTTCTGGTAGCATTCATGCCATGGAACGGATACAACTTCGAGGATGCTATCGTTATCTCTGAGCGCGTGGTGAAAGAGGACATTTACACCTCGATCCACATCTCTGAGTATGAGTGCATCGCACGTGATACGAAGCTAGGACCTGAGGAAATCACCCGTGATATTCCAAACGTAGGTGAAGAAGCTCTGAAGAATCTCGACCATGACGGAATCGTCCGCATCGGTGCTGAGGTGAAGCCTGGCGACATCCTCGTAGGTAAGATCACTCCTAAGTCTGAGACTGAGCTCGCACCAGAGGAGAGACTCCTCCGCGCGATCTTCGGTGAGAAGGCAGCAGACGTGAAGGACTCATCACTCCGCGTTCCATCTGGAACCATCGGAATCGTGCAGGACATCCGCATTTCTACTCACGGACTCGCAGCTCGCAAAGGCGAAGGTGCTAATCCTGAGGAAATGAAGAAGCAGCTCAAGAAGATCAACACCGAATACAAGAAGAAGAAAGACTCACTCACTGACCAGCTCACTGAGAAACTTTCTGACATCCTGCTCGGTGAAAAGATTCCTCTCGATGTAGTCAACGCGCAGTCAGGTGAGATCATCATCCCGGCGAACCGTAAGATCACTAAGACGCTCCTAAGAAAGCTCGCAGCGATCCACGATCACATCGAAATCGACCCATCACCGATCCGTAACAAGATCCTAGAAATTATCTCATCCTTTGAGTCACGTTTCCAGGAGCTAGACACAGATCGTGAGCGTCGCTTAGACCAGATGGAGTCAGGAGACGAAGTAGATCCAGGCGTAGTGAAAGAAGTCAAAGTCTTTGTTGCCAAGAAGCGCAAGCTCTCTGTAGGTGATAAAATGGCGGGTCGTCACGGTAACAAAGGAGTTGTCGCGACAATCGTTCCCGAAGAGGACATGCCATACCTAGACGACGGAACTCCAGTCGATATCTGCCTCAACCCACTCGGTGTTCCATCACGTATGAACGTTGGACAGGTCTTGGAAACGCACCTCGGTGTGGCTGCCAAGGCGCTAGGATTCACAGTGGCTACTCCTATTTTCGATGGTATTCCAGAAGCTAAGATCTGGGACTTCATGTCCGAGGCTAAGAAAGTGGACGGCTACACCTGGATCGGAGACGGCAAGGACGGCACAGTGGGTGGTAAATCCACACTCTATGACGGACGGACAGGAGACGCATTCCACCAGCCAGTAGTGGTAGGAATGATCTACATGCTCAAGCTCGGTCACCTTGTCGCAGACAAGATCCACGCTCGTGCGGTGGGACCATACTCACTCGTTACTCAGCAGCCGCTGGGTGGTAAGGCACAGTATGGTGGTCAGAGATTCGGTGAGATGGAGGTATGGGCGCTCGAAGCATACGGAGCTGCCTACACACTTCAGGAAATGCTCACTGTGAAATCTGATGACGTCCAAGGAAGAACGAGGATCTACGAGGCTATCGTCAAAGGCGATAACAACCTAGAAGCTGGAACTCCAGAGTCATTCAACGTTCTCATGAAGGAAATGCAGTCACTCGGTCTAGACGTCCGTCCAGGCAAGGGGCTCAATGCCAAGAACGAAGCGCAGACCGCGATAGACGATGCAGACTTCAACCTAGACGACCTAACCCTCTAATCAACACAGACAACACAAACAGGCTTCCCCAGCAGCCTCTAATCAACCAATAACCAATAACAAATAACCGATAACAAATATCATGAGTGTTGAAACAAATTTACGCGAACTCTTCGGAGTGGACGACAAGACAGAATCATTTGACCACGTAGCGATCACCGTTGCGAACCCAGAAATCATCCGCGGATGGTCAAAGGGTGAGGTCAAGAATCCAGAAACAATTAACTACAGAACCTTCAAGCCTGAAAAAGGTGGTCTTTTCTGTGAGAGAATTTTCGGTCCATCACGTGACTGGGAGTGTACTTGCGGAAAATACAAGCGCGTGAAGCATAAGGGAGTGATCTGTGACCGCTGTGGCGTAGAGGTGACTCTATCCCGCGTCCGCCGTGAGCGCATGGGTCACATCGAGCTCGCAGTTGCCGTGACTCACATCTGGTTCTACAAGTGTATGCCATCAAGAATCGGTCTCATGCTAGACATGAGTGCCCGCCATCTTGAGCGCGTCATTTACTATGAAGACTACATCGTGACAGAAGCTGGTGACACACCACTTGAGCACGGTCAGCTCCTCACAGAAACTGAACTCCGCGATGCAGAGGACGACTACGGTGAAGACTCATTCCGCGCAGCCATGGGTGCAGAAGCACTCCAGGATCTACTCGGACAGATCGACCTCGCTAAGCTTCTTGAGCAGCTTGAAGAAGACATGGAGAACACACGTTCTAAGCAGACTATGAAGAAGCTTGCTAAGCGTCTTAAGCTTACGCAAGGATTCCTCCAGTCTAAGACGCGTCCAGAATGGATGATCATGAACACCCTGCCTGTGATCCCACCAGATCTCAGACCGCTCGTTCCTCTAGAAGGTGGACGTTTCGCTACATCAGATCTCAATGACCTCTACCGTCGTGTGATCAACCGTAACAACCGTCTTCTCAACCTTCTCCAGCTGAAGACTCCAGAGGTAATCATCCGAAATGAGAAGCGCATGCTACAAGAAGCTGTGGATGCACTCTTCGATAACGGACGCCACGGCAGAGCAGTGACAGGTGCTGGAAACCGCGCTCTTAAGTCACTCTCAGACATGCTCAAAGGTAAGGGTGGACGTTTCCGTCAGAACCTACTGGGTAAGCGTGTGGACTACTCAGGTCGTTCCGTGATCGTTGTTGGTCCAGAATTGAAACTTAGCCAGTGTGGTCTGCCTAAGAAAATGGCACTCACACTCTTCGAGCCATTCATCATCCGCAGACTCAAGGAACTCGGCTACTGCCACACCGTCCGCTCTGCGAAGAAAATGATCGACCGCAAGACCACTGAGGTCTGGGACATCCTCGCTGAAGTGACAAAAGGTCACCCAGTGATGCTGAACCGTGCGCCTACTCTGCACAGACTGTCTATTCAGGCATTCGAGCCAGTGCTCATTGAGGGATCTGCTATCCGTGTTCACCCACTCGTTTGTACCGCGTATAATGCGGACTTTGATGGTGACCAAATGGCGGTTCACGTGCCTCTCTCTGTTGAGGCTCAGATGGAGTGTCGCCAGCTATTGCTTGCGCCAAATAACATCTTCTCACCATCATCTGGTAAGCCGATCACTACTCCATCACAGGACATCATTCTCGGAACTTACTACCTCACTTACCTCCGCCAGCGCACTGCGAAGGAGATAGAAGAGCAGAAGGAAGATCACCGTCCGTTGTTCGAGAGCACTACGGAAGTGGAATTTGGTATCGCATCTCGCAAGCTCAAGTATCACGATCTGATCCGCGTCAGAAACCCTGACTTCGGCAAAGAGACTGTGTTTGGTAACTCAGAAGACCGCATCATCGAGACTACTCCAGGACGTGTCCGTTTCAACGAAATCTGGCCAGAAGGTCTAGGCTTCATGAACTTCACTGTTGGTAAGAAGCAGATTGGTGACGTCATCTGGCGTTGTTACCAGGTAGCTGGTAAAGATCAGACAGTTGTTGCTCTTGATTTCCTCAAGACACTCGGATTCACAGAGGCAACTCGCTCAGGAACATCCATTGGTCTTGTTGACATGGTGATCCCAGAAGAGAAGCCAGCTGAGCTAGAGAAGGCTTACGCAGAGATCGATAAAGTTGAGAAACTCTACTCAAATGGT
Organism: uncultured Verrucomicrobiales bacterium; assembly: GCA_937128235.1. Lineage (GTDB taxonomy): Bacteria > Verrucomicrobiota > Verrucomicrobiia > Verrucomicrobiales > Akkermansiaceae > Rubritalea. The sequence continues at coordinate 10,712 of CAKZMG010000202.1, forward strand.
GTCGTGACTAACAACGAGCGCTACCAGAAAGTGGTGGACGTTTGGACGCACGCTACAGACAACATCGCGAACGCGCTCTACCGCAAGCTAGAGCACAACGATGGAACCAAACTAGCTAACCCACTCTTCATGATGGTTGACTCTGGTGCCCGTGGTAACAAGGCACAGATCAAGCAGCTCTCAGGAATGCGTGGACTCATGGCTAAGCCATCTGGTGAGATCATCGAGCGCCCTATCACCTCGAACTTCCGTGAAGGTCTATCCGTGCTGGAATACTTCATTTCCACACACGGTGCGCGTAAGGGACTAGCTGATACAGCTCTGAAAACTGCTGACTCAGGATACATGACCCGTAAGCTAGTGGACGTATCACAGGACGTGATCATTCACCAGTCAGACTGTGGCACTGTCAATGGAATCACCGTTGCACCGATCTATGACGGTGACGATGAAGTGGCGACATTGCCAATGAGAATCTACGGACGCACATCATGTGAAGAAGTAAAAGATCCAGTTACAGGCGAAGTCATCATCAAGGTGAACGACATCATCACAGAAGAGCAGGCAGATGCAGTAGAGAACATGGGCCGCACCCATCTCCGCATCCGCTCAGTCCTCACCTGTGAGGCAGAGACAGGAACATGTGCTCACTGTTACGGACTCAACCTCGCGTCTAACAAGATCGCCCAGCAGGGTGAGGCGGTTGGCATCGTGGCAGCGCAGTCTATTGGTGAGCCGGGAACGCAGCTTACGATGAGAACATTCCACGTTGGTGGTGTGGCTCAGTCATCAGCTAAGACTCCGGAGATCGTTTCTAAGAATGCTGGTAAAGTAGTCTATAAAGACCTCCGCACCGTGCAGGATGCTGATGGAAATTACGTTGTTCTCAACAAGAACGGTGCCGTTTCTATCCAAGATAAAGACGGACTAGAGATCGAAGCGCATAACCTCGTTATCGGTGCTGTTATCACTGTCGAAGACGGCGGCAAGGTTAAGAAAAATGCTAAGTTTGTAACTTGGGATCCATACAACGTTCCTATTCTAACAGCACAAGCTGGTAAGGTAGAGTTCCGCGACATGATCACTGGAATTACCGTTGCTAACGAGAAAGACGAGCAGGGTAATAAAGGAATGGTCGTCACTGAGCACAAGGAAGACCTTCACCCGCAAGTTGTCATTGTGGATCCGAAGTCTGGTGAGGTTCTCTCATCCTACTCCATCCCAGTGGGAGCGCACATGTCTGTGAAAGAGAAGCAGAAAGTCGGCGGTGGAACCATGCTCGCGAGAACTCCGCGTAAGGTGGCTAAGACCAAGGACATCACCGGTGGTCTTCCAAGAATTGCTGAGCTATTCGAGGCGCGTAAGCCGAAGGACTCTGCGATCATTGCTAAGCTAGACGGAACTGTTTCATTCGGAGCCAATGTTCGCGGCAAGAAGAAAGTCATCGTCACTGCTGAGAGCGGTGAGTCAGCTGATCACTTAGTGCCTATGAACAAGCACATCATTGTGGGCGAAGGAGAGAAAATGTCTGCTGGTGATCTCATCACCGAAGGCGCTATCTCACCGGAAGACTTACTCGAAGCATGTGGAACTCAGGTTCTCCAAGAGCACCTCGTGAACGAAGTGCAGGAAGTTTACCGAGTCCAGGGCGTGGAGATCAACGATAAGCACATCGAGATCATCATCCGCCAGATGCT
>CAKZMG010000203.1 GCA_937128235.1 uncultured Verrucomicrobiales bacterium
AGTGATACAGACGGTGACGGCTACAATGATGGTGACGAGACTGACACTGGCACCTGGGTGAATGCTACTAATACTGGCACAGATCCACTCTCATCAGATTCAGATAAAGATGGCTTACCAGACGGAGTCGAAACAAATACTGGAGTCTTTTTAAACGGAGGAAATACCGGAACCAATCCCAACCTCTTTAACACCGATGATGATAGAGTCGGAGACGGAGCTGAAGTAGCAAGAGGTCACAACCCAACAGACCCGAATGACCAACCCAACCTGCCAAACATCATCTTCATCATGGCGGATGATCTAGGATACAATCACCTCAGTTGCTATGGTCAACAACGCCTAGCCACACCACACATTGACTCTCTAGCAGCGCAAGGTATCCGCTTCACTGATGCCTACGCTGGCTCAGCAGTCTGTGGTCCATCACGCTCTAGCCTCTTCTCTGGCACGCACAGTGGGCATATTCCTTTTAAAATAAACAGCGCCTACTGTAACACCACAAGCCGCACTCCATTCTTTACCGAAATTCTTAAAAAATCAGGCTACATGGTTGGCGGAGTCGGCAAATGGGGAACAGGTGGTATTGGAAGCGGTCAAACACCCAGTGACCGTGGATTTGACTACTATCTAGGAATGCTCGACCATGGCCATGGACACCGCCACTTCCCGTCATACCTCATGGAAAATAATGTGCGTGTAGACATTGGAAACACCACCACAGGAGCAAGTGGAAACACCAGCTCCAACCCAGCTCACCGCGTCAAACACACACATGATGCATTCACAGATGGCGCTCTGGATTTCATCGGAAACAATCATGATAAAGCCTTTTTCTGCTACATGTCTTTCACACTCCCACATACCGAAATCATCGCCACGGATGAAGTGCTCGCCACTCCAGAATTCGCCCCCGCGAATTGGCCAGAAACCTACACAGCAAACACCTCTGCGCATATTTCTCAATCGCAGCCTCGTCGTAATTTCGGGGCAGAACTAAGAATGATCGATAACTCAGTCGGAAAAGTCATCGCGAAACTACAAGATCCCAATGGCGACGGAGACACCTCAGATTCTATCACCAACAACACCATCGTCATTTTCACCTCTGACAATGGTGGTCAACTAAAGTCAACCTGGGGAAGCGCGCCTTCAGTATACTTTAATGCCAACGGCATTCTCCGTGCTGGAAAAGCCTACATGTATGAAGGCGGTCTCCGGGTTCCCATGATTGTCAAATGGCCGAACCATATTACCGCAAACACCACCAGTAATCTGCCCACTTATTTTGCAGATTTTCTACCAACCGTCTGTGATATTACAAATGTTGCACCACCTAAACACACTGATGGTCTATCCATCCTCCCTACCTGGAAAGGAAACACAGCTCAGCAAAAAATACACCCTTTTCTCTACTGGGCACACCAAACTAGTCGAGTAGAGCATGCCGTCAGAATAGGGAAATGGAAAGCTGTGAAACTCGGTAACAATGCCATCGAACTCTACAACCTAGACACTGATCCATCCGAAACAAGCAATGTCGCTGGTGCCAACCTTGACATCGTTAACAAAGCACAAGCTATCATGACGCGTGAATACGTCCCCGAGCTCAATGAGCCAAAAGCCTCCGCTAATTCACCAGTGTATCCTAACAATTAAAATCAAGGGTACTTCTGGCTACCTCAATAGCCCATTTCTTCAAAAGCTAGCTTCAACAAATAAAATCATCTCCATTTCGCTTTTAAAGATAGATCTCTTTCAGGTATTTATCTAAAAATGCGCATGGTTACTACCGACTACACACCACTACGCGAATTGTTAGAAATAGATTCCCCCTCTGGCTACACCTATGATGCTTGCGACTACATCGTTAATTATCTGGAAAAGCTGGGCTTCAGACCCACTCTAACAAACAAGGGAGCAGTGCGCTGCCAGTTCGGCGATAACCCCACACTCGCCATCGCAGCCCACGTCGATACCCTAGGAGCAATCGTTTCTGGCATCAATAGCAATGGCACCCTTAAATTCTCACTCCTAGGCGGACTCTCACTCACAGGAGCTGAGGGCGAATACGTCCGCATCCGCACGCTTGATGATTGTATCTACACCGGCACCATCCTGCTAAACGACCCGTCATCGCACACCAACAAATCACGAGAGACCACCAACCGCAACCTCTCTAACATGCACATCAGGCTCGATGAAGAAGTTCACAATCGAAGCGACATCGATGACCTCGGCATCTGCATTGGCGACATCATTTGTCTCGATGTAAACTACGAGGAAAAACCAAGCGGCTTCATCAAATCTAGATTTCTCGATAACAAAGCCGGCTGCTTCGTCCTCATGGAACTCGCCAAAAAATACATCGGAAAAAATGTCCCCGTAGAAATTTTCTTCTCTAACTACGAGGAAGTCGGGCACGGAGGCACCTGCGGATATTCAGACACCGTCACCGACCTCCTAGTCATCGACATGGGAGTCCTAGGCGATGCCTGCGAAGGAAACGAAACCTCCTGCTCCATCTGCGCCAAAGACTCCACCGGACCATACGACTACCGCATGCGTCAGTCACTAGTCAGACTAGCCAGAGCAAAGAACATCCCCTACAAGCAAGACGTCTATCCCTTCTACGGCTCAGACGGCTCCGCAGCCCTCTCCGCAGGAAACGACATGCGCGTAGGGCTCATCGGTCCCGGAGTAGCCGCCTCCCACAGCACCGAGCGCACCCACAAAAAAGGCATCCAAGCCACCATCGACCTCTGCTCAGCCTTCATCGAAGATCAGTTTAGTTAAATAGACTATCTCAACTATACTATCCAGTGCATTTTCAATCATTTAGATAATAAATCATCCACTGTCTTTTGTGACTTTTCTGATGTCATTATCGATATTTATTACTGTAAGCTATTGAGTATTCTTGTGGTTGTTATAAGCCATGCGTAAAATCAGCGATGCTCCGTCCTGAAGAGCTTAATAGCCAACATTATCTAAAATTATGAATTTTACATTATCCATTCTCGCCTCAATGATGCCTCTCTTAATATTTCTCTCCTTAGCATCCGCAGCGGAAAAACGCCCTAACATCGTACTCGTCATGACAGATGATCAGGGCTACGGCGACTTTGGTTCGGTAGGAAATAAACTGATCAAAACTCCGCATCTCGATGAGATGATGAAGCGTAGTGTCTCATGGAAAGAATTTTACGTCAGCCCAGTTTGCTCGCCCACACGCGCATGCTTGATGACTGGTCGCTACAACCATCGCACTAAGTGTGTGGACACCTGGATGGGTAGATCCATGATGGCTACGGATGAAGTGACCATTGCAGAAGTGCTTCAGAAAAATGGTTACAGCACAGGCATCTTCGGTAAGTGGCACCTGGGTGATAACCACCCGATGCGCCCCACGGATCAAGGGTTTGAATACTCCATCATTCACAAGGGTGGCGGTCTTGGCCAACCAGCGGATGTGCGCGACAAGCATGGCGACTACACCGATGCGCTATTGTATGAAAATGACAAAGAAGTGCATACCAAGGGCTATTGCACCGATGTGTTTTTTGACCGAGCAGATACCTTCATGAAGAAGAGCAAAAAAGACGGCAAGCCATTCTTTGCCTACATTTCACTCAATGCTCCACATTCGCCTTTCCATGATGCACCAAAAGATCTCTACAATAAATACAAAGACGTCGATTTCACTTCCATAGTGACTGATAAAAAAGATCACAACAAAAAGCACTTCGACATGCTCGCGCGTATTTCTGCGATGATCACCAACATCGATGACAACATGGGTAAGCTCTTCAAGCGACTCGATGAGATGGGTGAACTGGAAAATACCATCGTGATTTTCTTCACCGATAACGGACCTAACTCTCGTAGATATGTGGGACCTTTTCGGGGTAAGAAATCAGAACTCTACGAGGGCGGCATGCGCACTCCGATCTGGATTCAATGGCCAGCGCAGCTCAAGGCTGGAGTAGAAGTAGAGAAAACAGTGGCGGCTCACATCGACCTCATGCCCACCTTGTTAGAAGCGGCTTATGTCAAGGACGTGCCTAAAAATATGGACGGTCGCAGCGTGCTCTCGAAACTTAAAAATCCAACTACGGAAATGCCAGTCCGCCCCATTGTGATCCAATATCACCGTGGCGATAACATTTCAAAATATCACAGCTGCATGGTGCGTAAAGGTAAGTGGAAGCTAGTGAATCCCAGTGGCACACAAAAGCAAGAACTCCCTGAGCCACCGAGGTGGGAGCTCTATGACGTCATGGCAGATCCCGGTGAGTCTAAGAACCTCATCGAGCAAAACCCTGAGATCAAAGCTGAGCTTCTCGCTGAGTATGAAAAGTGGTTTACTAGCGTAACTAGTGATCGCAAAGATCAGCCAGGTCCTCCCTACATTGTCATCGATTCTACTAAGGAAAATCCATGCGTGCTCACATGGCAGGAAATGATCGACTCTCACTGGAATCTCAAAAAAGTGGGCTACTACAAAGTTGATTTTGCGCATGCAGGCCGCTTTGATGTTCGCTATGAAATCCCACTCTGGGATCGTAAAAAAATCAAAGGCAAGAAATGGACAGCCAAGATCGAAGTAGCTGGCAAAACATTTGAAGCTCCTTTCCGACTAGATCAAAACATCGCCGTGTTTGAGGCGCTTAATCTGCCATTAGGCAAGACAACTATCAGACCGAGCATTGTGGCAGACGACGGCACGATCATCACTCCGTATCACGTGCGTGTGACGCACCGATAATTCTAACAACATAGCATCAAATATATGAAACTCATCAACCTACTCACCGCTGGTCTCACATTGGCCGCCGTATCATCGACCTCATTAGCGCAAGAGTCAGAGGCAAAGTCAGAAAAGTCTTCAGAACGTCCTAACATTTTGTTCATCTTCTCAGATGATCACGCACTTGATGCCATCGGCGTATACAGTGATCGCTTCAAAGGAATCGTAGACACACCGCACCTTGACAGCATTGCTAAGCAAGGTGCTGTATTTAAAAACTCATTTTGTGCGAACTCCATTTGCGGACCTTCACGGGCTTGCATCCTCACTGGTAAACACAGTCACATCAATGGATTCAGGCAAAATGGCGATAAGTTCAATGGCAACCAATGGACATTTCCTCAAGCGCTACAGAAGGAAGGATATCAAACCGCAGTCATTGGAAAGTGGCACCTTCACACGCTCCCTGTAGGCTTTGATTACTGGCAAGTTCTTCCCGGTCAGGGCAACTACTACAACCCAGATTTCCGCACTATGCCCGAGGGCAAAAGAGAGCGCATCAAAGGATATTGCACCGATATCATCACGGATCTTTCGCTCAAGTGGCTGGAGAAACGTGACAAGACCAAGCCATTCATGCTCATGTGTCAGCACAAAGCACCGCATCGTAACTGGGCGCCAGCACCTCGTCATTTGAATCTGTTAGATGGGGTCAAAGTACCTGAGCCAGCAACTCTTTTCGATACCTATGAAGGCCGCTCAGCATGGCTGAAAAAGCACGAGATGGGGCTAGCAAAACATTTCCACTGGCAGCATGACATGAAGTTTCTCTCACGCTCCCCCTTCAAAGGTTTCGCCGATTCTGTAGGTAATGGTGAGATTGCGCGTATGGATGACAAGCAACGCAAGGCATGGGACAAAGCTTACGAAATAGAAAATGCTCAATTCGTCGTCGATATGAAAAACAAGAAGCTCAGCGAAAAGCAGATCACCTCTTGGAAATACCAACGCTACATCAAGGACTACCTAAGCACGATCAAGGCGGTCGATGAAAACGTCGGTCGTGTTTTAAAATTTCTCAAAGAGAACGATCTAGAGAAAAACACCATCGTCATCTACTCATCTGACCAAGGCTTCTATCTCGGTGAGCACGGTTGGTATGACAAGCGTTGGATGTTTGAGCAGTCCTTCAAGATGCCATTTCTCATCAAATGGCCAGGAGTGATCAAGCCTAACACAAAGTCTGAGACGCTGATTCAGAACATCGACTACGCTCCTACTTTCCTTGAGATTGCTGGCATCAAAGTACCGAAGGAGATCCAAGGCATGAGCATGGTTCCGATGTTTAAGAACGACTGCAAGCCAACAGCGAACTGGAGAGATGATCTCTACTACGCGTATTGGGAAGGTCACCGCAGCATCCATGCTGTCCCACGTCACGACGGAGTGCGCACGGATCGTTACAAGATTTTCTTCATCCCTGAGACTCAAGAATGGCAGCTTTTCGATCTAGTGAAAGACCCACAAGAGCTGAAGAGCGTTCATGATAACTCAGACTACAGCAAGATCCTAGAAGACATGAAAAAACGCTACACAGCGAACCGCCAAAAGTTTGGCTCAAACCACGGCAAACGAAAGTAGATAGTTGATAGTTCTGGCAATGTTGCCACTCAGTCGCTGATTATCATGGCGCTACTTGATCGCAAGAGTGCATTCCGTGATGCGTGGCTTCGTATCCTTACTTGTCAGCTTCATCTCAAATGGTGATGGTGAAATGTAGCTCGTTTCCGCCCCCTCTATGTGAAGCGTTTTCTTTTTTGGATCAATGGTTAGCACCGTGTAAAGAGGGTCTAAATACGGTGCTACATACTTAATCAATGGCGAAGTGTGCTCGATGTGTTTACCAAACCGCTTTCTAGGATTTTTCATACCTACAGCTTTATAAGCCATACTATTAATCTGAATGTATGGGATCGACTGAATCGTTTTTACATAGTCGGTATGATGATGCCCACTGAGGCATGCGATCACTTTTCGACGTCCTGCTTTTTGGTTCGCTTGTTCGAGAATTTCACGCACCTCTGCACCATTTCTAACACCTCCACGCGTGGACTCTAAACTCTGATGACAGATTACAATTGTCGGTTGGTTCGTGCTAGCCAAATCCTCGACTAACCAATCCTATTGATCTTTTTGAATCTGACCGATCCATGGAGCACCAGGCTTATTGCCATCGAGCACAATGAAGTGCCATCCATGCTGATCAAAAGAATAATATCGCTCTTTCATCCCCCACCACTTCATCGTCTGCTCCTTGGTAAACTTATGATCCATATCATGATTTCCTAACACATGATAGCGTGGCCCCTCAAATTCGTTCCAGGTATCGAGGAATGGTTGATTGCGTGGACGAGGCACTGCAAAATCTCCCAACTGGAGCAGCATATCAGGCTTGCGTTTTTTCATCTCATCAATGAAATATCTCATGCGTGTAAATCCATCGTGAATCGTATCTTGATGCACATCTGCTACCAGACCAATTGTTAGCTTACTCACCTTCGTTGACTCATTTTCTGCTGCTTGTGCATTACAAGCATACCCCAAAGTAGAGGCTCCTGCTATTTTGAGAACGTTGCGACGGGTGTAAGAATCTTTCATTATCAGTAAAGTATAGAAGCGCTGTTTTATCCAGCAAGGACGAAACAGCAAGATGAACAATAAGTCATTTTTGGCGGCAAATCATCATTTCTACTCCTGTTAGAGTCAGCTACTCAAAGCTAAACTCAGCCCAGACAGGAGCGTGATCTGATAGAGGTTTTTCTAATTTGATAATCCCTCCATCGGTGACTTTTACCTTTTTGTCTTTAAGTTTGTAAAGAATGTGATCGATCACTCCCTCGCCTTTATTGTTATATACATTCCAAGTTTTTTCTTTTTTAAGGTCAGTTTTTAAATCTTCCCAAGTGTATTTAAAACCTTTTCTTAGAATTGCTTTGATTGGGTTTTGCTCGACTCGGCTGTTGTAGTCTCCCATAGCAATAATGTTAGGAGACTTATCTTTGGATAAAATTTTCGTTAATGAATGGGCCTTAGTTCCAGACTTCGCCCCATTTTTCTTATCGCCACTGGATCCAGGAATATGGAGCGAATAGATCGTGTAGCTCACTTTATCGATGACTGTGCTAGCTCTTACTGCAGAGGCTGGCGACCAACCACTTCCTTCAAGTAATACTTCAGATGTATCTGTTAGGGGCGTCTTACTCAGAATAGATTTGTATTTATCCTTATGATTGGCTGAAGAAGTTTTTCCTACGTAGTGAAATTTCATTCCACAGGCCTCGCCTACTTTCTTAGTCCAGTCTTCACCCGGAGCTTCATTGAAAGTGACGATATCGAGTTTGTATTCCTTCAGCATGTTTCCAAATTCCTCAGCAGAGCCTCCTTTTCCAAACTCAACATTGTAGGCTGCAACTCGTAGAGTTTTAGCCTGAATCACTAAGGCACTAAAAAGGAAAATAATAAAAATAGATAACGTTTTCATAAAATTCATTTTAGATTGGCAGCTTGGCAGCTAGAACTTTATTAGCATGTCTTTTTCATTATATCGCATGTCATTTTAGACTAACAACACATTGAGTAGTTGAGTTTATTTAGCGTATTGCTAGATTTTAGTATGCAGAAATTAAAATCCAAGATCGTCGCCTTCATTCTTTCCAGTGTTTACTGTGGTTCTATGTTTGCTAGCGCACAACACAAAGCTAATGACCCTCATCCAGAAACTCTCCGGGTGATGAGCTACAACACTTGGTATGGATTTAATGAGCGGAATAGACATGTGAAAAAAGACGCTCCGTCAGCTCAAGAATGGGTGAAAGGACAGACGCCAGACGTAGTGGCTCTACAGGAACTAGTGGGCTGGAAACCAGAACAACTGAAAAAGCTAGCTACCGGCTGGGATCATCCACATTCTAGCCTCTTAAAAACTAGTGCATTTTCTGTTGGTCTAACATCTCGATGGCCGATCGAGACCATCGAGAAAGGAATGAAAGGAATGCATCACGGATACTTACATGCAAAAACCAATGGGGTGCATTATTTCTTGGTGCATCTCTCTCCCTTCAAATGGGAAGTCCGCCAGCGTGAAGCCAAAATTATCGTAGAGAAGATAAAGCCATTGTTAGCGAAAGGTGAAAAGGTAATCGTTCTTGGCGATTTCAATGCTGTCTCGGCCGAAGACTCGAAATGGCTCGAATCAAAAAAGCAAGGCGACTTTCTTGAAGGTAAAGCAAACACAGATAATAAGCATGGGCATGTGCAGAATCTCAAAGACGGGAAACTAGACTATGAAGCAATGAATATTTTCTTCAAAGCTGGTCTAAAAGATACAGCCACAGGACATCTCCCTGAAACCTTTGAAACGCGTCTAACATCTCCAACAGGAATTTGGTCTAAGACTAATAAGACTGCGGTAAAAATGGGTGAGCGAATTGACTTCATCCTATCTACTGAAAACCTCTACAAGACGGTCACATCCTGTAAAATAATCACTAAAGGAGACGTGAATAAAATCTCAGATCACTACCCAGTCATCACAGACTTTGGAAAAAAATAACAACCGAATATATGAAAGACAACACAACACCAACAATCTCATCTAGACGCAATTTTCTGAAATCCCTTGGAGCAGCAGGCGCTTCTCTCACTTTACCCATACATTCGGCTCTAGCAGGATTAGCAGATCTCAAAAAGCCAATCAAACTAGGTCTCATAGCCGACCTCCACCATGACGTCATGCATGATGGTCCACAGCGTTTAGACGCCTTCCTCAAGGCCATGAAAGCTACCAAACCGGATGGACTTATCCAGATGGGTGATTTTGCTATCCCAAAAGACCAAAACAAAAAGATCATCGAGACCTTCAACAATGCTCATCCCGTCTCGCTTCACGTCATCGGTAATCACGATACTGACCATGGCTACAGTAAACAACAATGTCAGAAAGCCTGGGGAATGCCAGGGTTCTACTATACTCAGCTAGTCGAAGGCGTTCGTCTTATCGTGCTCGATGGCAATGACAAAGGCTCACCCACTCACAAAGGAGGATATGCCAGCTACATCGGCAAGCCCCAGACTGAATGGCTCGCTAAAACTCTCAAAGAAACTAGTGAGCCTACCATCATCATTTCCCATCAACCACTCGCTGGTCCAGGAGCTATCGACAACGCTAAAGAAGTGCAGGAAATCCTCAAGCAACATGTAGACAAAATTCTCATTTCCATCTGCGGTCACATGCATATCGATGATCACATCGACATCGATGGCATTCCCTACGTAAATATCAACTCAGCCTCTTACGTCTGGGTGGGAGGTAAATACAAGAACCAGAGTTACTCAGAGGAAATCCACAAGAAATATAAATGGATCGACCATACAGCACCCTACAAGGACTCGCTATTTACAACTCTTACGATAGATCCAAAAACGAAAACAATCAGCCTCGAAGGCATGGAAACCACATGGGTAGGCAAGTCGCCTAAAGAGCTCGGTCAAGAGTTTAAAAATGACGGTATCGAAGTAGGCAAACACGTCGTTCCAAAGATAAGCGCACGAAAAATCGCATTGACCTAATCAAGGTGTCCAGCGAGTCTCTCACGATGCTCCTCACCAAGCCATCCACATCCTCAGAAAAACTTACCTCTGATGATATCCTCAATCACTTTCTCGAGCTCCTTATCGAAGCAGAGATCGAGCTCTATGATCACCAGGAAGAAGCCATCCTAGAACTCTTCGCCGGCAACAACGTCATACTCAACACCCCCACTGGCTCTGGTAAATCCCTCGTAGCACTAGCGCATCACTACAAATCATTTTGCGAGGGACGGATCTCCTACTACACCGTCCCCATCAAGGCACTTGCTAACGAGAAATTCCTATCACTCTGTAACTCCTTCGGACCAGAAAATGTAGGCATGATCACTGGTGACGCCACCGTAAACTCCAGCGCACCCATCATCTGCTGCACCGCAGAAATTTTATCAAACCTCGCCCTTCGCGAAGGATCAGAAGCCAAGGTGGACGATGTCATCATGGATGAATTTCACTACTACTCAGATGCCGAGCGCGGAGTAGCATGGCAGATTCCCCTGCTCACCCTACCGCAGTCTCGTTTCCTCCTCATGTCTGCCACCATCGGTGACACCGCCTTTTTCCAGAAAGAAATCACCACTCTAACAGGCGCAGAAACCTCACTCGTCATCTCAGACCAGAGACCCGTCCCGCTGGAGTTCGACTACTCAGAAATCCCGCTCACAGAGAAAGTCACCGAGCTAGTAGAATCTAACAAAGCACCCGTCTATCTCGTCCACTTCTCACAGCGCGCCAGCGCAGAATCCGCCCAAGCTCTTCTCTCTAGCAACTTCTGCTCCAAGGAAGAGAAAAAAGAAATCGCAGAAGCTCTCCACAAAGCAAACTTCCGCTCACCCTACGGCAAAGAAATCTCCAAACTCCTCCGCCACGGCATCGGCATCCACCACGCTGGGCTACTTCCTAAATACCGCGTCCTCGTAGAAAAACTTACCCAGAGAGGCTTACTCAAAGTCATCTGCGGAACCGATACCCTAGGAGTAGGCATCAACGTCCCTATCCGATCCGTCCTCTTCACCCAGCTCTGCAAGTATGACGGATCAGGCATGAAAATACTTTCTGTTAGAGACTTCAAACAAATCGCAGGCAGAGCCGGCAGACGTGGATTCGATGACGTAGGCTACATCGTAGCTCAAGCCCCCGCACACGCCATCGAGAACATCCGTCTCGAAGCCAAGGCTAAAGCGTCCACTAAGAAGAAAAAAATCGTCAAAAAGAAGCCACCAGAATTTGGCTACGTAGCCTGGACAGCCGACACCTTCACCAAGCTCCAAACCTCGCCACCAGAGCCACTCACCTCCAGCTTCAAACTCCAGCACAACATCCTACTCAATGTCCTAGGACGAGAGAACGAAGACGGCTGCACCGAACTCAAGCGCATCATTTCAGCCAGCCACGAGACAGAAGCCTCCAAGAAAAAACTCCGCGCTCACGCCCGCTCCATGTTCACCTCCCTCGTCCGAGGCGGAGTCTTCACCATCATCCCCCCAGCAGAGCGAACACCGATCACTGATCACCGATCCCCGATCACCAAAAAAGCACCAAAGGTGCAACTGCACATAGAGCTTCAGGACGACTTCTCCATGAACCAAGCACTCGGTCTCTATCTGTTAGAAGCCATCCCAGAGCTAGATAAAGAAGACCCAAACTACGTTCTCAACGTCCTCTCACTCGTAGAAGCCATCCTAGAAAACCCCGCAGCCATCCTCAAAGCCCAGGTCAACAAAGCCAAATCCGAGCTAGTCGCCGAGATGAAAGAAGACGGCATAGAATACGATGACCGCATGGAAAAGCTAGAACAAGTCACCCACCCCATGCCCGGAAAAGGCTACATCTACGATACCTTCAATGCCTTCCGCGCTAAACACCCATGGATCAGCAGCGAGAGCATCCGCCCGAAATCCATCGCCCGCGAGATGTTCGCAGAATACATGAGCTTCGAGGACTACATCAAAACCTACAAGCTAGAACGCTCCGAAGCCATCCTCCTCCGCCACCTCAGCGAGGTCTACAAAGCACTCAGCCAAACCGTCCCTCCAGCACACAAAACCGAAGAAGTCCTCGATGCAGAAACTTACCTCAAGGACCACCTCATCAGCATCGACTCCAGCCTCATCGATGAATGGGAACTCATGCGCAACCCCGACTACATCCCAGCCGAAGAAAGAGCAAAGCAGAAAAAACTTACCTCTAATCACCCCTTCACCCACGACAAAAAGAACCTCACCAAGCTCGTCCGCGAAAAGATATTCACCGCAGTCAAATACCTAGCCCACGATAACCTAACAGACCTCCTCACCCTCTTCCAGCCAACCGACCCAGAAGGCACCCCATGGACAGTAGCCCGCCTCGACCCCATCCTCGATGATTATTTCACCGATCACCACAACATCCGCCTAGACCCGGAGGCAAGAAACAAAAAGCACTTCAAAATGGAAGAAACCAATCACCAAGATGAAGCCAAGCACCTAAAAATAACCCAAACCATCACCGACGACGACCTCCAAAACGACTGGACCCTCACCGCCCTCCTCGATCTAACAGAATCTAACAAAGCAGAAGAACCTATATTTATTCTCGAATCGCTAACAGCGATTTAAATCAACAACGTGCTGGAGATTTCCAATCTCCAAGCCCCCCTCAACCTACATACCTGTGGAACTCTACCACGAATAAGTCAGATAAGACAAATAGGACGAATCTTGCACAATTAGATTCCTAATTCCTAATTCCTAATTCTCAATCCCCCTCCAGCCCAGAAAGGGCAAAACATAATCCAGCCTAGGGTCAGCGACCAAAAGGAAGCGCTGAAAACGTGACACATTTGCCCCAACAAACTTACGCTTTCAAACCGCATGTAACCCTTCTAAATATCCGATAAATCGCGTCCTATTTTCCCGTTAAAAATCACCCCCATTGATAGGGACTTTACACTAGGGAGAAATATCTTAAATCACTACTTTTTCAACCGCAGATTTTCGCTGATGTACGCTGATTTCTTAATTCTTTGCTCTCTGCCCTTACTCAATAAACTGAGAGCATTGTTTACTTTAAAAAGTACGTTTCATCATACTGGAATCTGCGCATAATCTGCGAAAATCTGCGGTTAATTCTTCATTTTATCCCTAGTGTATAATCCCTGCCCCCATAAATTAAACTTGCGGTTTCAAAACCGTAAGTTACAATTCCCTCATGAAAAGCCTACGCGCACACCGTCTCCATGCTGGGATGACTCAGGCTGAGCTCGCAGAAAAAGCAAACATCAGAGTCGCCACACTAAGCTCACTGGAGAACGGAAAAAGCCAAGCAAGAGAGTCCACACTCACGCGCTTAGCGAAGGCTTTAGACATCACCGCTGAGGAACTACGTTCTGCATTACTCCCCCACCCACCACAGGAACAAAGCATCATCGAACAAGTCGAAAACGATTGGCTCTTTTTAAAAGGCTTAGACAAAGATCTCAGAACAGGGCTTGCTCAATCATTAGTCGCTGATTGGACCCACTCATCCACCGCACTAGAAGGCAACACCATCTCAGCTGGCGATACCTTATTCATCCTTACCGAAGGACTCACCATCAGTGGGAAAAGTCTGAAAGAGCATCAAGAAATCCATGGTCACGCAAACGCTCTCGCCATCATGTCACATTGGATTAAGACAGACTTACCCATCCGTATCGAGTCACTTCACCAGCTGCATCGTTCGGTTCAGACAGAAACTGTAGTAGATATTTATCAACCCATCGGCAGCTGGAAAGTAGAACCCAATGGCACCATGGTCATGCCCTCCAACGGCAAAACAACATGGCACGAATACGCCCAGCCAAAGGACGTCCCACCACTCATCAAGCGATGGTTAAAAATGCTCAGCCAGCATAACAAAAACAACAAGAACAGCAAGCCATCTAACAAAGTTCAAAACAATGACAGCCACTCACTCATCAAAGCCTACACAGACATCCATCTCGGCTTCGTAGCTATCCACCCCTACGCAGATGGCAATGGCAGACTCGCACGCCTAGCCGCCAACATTCCACTACTCCGAGCAGGAATGCCACCACTCCTCATCAGCCAAGAAGAGCGCCGCACCTACATCAACCTCCTTGGCGACTACACACTAGCCATCGGACAAATCAGCGCAAACGACAACATCATCAAGCCAGGAAAACAATACAACGCCCTAAAAAAATTCTTCCTCACCCAATGGCAATCGACCTTAGATCAAGTAGCCAATTTCCAAAGCATCCAGAACAAACGGAAATTCAGTAAGTAGCCGACCACCAATCATTGACCTCAATTCACGGAAAGTCGGTATTACTTTTTCTTCTCTAGCATTTATTCACTCGTAAAATAAAACACTAGATGATAAAAACTAACGAAATAATTGAGTGTAGCTAATATTAAAAATGAATCCTGAGAGACCGTCAAGAGCTGGTGACGCCTTCCATTATCGATGGGTGGCTAAGAGGACCCTAAAACTGTTAGATCCTAACACAAACTTAAGAGCAGTTGTGCTTGATGGGTTGGAACCAGATGAAGGACAAGTTGATGGCGATTCAGTAGTTGATGCCACAGAAATCTCAATCATTAACGGAATTAAAAATATTGTAGTCAGCCAACTCAAGCATAGTACATTACGAGTGGATCAAGAGTATACACTCAGTGATTTTAAAGGTACTTTCGAAGGTTTTTCCACTCTATATAAAAGAGCGTTAATTACAGGTGAAATATATTCATTTCAGATAGTTACAAATCGTCCTTTCTCAAGTGGGTTCAGGGATAGCCTTAAAAAAATCAATTTAGGTGAAACGGTAAGTAATCAATTTGTTAAAACCATAGAAACATATACAGGTTTAGAAGGTGAAGATCTAAAGAATTTCTCTAAAAGCATTTCATTAATTGGTAAACAAGGAAACTATCTTGATCAGCAGAAAGACCTCGCTTTTGCTATATCAGACCTTGTCGACAGACAGATAGACTCTTTAGAGGTTAATGATTATATACAGTTTATCACAGATTATGTTCTACCTGGAAAACATAAAGAGATCACAAAAGTAGAAGTTCTAAGGAGATTAGGAGTCAACGATCTAGAAGACCTGTTTCCCGCTCCTTCTAGAATTGAACCTCCGAAACACCTTATTAATAGGTCTTGCTATGGTGATCTTGTTACAGAAATCGTTAACGCTAATACGCCCATTGTGATTACAGCAGAGGGAGGAGTTGGTAAAACTGTCACTTTATCAGCTGTGAGTAAATTGTTGCCTAACGGCTCACAATCCGTGCTATATGATTGCTTCGGTCAAGGTGACTATCGTAATTTGGCACATGCCCGACATCAGCATCAACACGCTTTTCTGCAAATCGTTAACGAATGTGCACAAAAACTACTCTGTGGTAGAAAACTAAAATTTGATACCGATACTGTAAGGGCTACCAAAACTTTTTTTAGGTCTTTGAAAAAAGCAGCTGAAGAGTTGAAAAAGGCAAACTCTGATAGTCTCTTAGTTCTTTTTATCGATGCTAGCGATAATGCAAAAATGGCTGCTAATTTATTTAAACACCATTGCTTCGTAGATATATTGCTTAACGAAAGAATGCCTGAAGGGGTCAAACTTGTTGTTAGTACTCGCCCAGAACGAGTCGATCTGCTCGATTTACCTGATGAGTATGAGGAATTTAAGATAAAACCCTTTGATTTAAATGAAACCGAATTTCACCTGAAGACAGTTTACCCTAATGCAACTTTACAGGACGCAGATGAATTGTATCGTCTTACAGATGGAAACCCCAGAGTTCAGAGAACAGTTTTTATCCTAAATAGAGGCTCTAAACTAGTTGATCTGTTGTTAGCATTAGGTCCAAAGACAACTACATGTGACGAACAAATCGCTACCTTACTAGATAAGACTGTCGCACGTGTTCGTAAAGAGTTCTCTCTCTCCGGTGATGTCCAGTTTAACTCGATTTGCCATGCCTTAGCTAACTTGCCTCCTCCAGTTCCAATTGAGGTTTTATCCAAAATTGCACAGGTCTCAGTTTCTGCTATCAAAACTTTTGTAACAGAGATTGGAATTGGTTTTTTACTCAGAAATTCAACTGTTCAATTCAGAGATGAACCAACCGAAACTTGGTTCAGAGATCGGTTCAAGAATACAACAGAAGAAGCAGAATTACTAGTAGATCAAGTTTCAACAATCGCCAGTTCGAATTCTTATGCTGCTATTTGCCTGCCTCAACTATTATTAGAAGCTGAGAAATATGAACTTTTGACAACCTTAGCCTTAGCTGAAGACAACTTATTTGGTTTACGTGATTCTGACCGTAAAGAAATAGTTGCGGGAAGGTTAAAATTTGCTCTTTCAGCTGCTCTACAAAATGAATTTGTATTAGATGCCTCTAAAATAGCACTCAGAGCGGGCGAAGAATTTGCAGGAGATCAGCGCCGACTTAGTTTATTTGCTAATCATTTAGACCTGCTTCCCCAGCTTCTAGATGAAGCGAATGTGCTTGATATAGCCTACAAACGACAAATCAAATCTGGTTGGGGAGGATCTCAATACCTTTATTCGGCTTCGATTTTATCTGCTTATTCTTCTTATAAAGCTGATGCTCGTAGTTATTTACGCACTGGAATTGAATGGTTTCGTCTTCACATACGTGAAGTAAACGAGCAACAAAAAGAAAATAGGTTTGCCCAGTATACTATAACAAAACGGGATTTTTGTGAATTATTTAGAACTGTATTTCTACTAAATGATTGTAGCGGATTATCCTACGAGCTTAAAAAATGGCGACGAAATGAATTTTTTCTAGAGGCTTTTAGCTTATTTATTTCTAGCCTTGTTGACAAACATGATTATGAAGCAATCTTTGTAATAGCTAACAAACTATCTCATAATATCATGGTCATTCTAGCTGTCTCTCATGCCCTTGGTAAAGTAGGGAGATTTTTAGATGCACAAACATTACTTCCAAGTTTGTTCATCCTAGCAAAGCGACGACATGCTTTCGACTTCAGTAAAAGAAGCGAATCCAGTAGTATCCTTTATTCGTCTTATATCTATTTATGTGAGGCTGCTCTTCACGGTAATATGGACTCTAAGCTGATCGTTAGAGTAGTCAGATGCTATAGGGAACAAATATCGTTTTATAGTCTTACTAGCGACCACGACTCTGATGCACGAATTAACGCTATACGATCCCTAGTCCTAGAATCGACAGCTCTTGGTGAAAAGAGTCTATCCTCTGAAACGGCTCTAGAACGACTTCAATTAAATGAGCAGAATCTGGATATTGAAAAAGGAAAAAAGTATATCGATAGTCTTCTTCAGCTATATTTAGAGCGCGCGTATATACTCAACGGGAACCAAGAAAATATTGAAAGTAGACTTGAAAAAGCAAAAGCATGTTCTAAAAAAATTAGTATTGGATCATACAATCAATTTTCTCCTTTTAAATTAGATGTAACTAGGGTACGAATCGAACTTTTAAAGTTAATCGACTCTCCACCAGAAACCGAAATTAAATCTCTAAGCAAGACGCTTTTTGGTGCACAAAACAGTACCCGATTTGACGATCTCATTTCACTTTTCAAGCTCTCATTCCACTGCAAAGGGCTTTCAAAGTTTCGTAAGGAGTCCGAGTCTGCTTGCCGAACATATTTAAACAATCCAGATATCGAAGAACAACCTGAATCAATAGCTTCTTATTATGTGGAAATGTCTCGTTCTTGTATGACTCAGAACAAACCCGATTCAGTTGCATATTTTCAATATGCCATTGATTCAGTTAGTCGTTTTGGAGATGAAGCTGTAAGCCGTTGGGAAGTTCATCAAAAGTTGGTAACTAGACTCACTGGAAGAAATATCTTTGAAGCAAAACTGACCTATCGTGTCTCTCGTGCCTTTGAGCTTTTTTCAGAGCATACTGGAAGTGGTATCGACCATCTACAAGACCCCTTACTAGATAGCTTAAGCAAACTGGACTCAAAAAACACCATCGCTCTTGTTTCTAGATGGGCTGACAGGGATTTTGGATACCTCAATGATACGATTTATGTCGTTTTAAAATCTCTACTTCAACAAAACATTATTTCACCACAAACTTGTTGGGGTTTTACTGGATTTCTAGGACTAGATACCCAAAGAGAGATTGTAGACGATCTCTATGAAACGCTTTTTGCCTTAGAAAATGGAGAGCTAATTTTCAGGCAACTTTGTAAAGACTTTTTAAAGTCTAATCCAGACCAAGAGAGATTAGAGAACTTAAGAGATTCTGGTCTAAATTTTAATTTTAATAATACCAAACTAGATGACGCTATCATTGATTTAAATTCTATCAAAAAAGAGGTTCATCAAAATGCAACTGTCCCAACTAGTTATCTTGAAGAAGCAGAGAAGTGCAGTGATTGGGCATTTGAATCAATACCTGTTTACAATGAAGGTGGAGTTACTGAATTCCTAAGTAAAGTAAGACAATCTGATGAAGCGACCTACGAGCTAAGTTACCTCTGGCCCACATTTTGGAATAATGTCGACGCGTCACAAGCTATCTCTGTCCTGACACAAATAGCAGAATTATCGGTCGAAGAAAACATGGTTCATCTTACCAAATTGATTGATGCCATGCCATCCGATCTGAGGTCAAGACCAAGTGTAGAACAATATTGGGACAACTTTAGAGAATCAGTTGTTAGTAACTGGTCGGCTAGCTTACTAAGTGAGCATCAATCCGACCGATACAACTATATATTTACGAAACCTGAGGAGTCAGAATGGGATATAAATCATTCTATTCTCACTGGTGTAAAAGCGGGCAATTATGAAGAAGATCCAGATTCATTGTTCCAGCTTACCACATTCTTAAGTAAAAAACTGCAAGAGCATGAACAAATTGAGCTTTTAGAATATGGTTTATCTAGAATTGAGAAGCAATTACCCAAAGACTACTCTGAAGGAAAGTGGTCCCAAGATCTTAGTGTGAGTGGTGACGAAATCCAATGCCTTGCATCTTTACTATGGTTCTTATTAGGGGCGCCCGACTCAAAAATACGGTGGCAGGCTATGCACACTGTGCGACGTCTTGCGCTAGCTGAATCTAATGAACTCATTGAAGCTCTCCACGACCATTTAGAAGTAAAGGTTCCTCGTCCATTTAGGCATCAAGCTCACTTGCCTTACCATAAAAATTCTATTTTATATTTCTTTGTATCCTTAGCTAGATCCACAAAAGATAACAGCAAATCATTACGAACCTATTCAAATATTTATTACACTCACGCTATTGAAACCAATAACATTATGATCAATCTAGCGGCTTCAAAAATTGCTACCGATCTTCAGAAAGATGAGTCTGAGCTCTACACTAATACACAATTAGAAAATCTTGCTACAGTTAGTTGTTCTAAATTTGAGACAGCTAGTTCAACTTTAAAACAATCCAGACATGAGTTTAGTAATTGGAGTAACGAATGCGAAATATACCTACCTTATGATTTTGAAGAAAAATGGCTATACCCTATCGCCCTAATATTCGACATTGATGCTGATTCAGCCAACAAACAGTTAATTGATTTGATCCGTACGTCTAATGATTTTGAGATTACCAAGAAACATATAAAAGATGAACGAAAGGCATTATTTGATTCATATAGTCGTAGTAGGCGAAGCCATTCTAATGGCTATGGTTACCCTCAAGTTTGGAGAGCTGATTTTTATGCAGCGGCACATGCGTTGTTTACCTTAACTAAAAAGCTTATAAATGAAAAACCTATGGTCAGATCTGATTATATTTATGAAGATTCGTGGAAAGACTGGATTAAAAATCATTCGATTTCAAGAGCTGACGGATATTGGTTAGCGGATTTAGCTGACCCTCTACCAATTAGACGAAGAAAATGGGTTAATGAACACGTTTCTAGTGATTGGTGTTGGAATATTCAGGAAAATGATTTTATTGATTGTTTAAAGGATGGTGAAAATTTCATCATTCTGGAAGGAAATTGGTATGACAATGTTTTTTCTAATCAAGAACGAATACAAATTGATTTTAGGTTAGTTGAGGTAGAAACTTCTGACACTCTCCTGAGTGCTCTTTGGTCTCGTGAATGGGTAGATGAAAGAGATTTAATTCTAGATAGTGAAATAGATAGATCTAAATTACATCCGGAGTTTCATTTGAGAAAGATTATAAGCACTACAGGGTGGGACAAGGGAGTAGATGAGTCCGACCCTAGATCTGATGGTATTTCAAATTACTTCGGAAAATTAGACTCTGATCTGATAGAAACGCTCAATCTAGAAGATAGTATCCCATCAAAAAACTTAGTTTCTAGAGATAGCCCTAAAATAAAGTTTGAATTTGAAAAATGGAATGAAGATATTGATGATAGTCAGCAAGAATACTCGAGACATGGCAGTCGTTTTAAAGGAACAATCGATGGAATTCAGCTTTTAATGGCTGAAACAAAAATGAATATTGCGGTAACAGTAGCAATTTACCGCGAAGAACAACGCTACGAAAAGGATCGTTATGGGAATTACCCAGAGCCTTATGCTAAACACTTTATTTTATCACCAGATGGAACAATCAGAGACAACAGAAACAGTTATAAACTTTGGTAAAAGGCTTATTGCCGAATATGAAGGCGAGGATGACCCTTTAGTTCGTTGGGTATGCCTGCATATTGCTAGCTTGATTAATCAGAGTGAAAGTAAAACCGATGACTCTTTAAACCCAGTTCATCAGAAATGTATGGACGTCATTTTAAGTTTTTGGGCTTCTAGATCAGATATGGATTACAAGCTCAGACCTTTCAAAGACTGGGAAATAATATTTGAAACTATTGACAATTTAAAAAATTCTGACTCGTTTTTCTACGGAACTACTCCTCTTGAAGAAAAAAAGAACTTACTAACCTTTCTGCTCAAGCACAAGAGTCACTTGACGCCGCTTTACTACTAAATTCGTTAGCTCCTAGAATTAGGGACTATACACTAGGGAGAAGAGCTAAACATTGTTCTCTATATTCTATGCTCTGTGCCGCCCTGAGTTGCTTTT
>CAKZMG010000204.1 GCA_937128235.1 uncultured Verrucomicrobiales bacterium
AAAGCAGCGAATGAAGCACGTGGACTAGCGATAGATGCAGTTCATGCTTGTTCATCAGGACATTTGGGACTTCCACTTGGTTGTGCGGAGATAGGAGCGGTACTTTTCGGAGAGGCGCTATCATTTAATCCAGCTACACCTAGGTGGCTAAACAGAGACCGCTTTGTGCTCTCTGCTGGTCACGGATCTATGTTCATTTATGGCTGGCTTCACCTCAGTGGATATGAGGTCTCACTGCAAGATGTGAAGGACTTCCGCAAGCTCCACAGCATCACTCCAGGGCATCCGGAATTTGCTGAGACTCCAGGTATCGAGGCTACTACTGGACCGCTTGGTCAGGGTATTGGAAATGCCGTTGGATTCGCGATGAGTGGTAAACGCGCGGCGGCAGTTTATAACACTGCTGAACATGAAATTTTCAATCACAACGTAGTCGCCCTGGCTGGTGACGGATGCATCCAAGAAGGTGTGGCTCGAGAGGCGATAGAATTTGCAGGTCATAATGAGCTAGATAACCTCACGCTCATTTATGATAGCAATGATGTGACTCTGGATGCGATGGCGGACGTGACACAGGGAGACCAAGCTAAGCAATATTTTGAATCACAAGGCTGGAATGCGGTAGTCATCGATGGTCACGATGTCGTGGCAGTGGCTGATGCAGTGAATGCTGCTAAGACGAACAGCAATGGAAAGCCAAGCGTGATCATTGCAAAAACAACGATCTGTAAGGGCATCCCAGAAGTAGCGGGAACAGCCAAAGGACATGGAGAAGGTGGTGCGAACTTCGCAGATTCTGCTAAAGAAGGACTCGGTCTTCCGCTTAGTGGATTTTATATTTCTGATGAAGTGAAGGCATACTTCGCGGCACAGAAAGAAGCGAAGGCAGCGGCTCACGCTGAGTGGGAAAAGACATTTGCAGCATGGAGCGCGGCAAATCCTGAACTCGCAAAGCAGCTAGAATCTGGTGGCTCAAATGAGTCTGCCGAAGCTCTGTTAGAGAAAGTTCCAGTATTCGCAGATGACTACGCAGACGCAACACGCGGCACTGGCGGAGTGGTCATCAATGCCCTCGCAAACGAAGTCCCACAGATGGTCACTGGCTCAGCTGACCTCTACGGATCTACTAAAAATTACATCAAAGACGGTGGAGACTTCTCCCCAGAGAATGCTGCCGGCAGGAACATCTGGTTCGGCATCCGCGAGCACGCCATGGGTGCCATTTGTAATGGAATCGCTTATGACGGAATTTTCCGCCC
>CAKZMG010000205.1 GCA_937128235.1 uncultured Verrucomicrobiales bacterium
TCGCCTTAAAAAAATAGAAATTACCAGCCCAGATTTATTTCGAGATCCAAGAAATATCGAGAACGCTGCTAAGAATAGGGGATGTCCCACAGATCGTTAAAACTCAGCTGCGGTTAATCGAGTGATTTGTATCATTTGTTAGATGTTGTGCAAGTATTAAGCTCCGCATTATCAGCTGGAATGGAGTCCTCAGAGCGTAGCGAGGAGGGCGCAATAGAGGCTGATAATGCGGTCGCCAATGCCCCTAGATCCTTTGCATGACGGATCTTGTTGAAGCCGCTCTCAGCCCATAGCATTCCGCTTGCACTCCAGCGGCTGACCATGTCTCGCTTCAGGCTCCAGCGCTTTACGTTTCCTGTCGCTTCTCGCCAGTTTCTAAAGGAGTTTTCGATGCAATTCGTGCTTAAAAATGTTACGTTGAGCGTACTAGGAACATTCAAACTATGAAAGGCGATTAGATCATCTTTCCTAGCTTTGAGAGCTATTGCCGCTGCTGCATTTCGCTCACTGAGGAAGTCTAACAGATCATTGAAAGCTTCCTCCCCAGCATCTTTTCCTTGTGCATCTCGTAGGCGACTACAGTAGCTGTCAAATTCTGACCGGTCTCGAGTGCGGAGCTTGTCACGAGTATGTCTCTGCATGTGGATCAAACACTCTTGTTGTATTGCTTCTGGCCAGTGTTTAAGAACAGCCTTCTTGATCGCAGGGCTGCCATCACGGACGACTAGCAATCGTCTTTTTAGTGATGAATCAACACCTCGTTTCTTGAGACGATTAATCAGTTCACTGACTACAGTAGAATTTTCAGAACTTCCTTCTTCAAAGTCTAACATTACTTTATTTCCTGCGGAGTCAATGCCCATAGCCACTAGAACCCAAACCCCATCAGCAAGCCTTATGCCATCAATCATTAGAGCCAGTATGTCATGATCTGTTAGAGATCTTGTGCGTAATTCATTGAGCTGTTCGACGCTCTTTTCATACCACATTCTACTAGCAGCGCTTTTGCTCAATGTTTTTGAGTTTACTCTAGCTGCTCCACGTTGTGACAAGCCTTGTTCCATGTAGCCTACGACTTCGTTAAATAGATTACGCTGAGAGGATGCCGCTTTGTAAGTCTCTAACGGCACTTCGCCCTCGGAAGTCCTCACCCTAGGGCGTTTGATCGCTTCTTTATTTCCATCTAAATAGACACTGCCTTGCTCACTGCCAGCTCGCTTGTATTCGCTCTCTGAAGGCTTGTATTTAGCTCCGCAGAGTAAGTTGACTTCTTGCTCCATCGCATCATAGAGAGCCATTCTGACGCTTTGACGCAGGGTTTGCTGAAGTAATTCGACTGCTTCGTTATCTGAGGCTTGCGCCAGGATCTCTCTTAGGTTAATTATATTCATGGTTGTTGGTTATTTTATGTTTTGTTCAAAACCATGCTATGCATGGTAAAACAATTAACCAACAGCCTATTTTAACGACTCAGGGGACACTTCCGCTGATTCCTATGAGTAAGTAATTATTTAACGCCATATCTGCCCTTTTATTTTCTCTAAAGGCAGCTTCCGCCTGCTCCCTAAAGTGCGTAGCCGAATTTTTCTATGTAGGGTTCTAAATGGTGGAGATGTGGTTTGAGTTCTTGCTCGTAGTTTCTCCATCGTTCAGTAGACCTGGTGTAGAGGGCTTTTGAAACGTCGCTGTAGGTGGGAGTCGTTATGGCTTTTGAGCTTTTTTGTTTGTGGTGCTCTAGCATGTTTTGATGCCAGTCTATGTTTAGAAATTTAGCTAGTTTTTTGGTTTGGCTTTCTGCATCAGCGAGTAAATCTTCATAGCGGCTCTCCATCCAGCGTGCTTTAGGTAGTCGCTCTTTAAGGAGTAACCAATGCCTCATGACTTCTGCGTAATATTTACAAGATTGCTCGATTGAAATAGCTCCAGCACTGTTTGCTGTAAGAGGGACGATGGTGAAGAAAAAACTAATCACCACATCGCGAGGGTCACGCAAGGGCATGATGATTTTGCATTGGGGAAAAAGCCTCAAGGGTAAAGCTAGATCTGCTGTCATGAGCGGTTCTTTCTCTAACAGTGTGCGCCCATTTCTAGCCTCACCGATGATTGCTTCTGTGCAGCGGTAATATTCATCACGCCCGGCTGCTAGTTCATCATCATAGAAGTCGTCCAGTTCAGCGACTGCATCATGAGCGGAGCTAGCTCCGAAGACGATAGGTTCTGTGAATTGTGTATTGAGAACTCCGGTCTCGTCCGTGCCGAGACAGCTTTCGTGTGTGGAGATAATGTTTTCTAACAGAGTGGTTCCAGATCTAGGGAATCCAGCCATGATAACGACATCTTCTCCTCCTTTTGTGCTGTGCCATTTGGTTAAACGATCTGTGTCTAACAGATTGGTGGTCTGCCATTGTCTCTCTGCTCGTGCTCGCCATTCGGGAGTTACAGAATTGGCGGTGGCTTGTAATGCGGACTTTGCTTTAAGCATCACACGCATCGCTCCTTGGTAGTCACCTTGTCGGTCTAGTATGTATCCTAGTTCGTACTGAAGCCGCCAGTCTTCATCAGATGGGTAAGAAAGCAAGCAGTCTTCTAGTCTTTGTTTTGCTTGTTTTTGGCGACCAGAAGTTCTCTCCACATGGGCGAGTAGTCTCACACTCCTAGCATGTCCAGGTTCACGATTGATAGTATCTAACAGGAGTCGCTCGGCTTCTTCTTTTTTTTCAGAGCGGACTAAATTAGAAGCATGCATGGCAGCATTATCTGCAGTATAATCTATATGAAATGCTCTGCGACTGTAGAGAGAAGAGATCTCAAATTTTCCAACACCGAACCAAAGCTTAGCGACACCTAGTAGATAGCCGAGAAGATGGGTTTCATTTTCTTTGGTGAGTAATGGAGCGAAGACTAGATCTGCTTCATCATAGTAATACATATTAAACAAGGTGCAGCCAAACTCGTATGTTTGGCTGGCTTCTCGTCGCGTGGCGTCGTTCCAGTGTAGCATCGCTTCTGCTACATTTTCTGACAATAGTGCTGTCTGTATTTTGTCCATCATAAAAAACCTGCTTCACTCTAGGAGCAAAGCAGGTTTTGAGAAGTTCAAAGTAGAAATGAGATTACTGGCGGCGGCGGCGCATCGCCATTGCTCCTAGACCAGCTACTGCGAGCAGGCTAGATGATGGTTCTGGAACGGCTACCTGATCAAAGGTGAGGTTGTCCATAGCTTGGTATGAGCTTGATCCACCTATGAGGTCAAGTCTGAGCGTGATATTGCTTCCAGCATTTGCAATCGCTTGAGCCTCCGTCATGCCTGTGTTCACAGTGACAGATCCACCATTGATGGAACTTAGACCTGATTCTGTTCCACTCACGATAGTGGTTGCTCCGTTTAGTATGCTCCAGTCAATCACAGTGGCTCCACCACCCGTGAATTCATCAAGATCAAACGCAGTGATAAGCGCTCCTACTGTAGCTGACCCAGGTGTGAATGTGAGAGTCATAAATGATCCTTTGTAATCTGTTTGCACGACATCCCTTGCAGGTGTGTCCCAACCAGTGAAAGAATCCCATTCGCCAGCACCTGCTCCGCCAGCCCAGTCTAATGTAATGTCAGGTGTTCCGACTATTGACTGAACTCCTGATGAAGCGGTAACTCCAGCGGCTAGGTCTGAAGTAATAACGTTATCTCCATAAACTTCTTCCATATTTGTATCATTAGGGCCAAGACCGTCAAATCCTAACATTGTAGCGGCAGAACCTTCATTGTAAGTGACGATGCTGATTCCTCCAGCGATCGCGCAAGCTCGTATTGTTTTAGTATTTTTCATTTTGTAATTGTGTGGTGATTCTATCTATTAATGTAACCGTTAAGAGTGAGTTTTTTGGGAAATTTCACTCTACTAGAAATTCATTTTAGCAAGAAAAAGCGTTATCACTATAGCTAAAAAAGCCAATGATACGTCAAAATGGACTAAATGTTTGCGTAGTTTAGTTCGCTGCGGTGATTAAGTAAACGCCTATAACACAAAGTCCGACTCCCAGGCCTTGCTGGAAATTCATTTTTTCATTTAGAAAGATGACCGCTAGGATTAGGGTGACGATGGGGTAAGCTGAAGTGGCTGAAACTACTCCTGAAGCTGGTGACTGAGATAAAGCCATATTGAATAAGAACTTGGCTCCTACGCCAAATATTGCTGTGCAAACAAGGAATCCTGCTACAGAAAAACTCCAGTTGATCTCTTCTGTTTTTAATTTGAATAGCAGGGGGAGGGAGAATGCCATGTAGAGGAAATTGGTGACAAGTGTCACGAAGACCGGAGAGTTCTGCATGTTGCAGAATTTATTCGTAAAGCCCCACATTCCCCAGAGGATAATGCATAGGATGATGATAAGATTTGGATTCATTGGTGAGGATTCATTAGTGTGGATTCTTTTGTCAGTTATGTACTATCTTTTTTATGCAGTAGTTGTTCACGATAGGCATTGGGGCGCGCACCAGTCTCGCGGAGGAAAAATCGGCTCATTTCCTCGACTGATCTGAAGTCCATTTCTGAGGAAATTTGTGCCATTGGTTTACCTATATTTTGAAGCAGTTGTTTCAGTCTCGCGAGCCGCACTTGTTTAATTTCATCTTTGGGGCTGTGTCCGAGAAACTTGCTAAACTTAGATTTTATAGAACTGAGTGAATAGCTGGAGTGATCTTGCAGGTCTGAGACCTGGATAGCTTCTGTGGGAGCCTTCAATCTAATCCATTTTACTAATGCGGCAATTTCTGGATCTTCTATAGCGATGAAGGCGGTGGACTCGCGTTCTTTTATTTCGTTTATGGAGACCTCCAGAGTGCTTGGGATTTTCTTCTTTGCTGTGAGTTGAGAAGAAATTGATTCTGCTATCCGATAGCCAATTTCTCTTGCTGGGTAGACAATAGAACTCATCGAAGGGAATGATGCATGGCAGTAATTGAGAGTATTACCAAACCCGAGAACCATAAGATCTTCAGGAACTTTAATGCCCGATTTCTCTGCCACTCGGAGCACCACTGCTGCCAGGGGGTCATCAGCGGCAAATATTGCGGTGTGTTTTGGTAAAGTCACCAAGTAGTCTAGGATGTCCTTTTCAACCTTTTTCCAAGAATCTGATTTCCATAATGGATAGCCTTTGAGGTAAAAGACATTGGGTTCAAATCCACGAGATTTCAGTTCTTCTTTGTAGCCTTTGAGACGTGTTCTCGAATAAACTCTTTTGCCGGGGGCTAGCTCTTCTTCTTGGTACGATGTTTCTCCTCTTGCTAGAAATCCAAAGTGCTGTGCGCCTGTTTCTAATAGGTGCTGGGCAGCCTTTACTCCTACTTCATAATTATCAGGTATGACTCTAGGGAAGCCGCCATCTGGTCCCTCTGAGCTCATTAGGCAGACTGCGATTGAGTTTTTCTTAAAGTAATCTAACTCCTGCTCTGTGGCTCTGTATAAAATCACTCCATCACCTTTCCAGCCTATCCCAATATCTATCGCTTCCATTTCTCCATAGCCATTATCTTCAGTGACGAGTTTCCATTCTCCGTGATCGATGATGTAGTCCATGATGCCACCAATGACTAGCCAGTTGGAGCTGGTCCATGGCGGCATTCTTATTCCTATGGTAGGGCGATTACTCATTAGTGAAACTTGTATAAATAGTAGGTCATACAGCTAAAATAGCTAGAACAGAAAGAAATACTGTAAACGATGCATGTCCACAAGAAAGTAACTTAGAATAGTGCTTATTTATCTGAACTAAGTCCAGAATAGCTAAAATGCCTTTAGTTAAGCTGTTTTAGCTGCTTTCTAACACGTGGGCTTAGGCTAAATTGAATCAACTTAACATTTATCTCAGACTTATGAACCGACCTTCTTATTTAATTTTTATCATCACACTTACTAATGCGTTGCTGTTGCTTTGCTCCCATGCTCAGTCGGTAACACCAGATAAAGTAAGCTATGTTGAGGGGGAAGAGATCATTGCATCTTATTCTGGCGGTCCGGGAAATGCTAGTGACTGGATAGCGATCTATTCTCAAGGCAACATCCCCGATGGCTCACCAGCAGCTTCAGCGTGGTATTATACGAATGGGACTCAGACAGCAGGGGGGAGTAGCACGGCAGGTGATGTTACGTTCACGAACTCAGGCCTCGTTGCAGGGAATTATAGTGTATGGTTTTTAGCCAATGATGGATACACTGCTATCGCTGGGCCTACAAATTTCACCATCACTGAGCCACCTGTCACTGATCCGCCGAGCTGGCTAGTTAGTCAATTCAAGCGCCGTCACGGTGTGAGTGGGGCTGCATATACGGGGAAAATTTCTGCTTATACAAATTTCTCAAGTTATGATTTTTCCAAGGTCACAGGCCCTGCTTGGCTCACGGTCTCAAACACTGGCATTCTGAGCGGCACACCAGCAATGAGTGATGTGGGGATGAATACTTTTACAGTGCGTGCTAGTAATGGAACGGTGAATGCAGACGCGACGATGACAATAGAAGTGTTCGCACCCAATACCGAAATAGTGCGTGGTCTTAAGATGATGTCTTACAATGCTTGGCATGGCTGGGGGCAAATTAATAATGGGCATCGTAAGGGGCTAGAGTCTATCATTTTATCGGGTGCTGACATCATAGGAATGCAGGAAAGCACGGATAATGTAAGTGGCTCTGGAGTATATCAACCTCAGAAAATAGCGAGTGATCTAGGGTGGTTTTATCGGTCTAACATTTCAGGTTCCCTGGGGCTGTTCAGCCGCTACCCGATTACGGATCAGACGCTGGCTGCTGGGATAGCCAGAGGGATCAAAGTGAAGCTCACTGAAAGCCCTCAGCAAGAAGTTATCTTAATGAATTGCCATCTCGACTACACGGATTACGGTCCCTACGCAGCTCAGATCTCTGGTGCTACAGAAGCGAGTGTACTTGCTGAGGAAACTACTTCTGATCGAGATGAGCAAATTACAGCGATAATGAATGGGATGAGTGCTATTCTAAATAACGCGGATAGCATTCCCGTGTTTCTAACAGGAGATTTTAATGCACCCTCTCATTTAGACTGGGTGCCAGCTACAGCCGCAGCTCATGGAGGAGTGGAGAGTGTAGCGTGGCCTACGAGTACAGCAGTGATCAATGCTGGAATGAAGGACTCATACCGGATGATTCATACTAATCCCGCGGCAATGCCTGGGAATACTTGGTCGCCTACTTTCAAAGGAACTGAGCCGCAGGATAGAATTGATTTTATCTACTACAAAGGCTCCTCACTTAAGCCAGTAGCATCTCTTGTTTATACTACAGCAGTGGAAAACACGGTGGGTGCATGGGGTTCATCGATTACTCCATTGAAAAATAACACGTGGCCCAGTGATCACGCGGCGGTAGTGACTACGCTGAAATTGAAGCCAGTAGATGCGGATGCAGATGGGCTCTCTGATGCATTTGAAAATAAATATTTTGGTAACACAACAGCACAGATAGGCTCTGGCGATGAAGACCAAGACGGAAGCTCAAACCAAATGGAACAAGCTCTCGGCACTGACCCTACAGACAAGACGTCTTTCCCAGCCACGATTCTTACCATTCCTGACGTTCCACTTACTGCTCCAGAGATCAGTTTTGAGCTTTCGGAGTTAGCATTAGAAAATGGCTTGGTATGTGAGCGATCAAACAATTTACAGACGTGGGATACGGTCTGGAGTTACCAAGCTGATCCTAGTTTCAGTGCATCAGTGATCTCGGTCACTGAGTCAGCTATTAATCAATGGAATGCCAAAATCACCGACACTGGAGTGGACTCGACTTTAATTGGCAAGATCTTCTACCGCGTGAGATTAGGGAATTAACCATGCATGTCTCTAAAGTGGTGGGAGCTTCAGACTAATGCTTCTCCGCTTCCCAGTAGCCGCGTTGCCATCTCATGTGTTGTGGAGGTACGAGGTCTATGGGGCGGATTTTTGATGCGGGTAGGAATTCAAAAGTGAACCCTAGAGGCTGAGCACCAGGTCTGGCGTTGCGGGTGTATTTACCTTCACCGCGGTGCTTTCCATAGGCAATCATTGTCCATGAAACAGGGCGAGCAGTTGACTGATTGATCGTGATCTCGCCGCTGAGTTCTGTGCTGTGACTTAGTGATTTCTTCTGGTTTGTCAGTAGAAACATACCTCTAATGGCAAACCCATTCTTAACTCTAGTCAGGGTGACTTTAGCGTGTTTCAGATCTTTGCTTTCCCATGCTGGTCCTTCACCACGCGTGTTGTCGATAAGGTGAAATTTCGCGATGCGATGGATCAGCCGCTTAGTTAGTGGCGTCGTCTCGCCTACTTCCATCGTTTTGAAATTCTGAACTATACTCTGCCACTCAGCCTGCTTGATCCATAAGTGCCCTACTGCTGGTTTGCCGCCTGCTTTACCGTTGCTGTTCCAGCGTTCTAGCTTGCCATCTTTCTCAGTTAACGCGCGTGATTGCACTTTTATTAGGACGTCTTTACTCGGGTCAATGGGCGGGACATTCACTTTGTAGTCGAAATTTTTCATCTCAGGGATAGTGACTTTTTTATCCTGCACGACTCCATCCCATAGCTTTAGTGCTTCTAGCATGGTGACGGTAAATTTCTTAGGATCGCTGGTATTGATAAATCTCAGTAGCTCACCTTTAGGAGTCACTGCGTAGCATCCTTGTTGTGTTGAGCCATTTTTTCCTCTGCGCGCTTTTCGGGCTATAGATTTAAACCACACGGAAGCATCATCCTGAGCGCGTCTTCGGTACCAGTCATCGCCAGCTACGAAGATGAATTTATTATCGATCCACTTCAGCACTTCTGGATTTGAAAAGATGAACTCACGGTTCAGCACACCATTGTTTCAAGTGCAGCCCATCGGGTGACCATCCATTTCCCAGATCAGTAGCGGCTTGCCTTCTCGGTTAGCAATTTTTCGCGCCTCCCAGATATCCGCGTGCCAGTTGATCTTATCCTTCCAGATAGTCTCGCTTTTATCCGCATTCACCAGAGACCAAATTGTTTTGCGCTCTGTCTCAGTTAGGTCTTTTTTAGCTGAAACAAGAGCGGAAGAAGTAATGAGAGAAAGCGATGATAGGATAAATGTGAAAAATCTCATGTTGATAAAGTTATAAAATAGAGCACGAACTGTCAATGTAGTCTGGGTGAACGGAGAACTTATTTCCTATTTACACCATGCGGAACTCTTGACGTTTGGCTTAAATGAGAGTAGCTAAAAGCCATGCAGGAGAAATTAGAAATAGATCTGGCTCAGTTGCCGGAGGAGGGAAAGGCGTTCAGCGGTGAGCTGGATGCTAAAGTCTTCGGGCTGCCTGAAAATGATGCTCAGCCAGTGGGACCGCTGGAGTATGATCTGTATGTTCAGAGGTTCGATGATGAATTATTATTACGGGGATACGTAGGAACTCCGTTTGAGTTCACTTGTGCGCGGACAAATAAACGGTTCGTCCAGACAATTTCTTTAGAGGAGGCGGCGGTGTCTCTGGAGGTGACTTCGGGCACAGTGGATGCCACGGAAGCCTTACGGGAAGAGGTTTTGATCAATATGCCTGACTATCCGAGGTGCGATGAGGCAGATGAGCCGATGGAATGTGAAATAGATGAACGCTATTTAGCGCTGGACAAACCTGCGGAAGATAGTGTAAGTGATGCGCCCTCACATGAGGGTGAGCAAGCAGATCAATGGTCTGCTCTCGATGAGTTAAACCAATTTAAAGACAACAAATAACTAACCGCCGGAATCCCGGCATACTATTATGGCAGTACCTAAGCGTAGAACATCAAAGATGAAGCAGAAGATGCGTCGCGGCGCAAACCGCTGGAGAGCACCTTTACTAAAAACATGCCCTGAGTGCAGCAGCCGTGTTCCTGGACACATTGCTTGCCCATCTTGCGGATATTACCGTGAGCGTCAGGTTCTCGATATTGATGCTCTCTAATCTAAAGGGCTTGCGCTCGCTGCACTCGCCCGCTGGGCTTGCACTCGCTACGTTCGTCCGCGGGGCTTGCACACGAGAGTAAGCTTAATCAATTTTTTCTAAACGTAGCGATGGTTTAATACTGTCGCGCGTTTTTTTGTGTTTATATTTCTCTAATTACCAGTTTAACTAACCGTATGAAAATAGCCTTAGATGCCATGGGTGGGGATAAAGCCCCTGAAGTAAATATAGTGGGAGCGCGTGAGGCGTTAGCTCTGTATCCTAATATCGAAATTATCTATCTTGTAGGTGATAAAGACATCATCGCTAAAGAATGTACTAAGCATAAGCTTACTGACGAACGCATAGAAATAGTCCATGCTTCTCAGGTGGTGGAAATGCACGAGAGTGGCGCTAAGACTCTCCGCAGCAAGCGAGACTCATCCATTTCTGTAGCGACTGGGCTGGTAAAATCTGGTGACGCAGATGCGGTAGTGAGTGCTGGAAATACGGGTGCCGCTGTGGCGAATGCTACTCTCAAGCTCCGCACTCTAAAAGGGATCGAGCGTGCAGGGATAGCTTCACCATTACCGAATGAGCACGGAATCTGTAATCTCTTGGACGCAGGTGCTAATCCAGAGGCGAAGCCGGAGCATCTGGTAGGCTATGCGGTGATGGGTGCGATGTATGCTAAGCATGTGCTGGGCGTGGCGCATCCTACAGTAGGTCTGATGTCAAATGGTGAGGAAGACGAGAAGGGGACAGCTTTTACTAAAGCAACGTTTGCGCTTCTTAAGGAGATACAGGATAGTGGTTATGCTCCGTTTAAATTTCTAGGAAACATCGAAGGTGGTGATCTCTACGAGACGAAAGTAGATGTGGCTCTGACCGATGGATTCACGGGAAATATCATTTTAAAAAGCTGTGAGGCAACCGCAAAGGCGATGTCAAAATGGCTTAAATTAGAATTTAAACGCAAGCCAATGCGCGTCCTCGGTGCTGCGATGGCGAGTGGTGCATTCAAGGCGGTGAAACGCCGCAGCTCATACGAATACTATGGTGGCAGTCCGTTACTAGGAATCAATGGAACAGTGATCATCGCACACGGTGGCTCGTCTGCACTGGCGATGCAAAATGCCATCCGTGGTGCCATGGAAGCAGTAGAGCAAGAGGTGAATCCTCACATCGAAGAGTTGATGGCTCAGCTTGCGACTGAAGAAGTTTCTCAATCAGAGTAATTTTATCTCTAATTTTTCGAGTGTGTCTGCGTAGTTTTCTCCTGAGCTAGATGTCTCCAAAACATGGAACTGATGCCCCATTGTTGTGGGGTGGGTGAGGGTTTGGAATTGGCGGATGAGCTTGAAGTTCTCAGGGGTAAGGTTTTGTTCTAGCTTGAGAAGCCAATCTTTACCGTGCGTGGTGAGGTAGTGGGACTGGGAGGTGAAATTTGTTAACCTATGCCCATGCTGGAGGTAAGTTTTCCCAAGCTGGGTGAAGTCCACGTGCGCGGTGATGTCCTTTAGTCCAGGGAGGAAAAGTGGTTCTTCGTCTGCCTTGTGCTGGTGATAACATCTGAGTGTGCCGGTGCTACGAGAGGCTGCATAGTAGGAGCTGTGGGTGTGCCCGTAGTCGATGGTGATAGTGTGGAAATTCTCTAGCATTTTAGTGATTTCAGCAATGTGCGTGTCTAACCCGTGACGGTACTCGGTTTGATAGTTTTCTGGTAAATCTAGGGGTAAGTTTTTGGTGAAATTTTCTAGCTCAGGGGTAAGTTTTTTACTGAGGGTGAAGTTAAGTTTGTCCTCGATGAGGGTGACGTTTCTTTCGTGCCAGTGACTATCTTTGAGCTGGAGTAAGTTTACAGGGAACGCATCGATGAGTTCATTGCTTAAGATGATGCCATGCTTTTCAGATACGTTAGTCGGTGAGTTGTGGAGTGAGGTTTTCTCGCGGTGAGTTTGGAGTGTCTGAGACTGGATTTCTTTTACAGAGTCTAGGAGCTCTATGATATGGTAGGTGATGTTGGTGTAGAGCTCGGGAAATGTCTGCTGAATAGTGTCTAATAGATCCAGAGCGAGCTGCCCATTGTTGGCTCCCATTTCTATGAGGTGATAGCTCGGAGGTGCTCCCATTTCTAGCCAGAGCTGGTGAATACGGTGCGCTAGGATGGTGCCGAAACAGCTGCCCACGCTCACGCTGGTGAAGAAATCCCCAGCTTTGCCTACGTTCTGATCGCCTCTGGTGTAGTAGCCCCAGTCTGGGTGATAGAGCGAGTTATGCATAAATTCAGCGAAAGAAATGTTGCCAATATCACGTATTCTTTGAGACAGAAAACTTTCTAACCCAAGGGTTGCGTCTTGGGCGTTCTGAGGGTATGAATGTTTTTGGTCAGTGGGCATGGATTGTCTGCGTTAAAATTATAGAAATCATGAGCTGGAAGAAGTTTAACTCTCGGAGGAAAGTGCGCAAGAAGTCAATTTTCAGGCGCAAGTGGTTTATTATGTTTTTTGGCTCATGCTTTATCTTGCTTGTGCTATTTCTGCTGGTGGCTTGGATCTGGTCAGATAAATATAGAGAAAGGGCTGAGGGTTATGATCTAGACTTAGTGAATGATCTGCAAATCCCGAACATGATTTATGATCGGGAAACGAATGAGGTAGGTAGAATTTTCAATGAAAACCGAGATCCTATCCCGGTGGGTGATGTTCCGCAGTTGTTTATTGATACGCTGATTGCGGCGGAGGATGCAAGGTTCTTTAGCCATGATGGGTATGATCTTAAGGGAATCACCCGTGTGGCATTACAGGAGTTTAAGGGAGGGAGTAAGTCTGGTGGTGCGAGTACGTTGACGCAGCAGTTGGCGAGAAATGCTTATTATCTTCAGGATGAGAGTGTACGTAGGAAAGAGAGCACGTATCATAGAAAGCTTGTTGAGATTTTCGTGGCGATGCGTATCGAGGAGAGATACACGAAGCAGGATATCTTGGGATTTTATCTAAATCGAGTGAACTTCGGGGGCGGTTATTACGGGATCAGGTCAGCATCACTGGGCTTCTTTGGTAAGGAGCCAGAGAACTTAGAAATTCACGAATGTGCATCACTCGTAGGAGCCATCCGTAACCCTGCTCACTTCTGCCCTACGAGTGTGAATAAAAATGCTGATGGTAAGCGGGAGATGGGCTTTGAAAATAAGCTAGTGAGGAATCGAGTGCTGATCAGAATGGCTATTGAGGGGATGATCAGTGAGGCTGAGCGTGATGAGTATATGAAGCGCCCACTGGTGCTAAATCCTAACCCTATTCAGCGCGGGACTTCACATTTCCATGATCGAGTCGCGGAGAAATTTGAGCAGATCCTCAGTGAAAAAGGGATAGAAGAAACTGAGAAGGCGAAAGGCGGATATAAGATTTTCACTACGATCGATAAGGACATCCAAGAGAAGATGGAGATTGATATCAAGAAGCAGCTCATGAAGGTAGAGCGCCGTGAGGGCTACGCGCACTCAAAGTATGTGGATTATGAGAAATCTGAAGATTCTAAACCTGCATATCTTCAGGGTGCGGGAATGATGATGAATAATGAAACTGGCGAGGTTTTAGCCTATGTTGGAGGAAGAGATTTTGATCACTCGCAGTATGATTTTGTACAGTCTGGCAGAAAGCCGCTGGGGACAGCATTTTTCCCATTCATTTACGCATCTGCGCTTGAGAACGGAGAAAATAATTCTACTCGACTGATCGATGAAGCAATGGACAACCGCCAGGTAATGATCGATGGTGTGGAGGGTATTTTAGGTGAGTGGGGGCATGAAGTAATGTCTCCTAAGTATGAGGGCTACATCCCAATGCGCCGAGCATTAGCAGCCTCTAAAATAGCAGCTACTGTGAGGCTGGGTCGCAAAATAGGGCTGTCTAGAGTTTGGCAGACATCAGAAAAGTTCGGGCTCAGAAAGCCAGAGGGCAGATTGCTCAATAGAACATTATTGGGTTCCGAGGATGCTTCTATCACTGAACTCGTAAAGGCATACTCTGCTTTTCCTAATGGTGGCGAGATGGTGAAAGACTTGGTGTGGATCAGCCATATTGAAGATGCTTCGGGCAATGTAGTTTATAAATGGAAAAAAGATCTCGAGGTAGAAACTGCAACGGTGATGAGTGATTCTACAGCATTCCTAGTGAACAAAATGCTGGAGGATGCGATCAAGAACGGCAGCGGTAGTGATGTGTTCAAGGAGGCAAAAATGAAGGAATTTATTGGCGGTGGAAAGACTGGAACCACAAGTGATTTTAGTAATCATTGGTTTGTGGGATATAATGGCAATGTGACTTGTGCGCTCTGGTCCGGTTTTTATGATGGAGTGAGAGAAGAAATTTATCGTGATGCATTTAGTAAAGAAACGGTGATGCCTGTCTGGCTAGATGTCATGAAAACAGCGCAGCAGAAGCTAGGAGTGAAACCTATCGTGCAGCCGAAAGATGTCGTGAAACTAAGAATATGCAGCCACTCTGGTAAGCCAGAATCAAAAGCATGTGAGGAGTCCGTTCATAACATCGTTTCAGGAGAGACTTTCTACAAAAGTACTGCTTATGAGGAATACTTCCATGTGGATCAACGACCAAAAGGGACGTGCCCAGTTCATGGTGCGAGTCTTGGTGATTTTCACACAGATTATTTAGCGAGTGAATCGAAGCTCAGCCCGATTGAGAGATTAAATATGGTGCCAATTAAGCCTCAACAGCCAACATTGGTGGGGGAAGATCCTTATCATTCAATCTCACCAATCTACGCGCCGAGACAGAAAAGCATATACCGAGCAGGAAGAGGTCTAGGCTCAATGGACTTCGACTTTTTAGAGGAGCAGAATAGTGTTTCAGAGATAGAGCTGATAAAGCCGTCTAGAATGGTAATCACAGACTAAATTTATTTTTGTTCTGATACTGGCTAACTGCTTGCCATTCCTGACTACATGGTTAGTCTTCATTCCGTGACTACGCAGAGTAAAGAACCTAAAAATAAATCTGGCTACGTTTGTCCGACGTGCAGAATGGTATTTTCCTTATCTCAAGATTTGGGAGGTAATGGAGTGACGTGTCCCGGATGCGAACATATGCTTACCATCCCCACTACAGCGGATGGAGTTTCACCTCTAGGGGTTTCAAAGGCAAAGTATAACCGTGCAAATGCCAAGGTTAACGAGCGTGAAGTTCTTAGGCATCATAGGCAGTTGTCAGAGGGAGAACATCATGAGTGGGCGGATGCTAAGCTTGAGGATAGAGACAATGGTTTGAAAATAATGATCCCAATTGCTCTGTTTTCTCTACTTTTAATTGGTGGGCTCGCATACTTACTTCTCTCAGAGGATGATACCAAACCTAAGATAGGGGCTACTACGGCTCCTGCGGTAGCTGATAATCCAAATAATGACTCAAGTGTAGCAGGCAAAGCTGAGGGTAACTCAGCTGCTGATGACATATATATTTACAATACCAAGGATAAAGAACAGGTCGCACAACTTGAAGAATTTTTGACTGGGCTTTTTGCTGCAAAGACAGTTGATGAGATGCTGCCTTATGTCCGCCCGACAGATAATATTAAGGAGAAAATGATTAAATTCTATAAAGGTGAGTCGCTTTCTCATTCTCCCTTCAAGAAGCTAACACAAGCTCAAAATACTCCAAACTACCCTGGCTACCTCACATTTAGTAGCCAAAATCAGGATTACAGTAATCAAACAGGAGTGTTAAAATACTCGAAAGACGAAATTCTGTTAGATTGGGAGAGCTTTGTGGCTTATTCTGACATGACGTGGGCAGAGTTAGCCGAGAAAAAGCCAACCGAACCAGTAAGAGTGAGAGTCTCAGCTAAGCGGGCATTTTACTACAATGATCAATTTACAGATGAGACAAAATGGCAGGCAGTATCACTCATTAGTCCAAATGAAGAAGATCCCATCTATGGTTATGTGCAGAAAAACTCAGCGACTGCTCAACGGCTCTTTAACTTCGGAAATAGTGATAACTTAAGGTTGATTCTCGATGTCTATTTTCCCGAAGACGCTAGCAAAGGTGATCAAGTCTTCATCGATAGTGTTGTCGAGCTAGGTTGGGTGATCAAAGATAAAGAGGAGTAAAGCCATGTCGAAAGATCAAAAAACGAGCACTTACGATAAAGCCCTGAGGATCAATTTAGACGCATCCAAGTATGGGACATTTGCGGAAATTGGAGCAGGACAGGGAGTAGCTGATTGGTTTTTTAGAGCATCAGCTACCGCAGGCACAGTTGCTAAAACAATCTCAGCTTATGACATGACCATGAGCGATGAAATCTACGGGAAAGGCAAACGCTACGTGTCTCGTGAGCGCGTAATCTCCATGCTAGACCATGAGTATAGTCTGCTCGAAGAGCGGCTCTCTGAAAGTCGCGGGGAATCTTCCACCTTTTTTTCATATTGTAACACCGTTCGTGCGAGAGGTTATAAAGACACTGGTGAATGCCATGGCTGGATGGGCATACGTCTTCAGCTTAAACCTTACGGACCACCGAGCGATATTCTCTGCCATGTGAGACTGCTGGATAAAGAAAATGTGGATCAGATGACTGCGTTAGGTGCCTTCGGAGTGAACCTCATCTATGCATCATTTTATCACAGAGAAAATCTTGAAAAATTTGTAGAGTCACTGATGGACGGTTTAGATAGATCGAACATAGAGGTGGATGTTCTGAAGTTCCTAGGTGAAGGATTCCAGTTTGTAGATAACCGTCTCTGTTCACTCCAGCTAGTGCAGAGTGGTCTAACAGATGCAGCTATGTTTACTCCAGATGGGGAAGTAGTGCAGCCGGCAGAGGTGCTTTACAAAAAGCCCATCGCGCTTCTCAGAGGTAGTTTTAATCCTGTGACGAATCTTCATTTAGATATGATGGAGCAGACAAAGGAGAAATTCTTTGAGCAGCTAGATGAAAAGCAACAAGAACGCTATATCGGAATCTGTGAGATCTCGATGAATAATCTATTACGTGGAGATTTGATGGATCATGTGGATTTCTTAGACCGTGCAGATGCGCTACAGGCACTTGGTAAAACTGTGCTTATCTCGCGCTGTCCAGAATTTCATAAGATAGCTACCTATCTGAATCGATACACGAATCAACCGATAGCCATATCATTAAGTGTGGGACTGCTCAATGAGCTCTTTAAAGAGAAATGGTCTGAGAACTTAGCAGGAGGAATTCTAGAGTCCTTCGGTAGATTATTCAAAAACCAACTTGGTTTGTACGTTTACCCGTGGAAAAACCGTAAGACTGGTGAGCTGGTCACTACTGAGGTGTTCAGAGTCGAAGATCATCTGAAGCATTTGTTCCTCTATTTTAAAGATAATAACATGATTTTAGATGTGGAATGTAGTGACGAAGAACTTCTTGCTCACACTGGGAGAGATATTCTCAAGCTGATCAAGAAAGGTGACGATAGCTGGAAAACTAAGGTTCCAGAGATCGCTCACAAAGCCGCGATGCATCTGCATTAGAAAAAACAGTAACATGGATCTAAAATCAGACATCAGAGGACTACTACAATACGTCCCTCTCTTCAGAGAAAAGGTCTTCGTCATTGATATAGACTGGGTGTCTGTGAATGATGCGGTGAAGGCAGAGATCATGATGGATCTAGCCGCGCTGCAGTCGGTAGGTGTGAAGCTAGTCATCTCTATGCAGTCTGAGCAAGCTCAAGATTTCTATGGTTACTCTGCGGAGTTAGAGTTCCGCATCTCTTCATCCGTTAGATCATGCTCGGACACAGATCTTTCAGAGCTGTTAGAGAGGGGGCAGGCATTTGTAGTGGCACGCGAGTCAGGTTTCATTTCTGATCAGCTCATTGCTCTCAGCACTAGTTTGGGTGCTGCTAAATTGATCTGTTTGTCATCTCTTCCTAAGTTACTAGACTCCTCTGGCGAAGTAGTGAAATTTATGCACATCAGTGAACTAGCAGATGAGGTTTCAGATACACAACTCTCAGAAACTATCCAACGCCAAGCTGTGAAAGCGTGCCAAGCGGGTGTCCCACGAGTGCATTTACTAGATGTGAGCCAGCAAGGAGTTCTCATCAATGAGCTATTTTCTTCAGAAGGTGTGGGGACGATGTTCTACACGGATAGCTACCGCTCCATCCGCCCGATCACTGAAGAAGATATATCAGAAATGCTCGGCATGATAGGGAGATCAGTCAGAAACACGCACCTAGTTCCGCGGACCTTTGAAGAAGTCAGAGATAATATTTCTGCCTACTACGTGATGGAAGTGGATGATAATGTTGTAGGTTGCGGTGCGCTCTATGAATATGGAGAGTGTGCAGAAGTGGCGTGTCTTTACGTAAAGCACTCACATGAGGGCACTGGCTACGGAGCAGCGATGGTGAAATTTCTCGAAGAAAAAGCGAGAGACAAAAACTTAACTCAAGTGTTCGCTCTGAGTAACCGTGCTGCCGAGTTTTTCAAAAGTATTGATTACCAAGAAATGAATCTTGAGGAGCTACCAAAGGAACGCCTCAAAAGACTCATTGAAAGCGGAAGAGAATCTCGCGCGTTTAAGAAACCAGTTAATTAATCAAAATGACTAGTGCCCTGTGGTCACTAGCTGGATCACCTGGAGGAGTTTCAAGAATGTATGATCCCTTCTTGTCGATCTTTGGCAGTAATGAATCTGACACGAATACGAAGTCGAAGCGTGAGTAGATGTCTTCCTTAGCCCAGTATTGGGTCCACTTCGTGCCATGCTTATCGAACAGCTCAAGCGCGGTTAGTTTGCTATTCTTAGGTCCACGCATGAGACGAATCGTTGAGCTGCCTTTGGTATCATTCATATCACCAAATACTAACACCTTACGAGTGCGGTCTGACAATACGACTGAAGCATGTTTTCTCACCAACTGAGCTTCTTCTCTGCGGATTTCTGCTT
Source organism: uncultured Verrucomicrobiales bacterium (assembly GCA_937128235.1). Taxonomy (GTDB): domain Bacteria; phylum Verrucomicrobiota; class Verrucomicrobiia; order Verrucomicrobiales; family Akkermansiaceae; genus Rubritalea. The sequence goes on from CAKZMG010000205.1 coordinate 18,904, forward strand.
GGTCATAAATAGCGATTGGACGTTTAGATTTCAAATGAGCACCTAGGAAGCGGATGTCTCCCTTAGGAGTTTTCACCGTTGCATCAAGAATCCCGCGTCGGATCTCATGCGTCTCACCTTTCATCTTATAAGTATAATTCGGCACATTATGCCTCTCGATAGGGTAGTGAGATAATAGAGCTTGTCTGCGGTAAGGATCAGGACCAGCTGAGAGATATGCATGAGCATAGTCTAGTCCAGCTTTCTTTAATCGAGCCTTTAAGTGATCCAAGTCTTTCTGAGTGCCTATTTCACAAACTCCTAAGATGTCAGGATTTGCGCGAACGATGTTGTCAACCAGTGCTTTGATCTCATGTTCAGGCTTAAATTTCTCTGTCTTACCGCGTCGCATGGTGAGATAATTTCGGATATTGTAAGAAACAAACCGCAACGCTCTGTCGCCCGCTTTTGTATTTGTATTTACTAAAACTGGTTCCTCGTTTTTTGCCGGAGAAGAGGTCTTTACAGATGGGGCTACAGCTTCTTCTTTTATGGTCGTAGAGCTTTGCCTCCAGTCAGGAGTCTCAGGTTTAGCATCGCAGCTACTTAGTGATGTTGCAAAAGTAAACGCGAGCATGACTGTCAAAACGCGACGCCATGAAGAAAGAAAAACCCCATCAGAAGATCCAAATGGGGTGGTGGTTGTTTGGTTATATTTCAAAATTAATCTTGAGTCGCTTCAGTTTTTTCCTTTGGTTCAGCAGGAGTCTCTTTATTAGTTTCCGTGGTAGCCTCTACTTCCGCACGGGTTATTTCACGCTCAAATTCATCGCGCGCACGCTTGAACTCTCCTGTGCTCTTACCGATTCCGCGAGCAAGTTGAGGTAATTTCTTAGCACCAAAAAGGAGTAGAACGATAAGGAAAACGAGGATCATTTCTTGTCCTCCGAAGTTGAAAGCTAGTGTTTGAGTAAAATTGCTCATGGCTAAAAAGTATGCTTTTTTCCAAGATTAAGCAAATGATTTTTTAATCAACATCAAGACCTTCCAACATCCTGCTCAGCTTCTCGCCTCGTTGCGGATTCACCATCATTATAAAGGAAACACGCCCTCTCAGATATTCTAAGAAATGCGGGTGATTCTGCCGGTTTTCAGCGGCTAAACCATTTTTCCTAACACGATAAATGATAGCCTTCAATAAATCAAACTCAGAGCGCGCTACATTCGCCTTACTATTCACTACCAATCCTGCCAACCGCTGACGCTGACCACGCTTCATCACGCGCGTCTTATCATCATTCAGGGACCAGCCCTCCTCATCTGCTATCAGATTCACCATGCGTTTCAGCCCATCTATCTTGCTATGTTTCAGCCTAGTGGAGCTAGAAAATGCCATATCATCAGCATACCGAGTATAGTTCATTTCTAGCTTCTCCGCTAGCCCTGTAAGACGCACATCCAGCATGAAAAGCAGCCGATCCGCTATCGCCGGTGAGCTAGGTGAGCCCTGAGGTAAATGAGCCTGCTCATACTTCCATGATCCACCCAGCTTGTGATTCTGGTCAATGAAACCATGCGTGCACAAATGCGCGAGATACTTAGAAATGTGGGGCGGGTAGCCAGCTAGGTGAAAGAGAGATCTCACTCGTGTGCGATCAGCAGTGAGGAAATAATCGCTTAAATCAAATTTCACAATCACCTCCTGATCCACATGTGGCTGGACATAGCTCACGATGGATCGCCCGCGCTGGAATCCGTGTGAGCAATCATGAATAGGAATATGTGCTAAAATCCCATCTAAAACATATCTCTGCGCCTGCTTTAGCGTGGACTTAGGAATCTCTAATATCCGTGATGTCCCATTTTTCTTGGGAATTTTCACCACATGATAGTGCGATAATTTAGAGCCAATCTCCGCAGGTCTCATCTGCCCGCAGAACCAATCCAAATGCTCTACCGGTATTTCTAACCAATGCGCCAGTGCTCCCAAAGTAGTGATGCTAGGAACGCTCCAGTGAGAAGATAGAAACCGATCCGGAGCCATCTCAGTGGGTAGAAAATCTGGCGCATCGCTTAGCCTTAATGGTAAATTAACATCATCCCCATCTCCGTTCTCATACTGAGCTTCCCAGAGTTCATCTTGGTAAATAGTGATCCACTCACTGAGTGCCCAGACAGATGGGCGGCTACCTTCTCCAAAATACGCTAACATTTTTTCTACAAACTCGCTTAATCCCATCTCACTCACCACCACACCAGCGAGCCTAGCCGTGATCTTATCCACTTCGAGCGGCCCGCATAAAATGATAGAAGCTAGTTTTTTAGAGCACATAGAAATAATCAGAAAAAAAATCATCACCAGAGCTAACCTATCTTCTTGGGTCAAGAACTATTACCATGGTAGTGGTAGGGCTTCTTGACTGCGTAATGTCTAGCTTGTCTCGTCCTCTGGGGTTAGCCCCAGAGAGGTTTTCTGTAGTAATTCCAATTTCTCGAAAATACCTCAGAATCCCAGTCTTAGCTCCAGTGAGATTTTTATAAATGGCTTTCTAACACTTTCTAATCAGCCTAGCCAGCATAAATGAAAATCAGTCTGTTCTTGCTAGTTTACTTTTCTGGGATAAGCGCGTATTTATCCTGCATGGCGACACAGGATGATATCATAGGAATAGACCTAGGGACTACAAACTCAGCAGTAGGCGTAGTGGAAAGTGGCTTCCCTATTCTACTTGCAAATTCCGATGGACAGCGCATCACCCCCAGCGCGGTGAGTTATGATAATGATGTTATCGTCGGAGCAGCCGCATTACGCCAGAGAGGAGCAGGAGGTTCAGTCATCACCAGTGCCAAACGCTACATGGGCAGCCGCTATGCGGAGGTGAAAGATGATGATTTCTGTGTGCCCCTCATTGAAGATGATCAAGGAAATGTTAGATTTCAGGTGGGCGAAAATTCTGTCTCACCAGAGGACGTAAATGCAGAAATCCTCAAGCACCTAAAATCTGTCGCAGAGACCCAGCTAGGAAGAAACGTCAGCAAGGCGATCATTACTGTCCCAGCCTATTTCAATGATGCCCAGCGCACTGCCACCAAGAGAGCAGGGGAGCTCGCGGGGTTAGAAGTAGTCCGCATCATCAGTGAACCCACTGCCGCGGCTCTAGCATACGGTCTGGATAAGCTAGAAGAGTCCTCACGCGTGGCTGTCTATGACTACGGTGGCGGCACGTTCGATGTCTCCGTTTTAGAGATAAAGGAAGGTGTCTTCCAAGTCCTCGCTACCACTGGAGACACCAGACTAGGTGGAGATAACCTCGATGAAACACTAGCCCGCTGGTGCTGTGATCAGCTCGATGAATTGAACTATGATACACTGGAAATTTCCGAACGCCAGCGTCTGTTAGATGCTGCCAGAACACTCAAAGAAAAACTTACCTCTAGCGATTCAGCTGAACTGCAAATTCCCTTCTTCAGACCAGATCTAAACATAGACCTCAGCCTCACCACTGAGCAGTTCAACAAACTCATTCACACAGAAATTTCCAAAACTGTTAGATACTGCAAGCAAGTTCTATTCGATGCTGATATTACTCATTTAGATAAAGTGATCCTCGTAGGTGGAAGCACCCGCATACCCGCAGTGAGAGAGCTTGTGGGTAAAGTTTTTGGCATGGAGCCAGACACCAGCCAGCACCCAGATGAGGCAGTCGCGCTCGGGGCGGTGATTCAGGGCGGGATGCTCAGCGGGGCACTTAGAGAAATGGTTCTGTTAGATGTCACACCACTCAGTCTCGGTATAGAGACACTTGGCGGGCTAATGAATGTGATCATTCCGCGCAACACCACTATCCCATGCAAGGCTGGCGAGCTGTTTACCAATGCGGTAGCGAACCAGGAATCCATGTGTGTGCGCGTGCTCCAAGGCGAGCGAGAAATGGCACGCGATAACTGGGAACTCGGCAGAGTAGAGGTAAGTTTTTCACCTGCTAATAAAGGACAAGCCAGAGTGGGCGTGCAGTTTGCGATCGATGAAAATGGCATCCTAGAAGTCCTCACCAGAGACACCCAGACAGGGGAGGATACCATCTTAGAAATCAACAGCGCGGCGGTGGATGTGACTGATGAAGCGGTAGAAAAAATGGTCACTGAGAGCGTGGACTATGCGTTCGATGACATGGCTGAGCGCGTCTTTACCGAAGCCAAACTCAAAGCAGAAGAGCTTCTCCCCGCAGTAGATGCCGGTCTAGCTCAAGTCGCAGATGAGATGGATCCGGCCGATCTAACAGAAATAAAATCCGCAGCAGAAGCCGTCCGCAGTGCCCTCAAACAAGACGATGCGAATACCCTAAAATCAGCGGTCCAGAAACTAGACAAATCCACCGAGCACATGGCAGCCATCCTCGTAGAAAAAGCCATGGAAGCCGCCCTCATGCGCAAGCTTGAAAGCTAGCTCAGATAGTAAAATAGCGAAGCTATCGCCCAAACAAAAATTCTGTTAATTCTGAAAAATTTTGTCCATTCTGTAACAAAAAATTCTCAGTAGTAACATCCTATCAGCCTACAGCACTACATCTTCATCCTGATAAACACCGGAAGCCACCCACTTCGTCTCGGACTTCTCGTTGGTGAATGAGACATCGCCTTTGATCGTGACGTTTTCTGTGAATCTAACAGGTCCAGAAATGCTGATTGATGTCGCATCCTTGAGCGATGGAGTACCCAGTCCCTCAAGCATATCTACCATCTTGTATTCATCGCTGAGCTTAACCACAGGTGGCTTGCCATCGCGTGCGGCGATGAGTGCTATTCTGCCATCTGTCGTAGTTTCATAGGCATCAGATCTGAGCGCGAAGAGATCCGAAGTAGTCTTCACTGGGGCGAACCTTGAGCGCGGCACGCAGATCGCAGAAGCATCTGGGAAACATTCAATCGCTGCCCCCATTGCAGTCTCCAGCTGGAAAACCGCAGTAGATGCCTTGTCTCTTGGGTCGATAGTCTTAGAGTTTTTGATCATCGGTAGAGGTAAGCTTCCATCGTGCTGCTGGAGTGCATCCTTGAGAGCATCCAGACGGATCCAGAGACTATTGGTATTGAAAAACTGGTGGGTGTCGATGTTCTGGAAACTTTCTAAATCTTCATCCGGGCACTGCGCTACTTCACGGAGGAGGAGCTGCTCATCAGACTTTCTGATCGCTAAGTGCCCGCCTTTCTTATCCGCCTCAGTTCTGCGTGTGGCTTCCATGAGGAATGGCTTGTTAGACTCTGCAAAGTAGCTGAGAATATTAGCATCCAGCACCGCTCCTAAGTTATCCGAGTTAGATACAAACGCGTATTTCACACCTGCGTCTAACAATTTATCCAGCCAGCCTGAGCCAGCAATAGCCGCGTAGAGATCACCATGTCCCGGTGGGCACCACTCAGTAGATGGGTTCTCATCATTAGTCGCGGGGGTAAGGTTTTTGGCATCGATCTTTGGAATCTGATTCTGCATCATTTCCACGTCTTCAGCCTTAGCGAGGTTGATGTCCTCATACTGCTCAAGGTGCTCCAGAGTATCCTCAGAGGTGCTGAAGCTATTCATGAGGAGGAATTTCACCTCTGCTCCAGTGGACTCACGGAGGTAAGAAATCTGATCCACGATGATGTCTAGGAAAGTAGCGTCACCTTTCACAGGCAGGAGGCTCTTCGCCTTCTGGAGTCCCATGCTGGTGCCAAGTCCGCCATTGAGTTTGATGACTACGGTCTTAGCCAGAAGCTCTGGATCAAATGTAGTGGTGGCGGAGCTGAGTGAGTCTAGATCTGTGAGATCACTAACAGGCGTGATGCTGTCTTCTGAGATCATGCCTGTCTCCTCGTTGACGAGAGATTGGTAGTTGCGCTCGAATGATTTTATAGCAGCCTCGCTTACCTTGGCTTGCTCCATTTTGTCTCTAAATAGTGTGAAATCGCTCATTGCGGTGATCAATGCCATTAATTTTCACGAAGTCACGCATTTTATTCTAAATGTTGTTCAACTGAGGACGAACTGAGGACGAAATGACTATCTCTATCTCAGTGGCTTGCCTTTTAATTTTGTGTAAGTGTTCTTAGATCTGAGCAGTTGAGCGTTCTCAGGGTCTTTTTTCAGGCATTGATCAATGGTATCGATCAGTGACTGAAGGTGCATCTGAGCTTCAGCTGGTTTGCCTAGTTTCTCATGGAGAAATGCGTGGTGATAGAGCGAGCTAAACAGCCCAGTGAGAACATGTGCTGGTGTGTCTTTGCTAAGCATTGGCTTGGTTTTCGCGAGTAGATCAGTCGATGCTTCCAGAGCTTTAGCGTATTCTTTCTTGAGGCTGATGACATCTACTCTGAGACGGAGCAGCTGCAGGCTCATGTTTTCTATGGTGAGATAATTTGGTAATTTCTCCGCATCGAGCGAATCCACCACCTGCATTCCTTTTTCCACCAATGGGAGGCACTTCTCACGCTGATTTTTATTCCAACGGTAAGTTTTACCGAGGTCTGTATAGGCGGTGATGGCTGCAAGCTTCACTTCTTGATTTTCTGGGTGCGCTTTCAGCAGAGTTTCAGCTAGAGTAGTAGCCTCCAGGTTTAGTGCCAGGCGCTTATCATTTTCTTTGAAAATGTTGAGCTGGTTAGCCACTCTACTTAAATCGAGAAGTCTTAGCTTAGCTAAATTCAGATCATCAGGAAACTTCGCGGCTTTCTCAGTGATAAATGCGTATCTGTCTTCAATGAGCTTTTTAGCCTTATCTCTCTGCTGAGTCATTAGATGCACATAAGCATTTGACCTCATCAGCCCATGGGTGTTAGAGATCTGTGCGGGCGTCTCAGATTTAGCGGCACTTATCAGTTTTTCTAGTAGCGGTAGTGCTTTTTTAAACTCACGGTTTTTAACCAATAACTCAGCATTTACCTGCTCAGGTGACTTCTCAAAAACTGGAGTCTTTTCTGCAGTATTCTGTGCGAAGAGGGGAGTGCTGATTAAGAAAATAATAGTCAATAGTGATTTCATGGCACAATCACTAGCATGATTCGTGAGATTACTAAAATATATTATACCATTTAATAGTTAGTCAGGATTGATGCGAGCATCATGACCGAAGAACAACGTAGATTTTATAAAGATACGCCTGGCTGTTTTTCTAATTGCGAAGCACAATCTAGACTTCTACGTTGGCATATTGTGGCTCTGGGTAGGTAAATTCCTTACCCTCGTAGTTTCGGAGAACCACTTTTTCTGGGGTGATTTCCTTGATGTAGTCCGGATTGATGGGGATTTTTCCGCCGCCGCCTGGTCCATCAATGACATACTGAGGAATAGCGTAGCCAGAGGTGTGGCCGCGGAGCCCCTCGATGATTTCGATGCCTTTTGCCACGCTCGTGCGGAGGTGAGATGAGCCTTTAATGAGATCACATTGGTAAAGATAATACGGCCTGGAGCGGCACATGAGTAGCTTGTGCACGAGCGCTTTCTGCGTTTCTACATCGTCATTCACGCCTTTGAGCAGCACGCTCTGGTTTCCGGTCATTATGCCGGCATCAGATAGTTTTTCTAACCCAGCTTTGACCTCAGTAGTGAGCTCTTTGGGGTGATTGGTGTGGATGGAAATGAATAGGGGATGATATTTCTTCAGCATGTTACAGAGATCATCCGTGATACGCTGGGGGAGGAAAATAGGGATTCTGGAGCCGATTCTTACAAACTGGATATGCGGGATAGCACGCAGACGAGCGAGAATTTTCTCTAATTTCCCATCAGAAAATAGAAGTGGATCACCGCCGGAGAGCAGCACATCACGCACGGCTGGCGTGTTTTCCAGATACTCAAACGCAGCTTCCATCTGGGTATCTAGCTGTTGCTCGCCCACTCCAGAGACAACGCGGCTACGGGTGCAGTAGCGGCAGTAGGAGGCGCAGCGGTCTGTGACTAAAAATAACACCCTGTCTGGGTAGCGGTGCACTAGCCCTGGCACTGGCATGTGGCTGTCTTCGCCACAGGGATCATCCATTTCCTGCGGGTCATCTAGGCTCTCTTCCATGCGCGGAATGATCTGCCTACGGATCGGGCACTTTGGGTCATCCTTATCCACCAGATTCATGAAATGCGGAGTGATCGACATCGCCAGTTTATTCCCTGAAAGAATGATTCCCGTGCGCTCTTCCTGAGTGAGATTGATGTGTTTCTCTAGCTCACTGAGCGAGTTGATCCTATTTTTAAGCTGCCATTTTGGGTCATCCCATTTCTCCATCGCCTCCTCTGGCCAGTATCCTGGAGCGTGGCTCTGGAAGGGGATCATGGAATCGTAATTAGTTCCTGTAGGTGTTGTCGCTGGCATAATGGGATATTAGCTGATGATTCTCAAATGTCAAAATCCTGAGCTGACATTTCTACCAGAAGCTCCCTAGATACAACAAAAGCCACATGCGGACATGTGGCTTGGTGATTGAAAATGATTGATTCAGTCAGAGTGATTACGCTTCAAGTGCCTGCTTCTTGGCTTTCTTGATGATGCTTTTCACTGTGTCAGATGGCTGAGCGCCATTGCTGAGCCATTGCTCTGCTTTCTCGATGTCGAGAGTATAGTTCACACCTTCAACCATTGGGTTGTACGTTCCGAGCTGCTCGATAGGGCGGCCATCACGGCGCTTGCGGCTATCTACTGCTACGATTTTGTAATAAGGGCGATCTTTTGTGCCTTGACGGCTGAGACGAAGTGCTACCATGATTTTTGTGGTCGTTAAAATTTGTCATTACCGCAATTGGTGCAGCAATGGGGCGGAAAACTGCACGATATAGGGGTGTTTGCCAAGCGAAAACTTTTAAAAAATAAAAAAACTTACCTCTAGCTTGTTTTTTGCGGCTATTTCTCCCCTAGATTTTTGAAAATACTGTATCCACCTTTAAGGGAACTTCTGGCAACCTCATTTATGCCATCTACTTGTTAAAATTTCCATTTTCTTCGTTAGAAAAAGAACCA
>CAKZMG010000206.1 GCA_937128235.1 uncultured Verrucomicrobiales bacterium
GCCAACTTAGATCACACATATTGTAAATTTAATCGTGCATACAATGCGATGCGAAAGAGTAAAGATTTCCACCAGTACATACCAGATCTAGTAGCCGTAGCCAAACTACCTCTCGTAGATAGGCAGTTTTTCGCAGAGCCATCAGCAGCCTCTATCTATTTGAAGAACTTCGCGAATACAGATCGTTATACAGACCACGACACAGGTACCCCCTTCTTAGTGATGAACAACATGTCGAGGTCTGCACTCATGACTAATTGCTACGAAGAAGGATCTAGACTACAAGAAGTACATGCTTCGATAGTCGTCGATATTCTAAAGCTAAACTGGTGGCAAAGAAACCAAAAGCCCACAAAAAAAGAAGAAGACAGGGCGGTGAAAATATTAAGAAATATGTTCATTCAGTTCCCTGGCGATCATAGTCCTCATCATTACATGGGCGACTACTTTTGTGAAAAATTCACCAAGCATAAATATGGAACCAAATCTGATTTCGAGAGAGGTCTGTCTCATCATCTCTATCATGCATACTGCACTCACGGAATGTATGGAGTAGCAGAAAACTACAATGCATTTGATAAAACTAGAGACCTTGTGAAAGGTGCAGCAGCAGCACAAGCAGTAATCAGAAGAGGAAATAAAGACTATGTAAAAAATGCCAAGGCATGGTTAGCACAAGCTCAGAAAGCCATGAATGACGAGCAAAAAGCTGAGTTTAAGCAATTAGTCGAAGATGGATTCCCTGCTGCGAAAAAGTTCAGAGAGCCTGCCTTTAAAAAGCTTCAAGAAATAGGAGATCTACCAAAAGACTGGAATTTTGATAATAAGGAGGAGGATGATGGTGTGGAAGAAGAGGAGGCATCCTACCAGCATGAGCCTACTCAGCAAATGCTAGTCATGTATAAACAAGGTTCAGGAGAGGCTCAATTTACAACCGAAGAACGAGTCGTTTTTGAAGCTTACCTTAAAGGAAATGACATCTCTGATGAGAAATTGAATATGCTAGTCTCGCTATTGATCGAGAATGATGAAAAACTCAATGCCCTACTCGACTCTTTCAAAGGTGAAAAGAAAGCAAGCCTACTCAAAGCAATCATAGGCAAAGAATACAAACTGAAAGGAAAAGATAGTCCTATCCCCGCAGAGCTCGGCTGGTATGTGACTTATAAAGAAAAGAAGCTTATCTCTGCTCCCCTGATCACCAAGTTATACAAACAGAATAAAAAGGGAACCGTGAGAACGAGTGATGTGCTAATGGACTGCTATGGTGTTAATCTCGCGCGCCCTAATTCTAGAAATCTGTTTATGCGTCTTGTGCACTTATGGCCAGCCAAGATCCCCCTAAAGCTTAAAGTAAGACGCACACCACACAGCCAGCACCCTGGGTGGCAAGGTCAGAAAAATACCTATACTAATGCGATGATCTTTGTGCACTAATGCATAATAAAGGTTCTCCTCCATGGCAACTGACGGAGACACCTAAATGTAATTTTATAAAACTCTTACTTCTTTTTCCTCAAGAACGCTGGAATATCTAAATCTTCACCGTCAACCAGGTTTGGGGCTTCGCCTTCAAACTTACCTCTAGGTCCACCGTCAAGGAGAAGTTCGCCTTGTGGTGATGGGGCTGGTGTGGCTTTAGATTTCTTACCTCTACGTGGAGGAGTGGCTGGAGCTTCTTCTGCAACTGGCTCTTCAGCTTCTGCCTCTACTTCTTGTTGCTCAGCTGGGAGCTCTTCTGTAGTTTCGGTTTCTTCTTTAATAACGTCTTCAACAACCTCTTCAGAGGCTTCTTCAGAGGCTTCAGGCTCTTGTCCCGGATCCTCATCTACTATCTTGATCTCTGGATCTCTCGGAGCTTCCTCCTCAGCTGCCTCAGCTTCTTCTTCAGCTACTACCTCCTCCTCTTGTTGCTCCTGCTCCCCTTCAGGCTCTGCGGAGATTTCTTCTTCTACTTCCTCAGGTTCAGGCTCTGGTTCTTCAACTGCGATTGGCTCTGCTACTGCTGCAGCGGCTACTGCCTTTTGCGCTATTTGTTTTGAATGATTTCCCTCTTCATCTGATTCATCATTCACGATGACATGTTCTTCTGGAAGTGAGCTAATGATGGTCACGCTGAGGCTATCACCCATGGTGTCATCCACTGCAGCACCGAATAAAATATGCGCTGATTCTGGCACCGTCTTAGAGAGATCACGCATGAGTAGCTCTACTTCGTAAAGTGTCATTTCGCTACCACCACAGACATGCACAAGCGCGGTCTGGGTGTTCTTGAGGAGTCTGCCTTTATCTAACAGCGGGCTATTGAGAGCACTTTTCAGTGCTGCCTTGCTACGGTTCTCACCACGAGCGATGCCTGATCCAAACAAGCAACGTGAACGTGTAGCGCGAAGTGAACTCATGAGATCATCTAAACCTACATTGATCAGACCTGGACGGATCACAAGGCGAGTTACTGCGCGGATGCTCTCGCTGATCATTCTATCTGCCGCTGAAAATGCCTCATGGATACCCTGTGCCGCGAGCACTAGCTCACCCATTCTGCCGTTATCAAAAGTAACTAACGCGTTGGCTAGGACACTCAGTTCATTGAGCGAGGTCTCTGATTGCTCGCGTCTTCTTCTTCCCTCAAAACTAAACGGCATGGTCGCAAACACTACCACGAACGCGCCTAGCTCGCGGGCTATCCTAGTAACGAGCGGAGCGGCACCTGAGCCAGTTCCACCACCGAGTCCCACACAGACAAACACCATCTTATGACCACGGAGCGCATCACGGATTTCCGTTTCTACTTCCATCGCTGCTTGTAGTCCGAGGTCGGGATCACCACCACATCCTAGCCCACGTGTGAGCTTGGTTCCCATCTGGATTTTATTCTTGGCAACGGTGCTAGAGAGCGTGCGGGAATCGGTATTGAGAGCGAGCTGCTGGGCATCTTCCATACCATCGAGCGCTACTCTATCTATCATGTTAGCACCGGCACCACCGACTCCTACGATGATGACTTCTGAATCTGGGATGGTCTGTTGTTCGTCTCTTTGGTAGCTGATCATGATGGATAAGAAATATGTTTAACTTTTCTTTATCTTTTATTTGACCACTTTACCAGCTATAAATCCATCTAATTTAGTTTATCTCCAGATAATCTCAAACACGCGCACACTCTCACCATTTTTAGGAGTCACTGTAAGCTTGTTACCTTGTTGTCTGAGGGCAGATTTAGGAGCGTCTGAGATGATGAAGGCTTTCTTGGCGCCAGCTGGTCCAGTGAATACCTTCTGCTCTGATAGTGTGTAAAACGAGATCGGATCTCCATCTGTCATCGCCGCTTCAGAATTATCCGATGCATCTTTAGGAATATCGAACTTGAACTTTTCTATCCTAAACTCGATGCCCTTTTTGGAAACATTTCGCAATCTAAAGAACCGGATTTTATCATTCACATTCAGAGGATTCTGTCTTTCGCCTTTCCCTTTTCGCGCGTTGAATGGTTTCCAATTTTTGCCATCAGTGGAAATTTCTACCACACAAGAATCGGCCGCTTGAGCATTATTGAGCTTGAGGTGGATGTAGTTTGCATGGACTCCCTCTGGCAGGGCTAGACCTATATATTCATCTGGCGCCAGCTTCACCACCTCTAGGACACGACGGAGCGAGACATAAATGCCATCGCGTTCTGCCTGGATTTTTTCTAGCCCTTTCGCATTAGAAAATGCTTTATAGACCGCATTGTTAGAGTTTGCATTTCCATCACCTCCACTGAGTAAAGCGGAAGCCTTTTTCCACTCTGTGGTGTAGAGTTCATCGACTAGGGGGGTCATCACCAGAGTCGCTACTTTACCACCCGTTGCCCAGCGTTTATCACTAGCGAAGGTCTCTTCAAAATGACGTTTCTTTTGTGCTTCAAAGGAATCTTTGTGGTTCGCCTTTGCCGTAGCGATAGCTGAGAATAACTCCATGTGAGCCTCACCGTTACCAACATTTCCTGAGGCTAACTTCACAGCCGCCACCCCGGCATTACCTAGCTCTTCAAATGGTTTCACCCAGTATTCTATCTCATGCCACAGGGCGGGATCTGTCTTAGGGAGTGTCTCTTTTATTTTCTGTGCTGCTTCTCTGATCGCTGTAAATTCTTTCTTGAGCAGTGCGGCATCACTCGGTGAGAGTTTCTTATTTTTCCGATACTGCTCTAGCGCTTTTTCCACAGCTGGTCTGATCTCCACAGACTCTTCGCGGCGGTATCCGTGACCATTTTTCCCTTGGTCAGAATTATGCTTAGCGAACAAATACATCTCATCCGCTAACTCAGGATAGAGCCTCGGAAATGCTGCGCGCCATGATTTATAGGAATCAAATCCATCCACATTCCACGCCCAGTCTGCGATGCTAAATAATCCTAACTTAGACGCCTCAGGCTTATCCATCGGGTTAGATGCAAAGCCTGCAAGCAACCCTTTGTTTCCCATATCAAGTCCATAAGTACGCCCCATCAGGAGGTTCGTGCGGCAGTAGTCATTCACCGGCCAGTTCCACCAGATAAATGGCTTACGCTGCCAATGTTTAGAGACTTTTTTCACGGAATCCGCAGGGATATCTGCGCAGATACGCGGTCCAGTCCACATGATGTTAACGTCCTTATCTAGCTCTTTCCCTAAGCTTTTCTTATACTCGCTTCCATGATGACCTGCGTAGTCAGTAGGGCACATAAGTAGTGGAGCCACATCGTCTTTCTTCTTTATAAATTCTCGATTTATATAATTTAGCATCTGTGCTTGCTTTCCACCCTTCGCGCCCTCGCCACCAATGTCATCAAAGAATATCGCAAATGAACGCACCCCAAGATCATACATCGCTTGTAGTTTATTCATCGCCTTGATCGTATCATCCGCGATCCCATCGCCATCTTTATCATCCCAACGGATCGATGATCCAGGGTGAAGCGCCCAGATGAAGTTCACGTGATTTTTCTCAGCCTCTTCCACTAGCTCGGTGATTTCTTTCGCCTGCTCAGCTGGATACTCGTCTCTCCATTTGTTAGAGTTAAATCCAGAATAAGGATCATCCTTAGGCCCATAAACGTAAGCATTCATCTTATATTTTCCATAGAACCTGATCTGGCTCAAGCGGCGCTCATGCTCCCATGGCTTCCCATAGAACCCCTCGATAGATCCGCGAAAGTCCATATCTGGCCAGTCCACAATCCTACAAGCCACTAACTCACCATCAGACTCAATCATCTGCCTCAGAGTCTGCGTAGCATAAAACACACCCGTCTGAGTAGCCGAGATGATTTTGACTTCCTTAGCCCTGATCTCTAAAATGTACGCACCTGAAACCTGCCTAGCCTTAGCCTCAGCGAGAGCTTTTTTAGCAGCATCCCCAGTTACTATCTTGATGGCAATTTCACCGCTAGGTTTCACATCAGATCCTTTAAATAACAATGCCAGTGCAGATGTATCCTCCACGCCACTGGCAGCTAAGCCAGTCGCTATAAACTCCGAATCCTTCTCCACTTTCACTTGCTGAGGCTTAGGCCAAACCTCAGTGTGCGGGCTTCCCGCCATGGAAGAACCTGTTATGGTTGCCGCTGCTATTGTCTGTAAAATGAGTGATTGCTTAATGGATTTCATGATTAATTAATGATGGCACTGAATGATGTTTATACTGAGAAAATTTCTACCCGTCCTTTAATTTAAGACAAGACTATATTAAATCAAGAGCCGAAAAAACAGACTGACTACACACTTCAAAATTAAATATCGAATTTTATCGATATTTATGTTGACATTATTTCAGATTGGATTAAAAGACATCTATGAATCTCGTTGAGATAAACAAAGCACTAGCCAATGACACCCGCATGGACATCATGTGTTGGCTACGTGACCCAGAGAAACACTTCCGTAAACATAAAGACGGCAAGGGCTTTGAAGATGGTGTCTGTGTCAATGTCATCAAAGAAAAGACTGGCATGTCACAATCGACCATCTCGCACTACCTATCTAGTCTCCAACGCGTGGGGTTAGTGCAAACGGTTAGGGTAGGAAAATGGACTTATTATCAAAGAAATGATGACATGATCCGCAAATTCTTAAGCGAGCTTCAACTGATTCTGTGATCGCTGAAATGATACAAAACCAATTTGATCAACGATAAACAAATCGACAAAACTAGATATTTAATTAAACAAACAAAACAAATTATAATTATGAAAAAAGAAAGAATAGCATTTGTAGGAGTAGGCCGCATGGGGGCGAACATGGCACGCAACTTAAAAGACCGTGGCTATGAAATCACCGCAGTAAATGATGTGGACACAGAGGCAGCAGCTAGCCTAGCGGAAGAACTAGGATCGAAGCACTGTGAAAGTTTATCAGAGCTTACCTCACTAGCTGACGTAGTCTTCACCGTGGTGAGTAATGATGCGGCAATGAGAAACATCTTCATCGATGGCGCAGACAATCTTCTCCAAGGAGCTGAGGGAACAACCTTCGTGAACTGCGCGACAGTTTCTGATCAAGTGCAAAAAGACATCGACACAGCCGCTAAGGCGATAGGTGCATCCACACTTGAGGGAGCCATGGCATCCAGTATTAGCCAAGCGCGCGAGGGAACACTTTTCCTTATGATCGGTGGTGAACAAGAAATTTTCCTAAAACTGAAACCTGTCCTCGATGAGATGAGCGTGAACCTCAAATACATCGGGGAGATAGGTAAAGCTGCACAGGTGAAAGCACTCGTCAATATGGTCATGAACATCAACACAGCGGCTCTCGCTGAAGGCTTGGGCCTAGCAGATGCTCTCGATCTAGATCTTAAAATGATCTGCGATGTTTTCTCTCAGACAGGAGCAAACAGCCGCGTATTAGAGACCGATAGTGAAGACATGATCGACCGCGACCACGAAGCCTGGTTCATGGCAGAGCACGCAGCAAAAGACAGCGGACTCGCTAAAGATCTAGCAGAAAAAGCTGGGCTAAATTTACCACTAAACAATGCAACGAAAGCACAATACGATAAACTCACCGAGATAGGAAAAGGACAACTCGATAAGTCAGCCATCTCAGAACTCACTTTCCTCAGTCGCCAGTAATCTGGCTACTGATTTACAACCAAACATAACAACAAACTAAATAATAATATGAACACAATTCCACTAATCAGCTCAGGCCTACAAGGACCAATCGGAGTACTTCACCTACCACGCCTATGGCAGAAAGTCTCACTAGAAAACGCAGGGAAACTCCACAGCGACTACCCAGGAATCGGTGCTGGTTATGACTCAATGGTCCTCGACGGTCTCAACATCAACAAAGACGCATTCGTAACATTCATGCAGACAAAGCCAACTTACACTCAGCTAGAAGCTTGGGTTCTGGAGCAGAGCGGCGGCACACTCGATGCAGGAGCAGTTTCTACTCTCAATGCAGCCATCACTGGATACAATCACGATGACGCAACACGCAAAGAAATCCTCAGCGCATGTGGACTAGAAGATAACGGCACCATCCTTGATGCCATCAATCTCAACAATCTCGATGATTGGCAGAGCTTCCACGCACAGGAAATAGCTTAATAATCCACTACATACCACCAGCCCGCTTTCTTCATCTAGAAAGCGGGCTTTTTTTTCATTTTAAAGCTAAGATTTCCGTCTCAATCCGTGTATACTTAACTTATGAAACAATCGCATCAGTATCACTCTATCTCCTTTAGGAAAATTATCCTCTTCTTCATAATCTCTCTATCCACCCTTTCAGCAGCCCCTTCTTCCACCGAATTAATAAAAGCACATGTCACCACCATGCTAGACAGCGCAGAGCTAGAAGGCGATGCCGCAGAGAAATTTAAAACCGCCCTGCTTAACTCCCAAGAATGGCAACACCAACTCTGTGACTCCGGTCCTGTCCAAAAACCAGAAATCGTCATCCAAACACTCTATGCTCTTTGGAAAGCCGACCCAGCACTCGCCAGCAACCCCATCGACCAAGAGATGGCAACAGCCTGTGCACTAGAAGCCCCTAGAAAAGGTCACACACCAGAGCAATCAATTGAGCGCTACACCTACTTTAGAGACAAGTGGCAGGCAGGATTACTCAATACAATGTATGCAGATCTCAGCGTATTCCAGCGTCGCTACCTAGCCAGCGGAGTCCAGCATGGACACCTAAATAGCATCGAATCCATGCAGTACCAAAATGAAGAAGTCTGCCTCCCCGCAGAGAAATACACTGGAGCTTGCTGGTATGCAGCCTACCAACTTCACAACCCATTTGGAGACTCCATTCACGGCCCACTCTACTACCGCCCCTTCTCACAGAGCTGGGGAAATGCCGCTGAAATGATCAGAAACGTAGGCGGAGTCTGCGGCTCACTATCAAATTTTGGAGCCGCAGCAGCCATCGCTAACGGTGTGCCCGCAGCCACCATGGGCGAGCCCGGTCACTGTGCTTACACCGTCATGATCAACCAAAACAAATGGCAACCCGCATACAGCCTATCCTGGAAACGCGGTCTCCACACATCTTACCACGGCAGCACATGGGGCTGGCACATGCTCAATGTAAAATCACAAGAATCCTGGGATAAAGCAAAACAATCTGGAAATCTCCGCAGGCTCGCTCAGCACCAGCTAAATGCTAAACAAGCAGAAAATGCGCGCATCACCATTCGCAAAGCCAGACTCGAACTACCCTCAGACTGGCAAAATTGGCAACTCTCCGTCGACATCCTTATAGCCTCCGAAGCCATCGACAGCCACTGGGAAACCCTACACCAAGACGCACTCAAAGTACTCTCCCCACTCTCAGGAGAAATTTCTTACCACCTCATAAGCAAATCCATCTATCCAAAAGTTCTACCAAAAGACAAGGAATCAGCAAAACAGCGATACAAGATCCTCAAGTCATTTCAGCAGAGCATCACAGACTGGGGAGTAGGCCGCTGGGACTATCAAGCCACCCTCAGAGACCAAATTAAAAGGCTTAATGGTAACGCTGACCAGCAAGATAAATTTATGTTAGATACCTTCGCTACACATGCAGAAAAAAATATTTTCACCCCCGCCATCCTGGAAACACAACTCGCTAACATTGGCAAAGACGAAACCAGAAAACAAAGATTCATCGCCACTCTAGCCAAATCACTATCTAACAGCAAAGGAGGGGACTTCTCTAAAGTAATCAACACCATGGCAGCCAAAGTCCTCCCAGATGCAGCCAAACGCGGGGATAAATCTAGCTTCCAATTCATAGGAAAACTCACTGCCCAGAGCTACCCAGCCACCACGTTTAAAACGGAACCATTCCCAGGCATCCTACTCAGTTCAGGCGGCACCTTCGGCATCCAGAAACCTGGTAACAGATACGATAATCCAGCCAGGCATTGGGGAGTCATCGAGCCTCACGGCGGTGACTTTCACACCGCCACCAAACCAGCCACAGCCACTATCCAGCTAGGGAATTTCGGTAAACTATCTGGCGTAAACATCGTCACCAGAAATGGAAATTTCCACCGCATGAAAAATGCCATCCTGCAAACATCCGAAGACGGAAAAACCTGGTCCGATGCCCACACATTCACCAAAGCTAAGCGGAGTTACCACATCGACCTCTCCAGCAAAAACATCAACGCAGGTTACGTTCGCGTGATTCAGAATAACGACTCCAGTATCCATTTCCACCTATTCCATGTCTACGGTAAGAAACAGAACTAAAATTACCTAACAGAATCTAACAACTTTCATTTTTACTATCATGTTCAGAATCATCAGCTACCTACTCATCTCAGTTCTTACTCTTAGCGCAGAGTCTACTAAACCACTAGTCCCTAAAGTCGTCATCGAATACGAGGCCGCAGTTACGATGTCCAAGCAAGAAAAAGTGCCCTATGCCCTACTCATTCACGGTAGTTCATGGCATCCAGCCAGTCAGAAATTTATCGATAAGTTATGGCAAAACCAAGAGTTCACCAAAACTCTACCAGCCCCCCTACTACTCACCGCCATCCACATCAAGCAACACCAAACTAAAGAGCAGCGTGAAGCAGATGAAGCCAACTACAAAAGCTGGAAAAATAGAAAAATCTCAAGCTTCCCATGCATTCAGATTTATAATCATGACGGAACTTTACTCAAAACCTACACTGGCTCGGAGCTAAGAAAAATCTCTACAGATACCGCTCTCACAGCCCATCTTAAAAACACCGTGGAAGCCATCATAAAGCGCGAACAATTACTCCAGCAGATCACCAAAGCACGCACAGATAAAGACCAGAAACTAGAAGCTAGCCTACTTACTCAAGTCATCCAACTCTCATTAAACTCAGATAAAAACCTCATCGAGCAACTCAAAAAAGCCGATCCAAAAGACAGCTCAGGACAAATCGCTAAAGCAACATTCAGAGGCTGGAGCTACATCCGCCATATCACCGGACTCATCAAAGCCAAGAAAGTACCACAAGCACTAGAGGAAACAAAAGCTCATCTCACTAACAGCACATTTGACAACAACCAACTCGCACTCGCCTATGGAGCCAGAGGCATGGCACTCGCTGCGAACAATGATTTCGTCCCCGCATGGAATGCCTTCAAACAAGCCAAAGCAACAGACCCAAATGGACCATCTGGCGAAGCGATGCTTCAGCATGGTGCGCGTATTGCCCTCACTCCCAGCCGCGCCGGCTTCCCACCCAACTCAGAATTTTTTAACACAGACATAGGCGACAACTTAACTCGCGACAACGCCAGCTTCACCCTCTCATCCGTTGACCCATCTGATAATCCAGATCATCATCCCAGTCTCTTCTCAGGTAACTTTGCTCCCACAGGCTTCGCCTTCCACACTAAAGCTGAGAAAGAAGCAGCCATCATCATTGACCTAAAAAAAGTCTGCACTCTCAAAGCAGCGCAAATCTATAACCGCACTGGCAGGAGAGTCCAGCAGCGCGCAGCCACTCTCACCATCTCCACCTCACTAGATGCCAAAACTTGGAATAAACTTTGGCAAGCCGACAAAGCCCAAGACGACTGGGAAATAAAACTCGCTACCACCGTATCTACCCGCTACGTGAAGATAGCCCTGAACAGCCCTAGTCCAGAGCACCTTCACCTACGAGGCGTTAATCTATTTGGCGAGACTCAAGCCTCCAAGCCTCAGATACCATAAAATATCTAGCGAACTTCCGCTCCTCCGTAGTTGAAGCCTATCTGTAAGTATGCATTATTACTGCTGTCTTTACCTATTTTATCATGATTGAGCTGAAGCCTTGTTACTGATGACCAGTCTTCACTAAACCTTTTAGTGTGTGTGAGAGCTAGTGATGCTCGCTGATATTCTTCCATACCGAAGACATCACCAGAAGCTCCTTCTACCCATTCATACCTCGCACCCACTCTCCAGTTTTCATTCCATGCGTATGCTGACTTTAGAGCGAGTGACTGCTGAGCTGTGTCACCAGTATTCGAGGCATGGTCTTCATCTCGCCACTCTACATTTCTATGGAAATACTCTAGTCCGGCAGAAATTTCTCTACCACCACTCTCAAGTCCATTCTCTCTCCAAATAAACGTATAGTCAGCTCCCATAAGTGAGGTATCTCTTCCGTAACCATTATCACCATGAGCAAAACTTACCCCTACTCTGTGCTGGAAAAAGTCAGTCGCATTGTGTCTCAGCTGCGCTCTAGCTGTGACTAGATTATGATTAAAATATGCTAGCTCACGGCTCTCATTTTCTTCATCGTGTCCGTGTTCATCTTCATGGTGCTCCTCCTCATCATGCCCATGTTCATGCTCCATTGCTTTACCATAACTCCCACTTATACTGAGATCTCCTGTGCTCAACTCTTTCACCCAGCTCACTTCACCACCCTGCGTTCTCAGCCCCTCTTCACCAAGAAATAAACCTGTTGATAAATTAGCATTCACATATTCCCAACCATGAAGATGCACATTATTTTCCACACCTACTCTGTTCAGAAAGAAACCTCCCCTTACCTCCAGTGTCCCTACGTCGCCTGGTAGAGGTAAGTTTTTAAATTTAAGAAAGCCTTCCTCCCACTCTCCATCAACATCGTCTTCGTGATCTAAGAACACATTCGCATTGATGAACCCCTCTATATACTCATTCGCTCGCATACTCAGACCTAGGTCTATTCCCTGGAGATTATAGTCGTTATTCGGGTCATGCGCGTGGATTCCAGTGCGCTGATGACTATCATCTGTAATACCAGCTGTAGCATTCCCATGAATAGTCAAAGCGAAGTCTGGCGCGGCTGTTAGAATATGAGCACTGAATGTAAGCGCGGCTAATGTGATCGATGTATAGGCTAATGTCATGACCTCACTAACGCAACTAATGTGCAATAAGTCAATTATTTAATGCAACTAATTTGCATCAATTCAATCATTTATAAAATCAGTTAATTTTCATGAATGCATCAACTAGCATACTTTGACGAGAAAAGCTCTAAGGAACCTGCTGCCGAAATGTCCTATTCTACAAAAATATTGACACTCTGAGTCATTATTTCATAAATTATACAATATAAATGAATAAGGTTGCCAGAAGTTTCCGTAAGCAAAAATGAGTGTTAATTTAAAACTCGAACCTTATTGAAAACCAAACACACAATTAATAATGAATAAGAAACAAATAATCAGCTACGCAGCTATTACAGCTGCCGCTATCTTAAACAGCCAAGCCGTTGTTTCCTGGACAGGTGCAACAGATAATGACCTCTTTGAAGATTCTAACTGGGACTTCTCTGGAGCCGTAAATGGCACTGCATTGATTGACCCTGATTTCTTCATTTTTGAAGATCTAACAATATCAAACGCCACTGTTTCAGGTGCCACAGCTGGCTTTGGCTACTTAGGGTTAGGCGATGGCCATTTTCTAACACTAGACAATACTACACTAGAAATTACTGGCACAGGTGGATTTCAGAGCTTAGATGACGGTGCTGGGAGTCCTCGCGTTAACGCTCCTATGACCGTGAACCTTACCAACGGATCTAGTGCTGACATTCAATTCCTAAATGTAGGAGTAGATATCGTCATTGATGGAACTAGCAGCCTCAATATCCGTGGTGGTGGTGACGGATTGAACAGCCAAACAGAACTATCCCGTATTCTATTATCAGAAGGCGGACAGCTCACACTGACTAACCGCGCTGAGTTCGATGAGCAAATATCTGCAAACAATGGTGCAGGTAACATCCTTGTAAATGGAATAGAAGTTACAGCAGCTAACATAGATACCTTATTCACATTCTCTGGCAGTACAGCTACTGCCACAGCCGTTCCTGAGCCATCTTCCACAGCTCTTCTTGGGCTCGGAGGACTTGCTCTCATCCTGCGACGCAGGAAGTAAACATACTTAGG